>CAYPZH010000153.1:0-7446 GCA_964415205.1 uncultured Actinomycetota bacterium | reverse complement strand
CGGGAGTACGGCGAGCGCGGGCGCCCACCTGGTCCTCACCTGGCGACCTCCATCTCGGTGATGCGGTGGATCCAGTAGAACCCGTCCTCGCTGCCCACCACCAGCCTTATCGGTCCCTGCTCCTCGGGCAGGGGGGCGCCGTCTTCCTCCCAGGCGAGGATGGTGTCGGGGCGCATCGCTATCTCGTAATCGACCTTCGCGATGTAGCCGTCAAACGCCTCGATCCTCAATTCCACGAAAGGCCCCTCCACGCCGTGGCTCTGCAGGACTTCGGAGAGGCGCGCCCCCGACCACACCCCCTCCTTCGCCATGCCGTTTGACCTTACCAGCACCGCCTCCACGTCGACCTTCTGCATGGACGATTTTATGTCTTCCACGACGATGTCGGGGCGATCGCCCAGGGGATCGGATATCTCTATGGTCGCGCATTCCTCGTACATCCCCTCCAGGCGCCTCTCGCTCTCCAGGAAGGGAGACACCTCCCGCTCTTCCCCGCAACCACAGATGGAAGCCAGCAAACAGGCCGTGACCGCCAGGCACACCGGCAGGATGACATACTTTTTCAAGATGCCCTCCTCTCACGGTTTACGAAGAACAGCAGGGGCAGGACCGCCTGGAACGGCTGCACCTGCATCGAGGACATCACCATCCAGTGCACGCTGAACGCCCCGGCCGGGTCCGAGATCAGAGCCACCGATGTGACCGCGGGCTCCTCCACCGCGGGCGCGGGTCCCGGTTGCTCCTGTGCCTGCTCCCCCGCTTCGTTCTGCTCCTCCTCTGGCTGCGCCGGCTGCGGGGCGGGCGGCTCGGGGGCCAGCGGCTGCGGGGCGGGTTCGCTCACCGCACCGTATACCGCCAGCGAGCCCTCGGGCACCGTCCCCTCGGCCGGTGGTTGCTCCCCCGCCGGCAGGGGCAGGACCTCCACGGTGTAGATCATCCACGCGCATAAGGGCGTGTTGGGCTCGCCCCCCCGCTCCTTCTCGCCGGGCACGCTCTGGGGCACGACCAGGCGCAGGGGCCCCTCGTCCCCCACCAGGGCGGCGCCGTCCTTCTCGTAGGCGATGATGACCTCGAGGCCGCCGGGATAGGTGTTCCTTATCTCGGCGAGGGACAAAGACACATCATATCCGTCCCTTGCCTTCACCCGCACGCCGGTCGCGGCGGGAGAGAGGCTCAGCTTTTCCTCTATCAGATAGGAGAGGGGCACGCCCCTGTAGTCGGCCTCGTAGTAAGTGAACGGTTCCTGAGATTTCAGAAACGTGTAATGTCCGGAGAAGGCGGGCATGGAGGCGAGCTCCCCCATGGAGAAGACGCGGCCGCCGGGATCCGCCCGGCAGCTCGAACCGCGCGGTAGCGCCAGGGGCGTCGCGGCCACGAGCACAGCGGTAAGTACCAGGACGGCCGCGACCTGGGCGGCGGCGCGCTTACCCTTCCGATCCGCGGCGTGCGAGAGGATGGCGGCGGCGAGGGCGAACAGTCCCGCCAGCAGGGCTATGATGGGATAGATCACCGCATAGGGGTAGGCCGCCGGGACATCGCCGTAGATCCACACCTCGTCCACCGGGACCTCCAGCGCATCGGGGGCTTCGCCGTCCCCGCCGATGGGACCGACCTCGACGAGCCTGACGTTGGAAACCCAGGATGGCTTGTTGACCTCCTCCTCGTTATACTGCGGCATCACCAGCCTGAGCGGGCCGCTGCCGTCGGGTTCCGGCTGCAGCACGATGCCGTCCATCTCCCAGGCGAGCAGGGGGTAGAGGCCGCTCGCGTTGGCCTGCTTCAGGTCGGACAGGGTGAGCAACGTGCCCACCGCCGGCCAGAAATAGCCGTCGGGGGCGATGAGCTTGACCTCCGCGCCGTCGTCTTCCACCCCTTTGTCCTCCAGGAAGTCGGAGAGTATGACTCCCTCGAACTCCGTGTCCTCCACCGTCTGCCAGTTGTTGATGCTGTGGTACACCGCCCGGGTCGACGGCATGGAGAGGACTTCCTCGTAGGTAATGGTGATGTGGTCCCGGGCGCCCGCCTGGCGGAGGGTGAAGAGCAGGACCGCGGCGGCGATGAGGACCGCGGCGAGGACGAAGAGCGAGAGCGTCTTTCTTCCCACGCACCCTCCTTTCCGAACACGGGAGGCCCGCCCGTTTCCCGGCTGACCCTATCGGCCTCTATCCATGGCACGCGCTTTAGGACATAAGGCTCGGAGAGCGTCTGCGCCGTCAAGATATCATGCGGCACCGCTGACCTGTCAAGGGGAGACGAAAAACCGGTAGCCGATCTCATCCCATCCCAGTCTATTCTGATATCGACTATGATGCGCCTGTCCCCGCTCTCTAGAATTGTGGCAGAAATACCCAGTCTGTACGAGTACGCGGATGATGATGTCATTCTTCGCACATACTTGACAGCCCCGAGCGAATGATGTTAAACAGGCAGATGTACGGTTTTCCGAGCAGTCTGTCCTAAGGCGAGAGCTAAGGAGGGCTGCCGATAGGGTAGGATTGGAAACGGTCCTGCCTCCCGTGATTGGAAAGGGAGACCATAAGCAAGGCTCTATGAGGGCGTCCCTTCCGCATGGGGGGACGTCCCCTTTTGTTCGCGCGAGCCGTCCTTTCCAGCGCGGAGAGGGCGGCTTTTGTGCGTCAGCGCATAAAGGACACGATCTTTGCGGTCAAAGCTCTTTGAGATGGGAGGAAAGAGAATGCGGAAATACCTCATCGTTCTTATTGGGGCATTGCTGTGGCTGGCGTTGAGCGCGCCCCTGGCAGCGTTTTCATCAACACCCCCAGCGGCAATGGGCTTTCAGGCCGATGCTGTCTCTGCAGCCTCACCCAACTACCGCACTTTCACCGAGGCTGAACTGAAGTCCATCAAGAAGTATAAGCAGACCCTGAATGTCGACGAAGATATCGTAGCCATCTCGGAGACGCTGGCGGGAGGCCATTACACCTGCCAGAAGGCCTCCCCACCCCACACCTACTTCGAGCAGGACTGGAGGGGGGTCGACCTCGCTTACCTGCTGGAGCAGGAGGTGGGCCTGAAGGACGGCACCACCGGCATCCGGGTCATCGCGGAGGACGGCTACGCCGTCACCCTGACCCTCGACCAGATGAGGGGCAACAACAACCCCCGCGGGCTTCCCACCCTGCTGGCCTACATGAACGGGCCGCCGAGCGCGGAGAACCCGAACGCCCCCAACGGCGCAGGCGCCCCATTCGTGGCTCCCGTCCCCGTAGACCGGGAGCTGGACGATGAGGAAGGGCCGTTCCGCCTCGTCATGCCCCAGGGCGTGGAGGGCCCTGCTCCCGAGAACACGCTGTACAACGCACCCGCCGGCACGGGCGACGATAACTGGAACCTGGCGGTAAGAATGGTGAGGGCCATCGAGGTGCAGCCGCTTCCCCCGGGCATCCCCGCCCTGGATTATAAGTCCATACCGGCGGGCGAGGTCATGGTCTACGGCAACATCCTCAACCGCAGGACCCTCACCCTCGACCAGCTCAAGTCCATCTACCCCGTCACCGCTGACTATGCATGGGCGAAGTCATACGACAGCACGGTCGAGACCGGGACGGATACCTGCACGGGCATCCAGGTGCCCTACCTGCTCGACCAGGTCGTAGGCCTGCAGGATACCGCCACCGATGTCATGTTCCTGGCCGCCGACGGCTGGGGCTTCAAGGACCTCTGGCCCCTGGACGAGATCAGGGCGGAATATGGAGACGATTTCGTCAAGTTCATGCTGGCCTGGAACGTGGATGGAAACGAACTCGGGCCGGAACCCGAAGGGGACGGCCCCCTACGCATGATCAAGCCGCAGTACGACCCCGACGACACCAACCTGAACAAATGGCTCAAGTGGGTGCGCGCTATACAGGTCGAGCCCATGGGCGACGACCCGGGCGTCGATCCCACGCAGATCCCCACCGACCGCATCATCGTCAGCGGGGCCATAGACGCCGGCAACGTGCCCAACGAGTGGTTCTTCGCCGAGGGCTACACCGGACCGGGCTTCGACACCTATATCTGCGTCGCCAACCCCAATAGCTGGGCCACCCACGTCATCATCGACTTCTATATCGAGGGCGGAGGCACGGAGAGGCAGGAGTTCGACCTCGCGGCCCGCACCCGCACCACCGTCAACGCCGAGGCCATCATCGGCGAGGGCAGAGAGTTCGCGACCCGCGTCGAGGGCTACCACGGCGACTCCATCCTGGCGGAGCGTGCCATGTACTGGAACGGCATGGGGGCCGGCCACTGCGCCTCCGGCGTGAACGCCCCGGCCGACACCTGGTACCTGGCCGAGGGCTGTACCGCGGGCGGCTTCGAGACCTGGGTGCTGCTGGAGAACCCCGGCACGGAAGATGCCACGGTCAAGGTCACCTACAACACCGGCGGCGGCAAGCAGGCCGGCGCGGACAAGGTGGTGCCGGCGCAGTCCCGCGCCACGATCGACATCGCCGCGGACGGGGCCACCGACCTCTGGGACGTATCGACCATGCTGGAGTCGGACCGGCCCATCGTCGCCGAACGCGCCGTTTACTGGGACAACAAGAGAGGCGGCCACTGCGCCTCCGGCGTGAAAGCCCCGGCCGAGCAGTGGTACCTGGCCGAGGGCGCCAGCGCCGGCGGTTTCGAGACCTTTATATTGGTGCAAAATCCCAACGACCACCCCGTCCCGGTCGCCCTGTCCTTTATGACCAGCACCGGGCTGCAGGAGCCGCCCGAGTGGCAGGGCGTCGAGATCCCGGCAAACTCCCGCCAGACCTTCCGGGTCAACGACAAGATAGATGACCTGGACGTCTCCACCAAGGTGCAGGCCTTGATGGGAGGGCAGGTCATCGCCGAGCGCGCCATGTACTGGAACGGCAAGGCCAGCGGGCACGACTCGCACGGGCTCACCAGCCCAAGCTTCAGGTCCTACCTGGCCGAGGGCTGCACCGCCGGCGGCTTCCAGACCTGGGTGCTGCTGCAGAACCCGGGGCCGTCCGACGCTACGGTTTACATCACCTACCAGACCGAGACCGGAGCCGTCGAGAGGGAGCCCCTGGTCCTGCCCGCCGGCAGGAGGACCTCCGTTCCCGTGCTGGATGATGTCGGGGAGACCAACGACGTCTCCACCATCGTGCGTTCCTCGACGCCGATCGTAGCGGAGCGCTCCGTGTACTGGAACGGCAGCATCGAAGGGTCCTGCTCGACGGGCTACTCGAGCTGGTAGGAGGAAAGGCAGGAAGGACCGCTGTTAGAGCAAGGCACCGCCCTTTAAAGGCGCGGCTTTAAGGTTTCCTCCCACACAATAAGGGGGGCCCTCCCCAGGGTCCTCCTTATTGCATTTCCCCACCCAACGTCCCCTCCGGGGCCGACCCCGCCCCGTGCCATTCTTGCGTCCCGTTTGGGGTCACGGTATGGAGAGTGCCTCGTCCAGCCAGTCGAAGATGCGCTGGTGCGCCAGGAGCATGGCGCCCATCTGGCAGTGCAGGCCCGCCCCCTCCTCCGCGGTGAAGAGGATGAAACCCTTGGGGCAGGTCAGGGCGTCGTATATCCTCTGTGGCTCGCCCTTCATGCCGGTGTCGTTCTCGGAATCGATGACCAGGGTGGGGCAGGTTATCTTGTCCGCCACGCCCTCCATGGAGTACTGCGCATACGCCAGCAGGAAAGCGCTGGGCGAGTCCACCTGGAAGGTGAACATGCCGTTTCCCACCCACCAGTTGAACTGGACGCTCTCCTCTATCGCCTCCTGCATGGCCGCGTCGAAGGCATCGGGGTCGGCGCGGATGGCGTCGATGAGCCCATCGGCGGTCCCGCCCGACGGGGTATAGAACTGGGCTATATTCGCGGCCACAGGGTACCAGGGCTCGAAGACGCCGCCGTCGGCGATGAGAGCCGCGAGGCGGGGCTCGAAGGCGGCGCCGCGCGGCGCGAGGTACCCGCCCATGCTGTAACCGAGAAGGGCCACCCGTCCGGGGTCGACCTCGGGCCGGGAGACGACGTAGTCGACCACCGGCGTGATCACCTTCTCCCAGTCATAGCGGAAGGGGATGCCCTGCTCGCGGATGACCTCGCCCTGCCCGGGCCCCTCGAAGGTGAGGCAGTTGTATCCCCGGCGCACCGCGGCCACCGCCCCCCCGTTATAGAGCTCTTCCTGGGTGCCGTCGAACCCGGTCTGGATGATGATGGTGGGGCGGGGCGCGCCCGAGCCGTCCGCGTGATAGAAATACCCGGGAAGGGTGGTCCCCTCGTAGGGGATGCGCACGGGCTCGATGGGGATATCGGAGAGCTCTGCTGCCAGGGCGAAGCAGTCCCTGCTCTTCGCCGAGCTCTCCCTTATGCGCGGGTCCGTGGGGTCGCCGTGCAGGTAGAACTCGGCCATGGCGTAATAGGTGCTCGCCCTGAGGTATGCTTCGCGGGCGCTGACCTCGTGCCCCGTAGCCAGGCTGTCCTCCGCGATGCACCGCACGCGTTCCGCCGTCGCGTACCACTCCTGGTACCAGCTGTCCACGTCGCCCTCGGTGATGCGCTCGGCAGTGGACAGGCACTCACCTATGTCCGCGCCGCCGTAGGCGGTATCCCCCAGCGCGCGCGTGAGCTGGAACTGCAGCTCGGGGTCGGAGAAGACCAGCGAGGCCGATCTCTCCTCGCCGTTCTGCCCGTCCTGGTTATCCCCTGGTTGTGAGTCATCGCCGCCTCCGCATCCCGTCGCCAGCAGCGCGACAGCGAGCAAGAAGATCACGATACTGAGCAAGGTTCTTTTCATATCCGCTCCTTCCCGGCATCCGCCATTTGCTTCACTGTCTCATCGGTCGAAACGGGATCCATGATTAACCCCAAGCGGTCAGACAGCGCTCGTCCCTTACGGGGTCACCCTTTAAGGGGACAGAAAAGTGGCGCATAAGGGGACAGAAAAGTGGCGCAACAATGTCCCCATCGAGGATCGACCCCAAAAGGGACGTTGCGGGCACGGGTGATAGAATTGAACGCGAAGTGGCGCGACTCCATGGAGGTCAGGTGTGGCGACCAGTACGGAAACAGAGGACGAACTGCGGCGGAGGCTCGGCATCCCCGCGGAGGCCGCGCGCGTGATCGTCTTCGCGGAATCGAGCCACTGGGACCCTGACTGGCTTTTCACCGCCGGGGAATACTACCGCCTGCGCATCACCCGGGTGCTCGACGGCATGATGCGCTGCCTGCAGGAGGAGCAGCGTCGGGTATATTCCATCGAGTGCATGTTCTTCCTCAAGATGTACTGGGACCGCAATCCCGGCAGGAGGGAGGCCATCCGGCGCTGGGTGAACGAAGGCCGCATCCGGCTCAGCGGCAGCGGCATCACCACCCCGGACACCATCCTCCCCGAGCTGGAGGCCGTCATCCGCGATTACCTGCACGGGCAGGAGTGGCTGCGCGAGAACGGCATGACCCAGGAGCCGCGCATCGCCTACCTACCCGACAATTTCG
>CAYPZH010000152.1:0-7463 GCA_964415205.1 uncultured Actinomycetota bacterium | reverse complement strand
CATCCCGCCCGACCTGCGCCCCATGGTGCAGCTGGACGGCGGCCGCTTCGCCACCTCGGACCTGAACGACCTCTACCGCCGGGTCATCAACCGCAACAACCGCCTCAAGAGGCTCCTGGACCTGGGGGCCCCGGAGATAATCGTCAACAACGAGAAGAGGATGCTGCAGGAGGCGGTGGACGCCCTCTTCGACAACGGCCGCCGCGGCCGCGCGGTGACCGGCCCGGGCAACCGGCCTTTGAAGTCCCTCTCCGACATGCTCAAGGGCAAGCAGGGGCGCTTCCGCCAGAACCTGCTGGGCAAGCGTGTCGACTACTCCGGCCGCTCGGTCATCGTGGTGGGCCCCAACCTCAAGCTGCACCAGTGCGGCCTGCCCAAGCAGATGGCCCTGGAGCTGTTCAAGCCCTTCGTGATGAAACTCTTAGTGGACAAGGAATACGCCCAGAACATAAAGAGCGCCAAGAGGATGGTGGAGAGGCAGCGCCCTGAGGTGTGGGACGTGCTGGACGAGGTCATCCAGGAGCACCCGGTGCTCCTCAACCGCGCCCCCACCCTGCACCGCCTGGGCATCCAGGCCTTCGAGCCGGTGCTGGTTGAGGGCAAGGCCATCCAGATCCACCCCCTGGTGTGCACCGCCTTCAACGCCGACTTCGACGGCGACCAGATGGCCGTGCACCTGCCGCTCTCCAGCGAGGCGCAGGCGGAGTCGCGCATCCTCATGCTCTCAGCCCACAATATCCTCTCGCCCGCCCACGGGCGCCCCATCACCACCCCCACCCAGGACATGGTGCTGGGCGCCTCCTATCTCACCGTGATCAAGGAAGGGGAGAAGGGCGAAGGCAAGGTCTTCTCCTCGGCGGACGAGGCCATCATGGCCTACGAGTTCAAGGAGGTGGCTCTGCACGCCCCGGTGAAGGTGCGCGTGCGCCAGAAGGGGCGGCCCGCAAAGATCGTCGACACCTCGGTGGGGCGGGTCATCTTCAATTCGGCCCTGCCCGACGACTACCCGTTTATCAACGAGCCCGTGAACAAGTCCAACCTGCAGCGTATAGTCACCGACGTCGCCGTGCGCTACGATACCGTAAAGACCGCGGAGATCCTGGACAACATCAAAAGGATCGGCTTCCATTTCGCCACCCTGGCTGGCATCACCATCTCCGTGCAGGACATCACCGTGCCCCCGGACAAGGAGAGCATCCTTGAGACCCCGGAGGCGGAGGTGGAGAAGATAGAGGAGAATTACAAGCGCGGCCTCATCACCGACGACGAACGCCACCAGCGGGTGGTGGAGCTGTGGACCGAGGCCACCGACGAGGTCACCGAGGCCATGGAGCGCTCCTTCGACACCTTCAACCCCATCTTCCTCATGGCCAACTCGGGGGCCCGCGGCAACATCAAGCAGATCCGCCAGCTGGCGGGCATGCGCGGCCTTGTAGCCAACCCCAAGGGCGAGATCATCGACCGCCCCATCAAGAGCAACTTCCGCGAGGGGCTCACGGTGCTGGAGTACTTCATCTCCACCCACGGGGCCCGCAAGGGCCTGGCTGACACCGCGCTCAGGACCGCGGACTCCGGCTACCTCACCCGCCGCCTGGTGGACGTGTCCCAGGAGGTCATCGTGCGGGAGCTCGACTGCGGCACCGACAAGGGTATCCCGGTCAAGGTGCTAACCCCCCAGGGCGAGCTCAACAACTCCCTGGCCGCACGGGTGACCCTGAAGCGGGTCTCCAATCCCAAGACCAGGGAGGTCATCCTGCCCAAGAACGCGGAGATCACACTGGAGGACGTGGAGAGACTCGCCAAGCTGGGTATCGAGGAGGTCATGGTGCGCTCGGTGATGACCTGCGAGGCGCGCAACGGGGTGTGCTGCCGCTGCTACGGCACCATGCTGGCCACGGGCAGGCTGGTGGAGATCGGAGAGGCGGTGGGGATCATCGCCGCCCAGTCCATCGGAGAGCCCGGCACCCAGTTGACTATGCGCACCTTCCACACCGGGGGCGTGGCGGGGGAGGACATCACCCACGGCCTGCCCCGGGTGGTGGAGCTCTTCGAAGCGCGCAAGCCCAAGGGCCAGGCGGTCATCGCCGACATCTCAGGCAGGGTGTCCATCGAGGACTCCGAGAAATCACGCAAGATAACCATCACCGGGTCGGGCAACAAGGAGCGCGCCTACCAGGTGCCGCGGCGCGCGCGCCTGAGGGTGCGCGACGGCCAGGAGGTGGCGGCGGGGGACCAGCTCATCGAGGGCTCGGCCAACCCCCACGACATCCTGCGCGTGCTGGGGCCGCAGGCGGCCCAGCTATACATGGTGCAGGAGGTGCAGGAGGTATACAAGAGCCAGGGTGTGGACATCCACGACAAGCACATCGAGCTCATCGTGCGGCAGATGATGAAGAAGGTCGAGGTGGTGGAGGCGGGGGACACGGACCTGCTCCCGGGGGAGAAGACGGACCGCAAGGCATTCGCCGAGATAAACGAGGCCGTGGCGGCCGAGGGCGGTGAACCCGCTACGGCGCGCCAGATGCTCCTCGGCATCACCAAGGCCTCGCTGGCCACGGACTCCTTCCTCTCCGCGGCCTCCTTCCAGGAGACCACGCGCGTGCTCACCGACGCGGCCATCTCCGGCCGCATGGACCCCCTGCTGGGGCTGAAAGAGAACGTGATCATCGGCAAGCTCATACCCGCGGGCACCGGTATGAGCCGTTACCGCAACATCAAGGTCAGGCCCAAGCACATGGGTATCAGCCTGCTCGAGGAAGTGGAGGACCTGACCCAGGAACCCCTGGGAGAGCAGGTGTTCTCCGCGGCCAAGGAGGCCGATGAGACCGAGGTAGGTGAGCTCGGCCTCTCGGCGCGCACGGTGAACCAGCTCAAGCAGGCCAACATCGAGACCAAGGGCGACCTCCTCAGGTTGAAAGAGGACGACCTCTACGATGCCGGCCTCGGCAAAGGGAACGTGGAGGAGCTGAAGAAGGCCGGACTGCTCAAGGAGCTCGAGCTGGGCGAGGAGATGGAAGAGGCAGAGGAGCCGGGAGAGGAAGAAGAGGCGGAATAAAAAACGCGCAGTTCGATTGACACCCCTAAGGGGTGATGGTAGAATCTCGGTTTGGCGTGTTAAAAACAAAAAAGCAGGTAGAGAAGGAGATTATTCTCTCTAGGAGGAAGGCTTGCCAACCATCAACCAGTTGGTCCGCAAGGGCCGTTCGGACAAGAGGAAGAAGACAAAGACGCCCGCGCTGCAGGGGTGCCCTCAGAGGAGGGGCGTGTGCACGCAGGTGAAGACGTCGACCCCCAAAAAGCCCAACTCGGCTCTGCGCAAGATCGCCAGGGTCAGGCTGACCAACGGCATAGAGGTCACCTCCTATATCCCGGGAATAGGCCACAACCTGCAGGAACATTCCATCGTCCTGGTGAGGGGGGGCAGGGTGAAGGACCTCCCCGGAGTGCGTTACAAGATAATCCGCGGCACCCTGGATGCCGCCGGAGTCGTGGACCGCAAGCAGTCACGCTCCAGGTACGGGACTAAGAAGACGGCCGGCCTGTAAGGGGCCGGGGAAACGAGGAAGACGATGCCGAGGAAAGGGCCAGCGCCCAAGCGGGAGATACCGCCGGATACAAGGTATCACAGCGTCCTGGTGGAGCAGTACATCCGCAAGATAATGCTGGACGGCAAGAAGAGCACGGCGGAGAAGGTGGTTTACGGCGCCCTGGACATCCTGCGCGAGAAAACGGGCAACGACCCGCTGGTGATACTGCGCAAAGCGACTGACAACGTCCGGCCCGTGCTCGAGGTGAGGTCGCGCCGGGTGGGAGGCGCATCCTACCAGGTGCCGGTGGAGGTGCGGCCGCGGCGCAGCACCACCCTGGCCATCAGGTGGATCGTCAACTTCACGCGCCAGCGCAAGGAGAAGACCATGCAGGAGCGGCTGGCGAACGAGCTGCTGGACGCCTCCAACGGCATCGGCGCCTCGATAAAGAAGAAGGAAGACCTGCACAAGATGGCCGAGGCGAACAAGGCGTTCGCCCATTACCGATGGTAGCATGAAGATCACCACGACGAGCAGGGTGGATAAATTGAGCGAGGAAGAGGAGCGCTTCCCGCTGGAGCGCGTGCGCAACATCGGCATAATATCGCACATAGACGCCGGAAAAACCACCACCACCGAGAGGATACTTTTTTACACCGGCAAGACCTATAAGATGGGCGAGGTGCACGACGGCTCCACGGTCATGGACTGGATGGTGCAGGAGCAGGAGAGGGGAATCACCATCACCAGCGCCGCGACCACCTGTTTCTGGAGAGACCATAAGATCAACATCATAGATACACCCGGGCACGTGGACTTCACCGTAGAGGTAGAACGCTCGCTCCGGGTCCTGGACGGGGCCATAGCCATCCTGGATGCCGTCGCGGGGGTGGAGCCCCAGACGGAGACGGTTTGGAGGCAGGCGGACCATTACGGCGTGCCGCGCATCTGCTACGTGAACAAGATGGACCGCCCCGGGGCGGATTATTTCGAGTGCCTGGAGATGCTCGAGGACCGCTTTGAAACGCGGCCGGTGGCGGTGCAGATCCCCATAGGCGCGGAGGGCGGCTTCGAGGGCGTGGTGGACCTGGTGGAGATGAAAGCGCTCATATATACGGACGAGCTGGGGACGCGCTGGGAGGAGCGGGAGATCCCCGCGGACCTGGCCGTCGCGTCGGAACTCTATCACCACGCCCTGGTGGAGAGCTGCGCCGTCCACGACGACGAGCTCATGGATAAGTACCTGCACGGCGAGGAGAAGGTCACCGGCGACGATATCCGGCGCGGGCTGCGCGCCGGCGTGCTCGCCTGCGAGATCACCCCGGTGTTCTGCGGCTCTTCCTTCCGCAACAAAGGGGTGCAGCCGCTCCTGGACGGGGTGGCGGACTACCTCCCCTCTCCCCTGGACATACCCCCGGTGGAGGGGGTGCACCTGGGCAAGGAGGAGAAGAAGGAAGTACGCAAAGCCGCCGACGACGAGCCCTTTGCCGCCCTCGCCTTCAAGGTGGTCTCCGATCCTTACGTGGGAAAGCTCATCTATATAAGGGTCTACTCCGGCACCTTGCGCTCCGGCTCAACGGTCTACAACAGCACGCGCAGGAAGAAGGAGCGCATCGGGCGCCTGCTGCAGATGCACGCCAATCACCGCGCCGAGCGGGAGACCATCTACACCGGGGACATCGTCGCTGCCGTAGGTCTGAGGGAGACCCATACCGGGGACACCCTCTGCTCGGCGCACCGCCCCATCCTGCTCGAGTCCATGGAGTTCCCCGAGCCGGTGATATCCGTGGCCATAGAGCCCAAGACCAAGGCCGACCAGGACAAGCTGAGCGTGGCCATGGAGCGCGTCTCCGACGAGGACCCGACCTTCCGGGTGAGGCTGGATGAGGAGACGGGACAGACCATCATCTCGGGCATGGGTGAACTGCACCTGGAGATCGTGGTCGACCGGCTGCTGCGGGAGTTCGGGGTGGGCGCCAATGTGGGCCGCCCCCAGGTATCCTACCGCGAGACCATCCGCGGGCAAGCCCGCGGGGTGGAGGGGAAGTTCATCCGCCAGACGGGAGGGCACGGGCAGTACGGCCATGTGGTCATCGACGTCGAACCCTTGCCCCCGGGCGGCGGTTTCGAGTTCGAGAACAGAGTAACCGGCAACGCCATCCCCAAGGAGTTCATCCCTGCGGTGGAGCAGGGTGTGAGGGGGGCCATGGAGTTCGGGACCCTCGCCGGCTACCCGGTGGTGGACGTGAAGGTGACGCTGAGGAACGGCTCCTACCACGAGGTGGACTCCTCGGAGCTGGCCTTCAAGGCGGCGGGTTCCGCCGCCTTCCAGGAGGCGCTGCGGCGGGCCGAGCCCGTGCTGCTGGAGCCTATCATGAAGACGACCATCACCGTCGCGGAGGAATACCTGGGCGACATCATCGCCGACGTCAATGCCCGCAGGGGCAAGGTAGAGGGCATGGAGACCCGCGGCAGGCTGCAGGTAGTGACCGCGATGCTGCCGCTGGCAGAGACCTTCGGCTACGCCACGGACATACGCTCTCTCAGCCAGGGCAGGGCCACGCACCACATGCAGTTCTCGCATTACAGCGAGGTACCGCACGGCATAGCGTCGGATATAGTCCGCCGTATAAAGGGAGAGTAAAAGAGGCTTGTACGAGGGCCTCCGGGCATTTAGAATAGGGAAGTTGTGTCCATAGCGCGGCACCGTAAGCAGATTCAGGAGGAAAGGTAAAATGGCCAAGAAGAAATTCGAGAGGACCAAGCCCCATGTGAACGTGGGAACCATCGGGCACGTGGACCACGGCAAGACCACCCTCACCTCGGCCATCACCATGTGCCTGTCCAACCAGGGGCAGGAGGTGGAGGTGCGGTCCTTCGACTCCATAGACAACGCTCCCGAGGAGAAGGAGCGCGGCATAACCATCGCCATCGCCCACGTGGAGTACCAGACCGAGAAGAGGCATTACGCCCACGTGGACTGCCCCGGCCACGCCGACTACATCAAGAACATGATCACCGGCGCCGCCCAGATGGACGGGGCCATCCTGGTGGTCTCCGCCGCCGACGGACCCATGCCCCAGACGCGCGAGCACATCCTGCTCGCCCGCCAGGTGGGCGTCCCCGCCATGGTGGTCTACCTGAACAAGGCGGACATGGTGGACGACCCCGAGCTGCTGGAGCTGGTGGAGATGGAGGTGCGCGAGCTCCTCACCGAGTACGAGTTCCCCGGGGACGACATCCCGGTGGTGGCCGGCTCCGCCTTGAAGGCCATGGAGTGCGGCTGCGGCAAAAGGGAGTGCGAGGCCTGCTCCTCGGTGATGGAGCTCATGGACGCCGTGGACGACTACATCCCCACCCCGGTGCGCGACGTGGACAAGCCCTTCCTCTTGGCCATCGAGGACGTCTTTTCCATCACCGGCCGCGGCACCGTGGTCACCGGGCGCATCGAGCGCGGGGCCATCCACACCGGGGACGAGGTGGAGATCGTGGGCATCCGCCCCACCAAGAAGACGGTGGTCACCGGGGTGGAGATGTTCAGAAAGATCCTGGACGAGGGGCAGGCCGGGGACAACGTGGGGCTGCTGCTCAGGGGCATCGGCCGCAAGGACGTGGAGCGCGGCCAGGTGGTGGCCGTGCCCGGCTCCATCACCCCCCACACCGAGTTCAAGGCCCAGGTCTACGTGCTCTCGCGCGAGGAGGGCGGCCGCCACACCCCCTTCTTCAGCGGCTACCGCCCCCAGTTCTACTTCCGCACCACCGACATCACCGGCACCGCCATGCTCCCCGAGGGCGTGGAGATGGTCATGCCCGGCGACAACATAGAGATGGACCTGGAGCTCATCAACCCCATCGCCATGGAGGAGGGCCTGCGCTTCGCCATCCGCGAGGGTGGCCGCACCGTGGGCGCCGGAAGGGTGACGGAGATAAAGAAGT
>CAYPZH010000151.1:1861-7483 GCA_964415205.1 uncultured Actinomycetota bacterium | reverse complement strand
GTCCACGGAGGCGTCCACGGTGTTGGTGTCGATGGCGAAGGTGACCACCACGCTGTGGTCGATGGTGACGTTGTTGATGGTATAGGGGTTGCTTATGGCCTGCGGCGCCAGGTTATCGGTGATGGTGCCTATGTGGTAGTGGTCGGCGGGGTAGATGTCGATGCTGGCGTTGTTTCCCTGCACGACGGGCTGGAAGGCCGGGTCCACGCTGCCCCCGCCCCCGCTCACCGAGGCGGTGACGCTGTAGCCCGTGGTCACCGTCGCGTTGGCGGAGAACTCGCTGGTGTTGCCCTCGCCCGAGGGGTCTCCCGCGGGGCTGATGGCGATCGCGGACAGGGCATCGCCGTTGGACAGCCCCGTCAGGGTGGTGGAGAAGTTCCCGCTGCCGTCGGCGGTGGTCTGCCCCAGGTAGGTCTGCCCCTGGCCGTGTCCGCTCGGGCTGGGGACCGGCCCGGTGTAATAGAACTCCACCACGGCGTTGGGCGGGGCGGTGCCGGACGCGTAGGTGGTGCCCGCGATGACCGGGACCTGGCCGGCCGCGAAGACGGGGAAGTTGTAGCCGCGGTTGGCCCTGGCGGGGTTGTTGTTGTTGCCGTCGTTGGGGGTCACCCCGTCGCCCATGAGGTCGATGCCCAGGGGCCCGTTGTTGTAGATGGAGTTCTGGCTTATCTTGTTGCGCAAGGCCGCCGCGTCCCATACCACCACCCCGTAGCCGTTGCCGGTTATCTGGTTGAAGCTCACCTCGCAGTCGGTGCTGCCGGTGATGCCCACGCTGATGACGCCATTCGCCGTCACCTGGTTGTGGCTGACCTCGCAGTTGTTGCTGCCGCCGATGTCCACCCCGCCCTGGGAGTTGTTGGCGATGAGGTTGGCGTCCGCCGCCGCACCGCCGATAGTCGCGTTGTCGGAGTTGTTGGCGAGGTCTATGCCGACCAGGGTGTTTGGTATGCTTCCGGTCCCTGCCGCGCCGGTGCCGATATGGTTGCGCTGTATGACGGCGCCGGTGGAGCCGTCCACGCTGATGCCGTTCCCGCCGTTGCCGGAGATGACGTTCATCAGCCCGACGTTGGTGCCGCCCACGGTGGTGTTGTCGGCGCCGCTGGCGATGCGCACGCCGTCCTGCGCGTTCGCTATGGCGAGGGTCCCCGCCGCGTCGGTCCCGATGAGGTTGCCCTCGATGGCGCAGCCAGTGGAGTTGCTCGCCAGCACGCCGTGCCCCATGTTTCCGGAGATGACGTTCCCCAGCCCCGTCGGCTGCATGCCGCCGATCGAGTTGTTGTTGGAGGTGCCCTGGACCCTCACGCCGTGGCTCCCGTTGGGCCAGCCGGCGGTGCCCGCAACGTTGGTGCCGATGAAGTTGCCCTGGACAAAGTTGCCGCTGGCGGAGTTGGTGATCATGACGCCGTCGCCTATATTTGAGGAGATGACGTTGCGGAAAGCGGCGGTCGAGCCCCCGATGACGTTACCGGTGGAGCCGTTGCCGATCCACACCCCGGTGCTGTTATTATTGGGGCCGTGTCCTAACCCTGCGCTGTCCAGCCCGATATAGTTCCCCTCCACGGTGTTGCCGCCGGCGTCGTCGAGGGCGATGCCGCGCCCGCCGTTGCCCGTTATCACGTTGCGGTGGCCGGCGGTGTTGCCCCCGATGGAGTTGCCGCTGGCGCCGTTGGACAGGTATATGCCGTCCTGGGTGTTGGCAAGTACAGTCGTGCCAGCAGCGTCGACCCCTATCAGGTTGCCCGCGACCGCGTTGCCGTTGCTGCTTATCCTGACTCCGTGGAGGCCGTTGCCCGAGATGAGGTTCCCCTGCCCGGCGCTGCTGCCGCCCACGGTGTTGCCGTCTCCGCTCTGCAGGTAGATGCCGCTCGCGACGTTGGGCACGGCGGTTGTCCCGCCGGAGGTCGTGCCGATGCGGTTGCCCCTGATGAAGTTTGTGGTGCCTCCGCTGATGCACACGCCGTTGGCCAGGTTGCCGGAGATGACGTTCATGTACGCGGCGCTGTTGCCGCCGACGGTATTGCCGCTGGCGCCGCCGGTTATCTCCACGCCGTTGTTGAGGTTGGAGACGGCTCCGCCGCCGCCGGAGTCCGTGCCGATATGGTTGCCGTGGACGAGGTTGCCGGTGCAGCCCGAGCCGGTTATATACACGCCGTCGAGGTTCCCGGAGATGACGTTCCTCTCCCCCGAGGTGGTGCCGCCGATGGTGTTGGAGGTGGCCCCGTTGCCGATCCATACGCCGCGGCCGCTGTTGCCCAGGGCCGTGATGCTCGTCTGGGACACCCCTATGTAATTGGCGGATATGGTGTTCCCGGCGGAGCCGTCGATGCCCACCCCGTTGGCGCCGTTGCCGCTGATGATGTTGCGCTCCGCGGAAGTGGTGCCCCCTATGGTGTTGCTGTCGGCGCCGTTCTGGAGGTATATGCCGCTGCCCGTGTTGGCCACCTTCGCGGTGCCAGCCGCGTCGGTGCCGATGAAGTTGCCCTTGACGGTGATGCCGGTGGAGCCGTCTATGAGGATGCCGTTGCCGCCGTTGCCGGAGACGACGTTGACGTCGGTGGAGACGCTGCTCCCGATGGTGTTGTTGTCGGCGGAGTTGAGGAGATATATTCCGTCCCCGACGTTGGGGACGGGGCCAGCCCCGGTGGCGTTGGTGCCGATAAAGTTTCCCTCCACGATGTTGCCGGTGGAGTTATCGATGCGGATGCCGCTCTGGATGTTGCCGGAGATGGTATTGCCCAGGAAGTTCTGGCTGCCCCCGACGGTGTTGTTGTTCGCCCCGCTGGCAAGACGGATACCGGACTGCTGGTTGGGAACGGCACCGGTCCCGGCGGCGTTGGTGCCGATGCGGTTGCCCTGCACGAAGTTGCCGCTGCAGCCGGAGCCGGCTAAATAGACCCCGCTGCCGCCGTTGCCGGAGATGAGGTTGGGGCTGTTGGGCGGCAGCCCGCCGATTTTGTTGGCGGTGGAGCCGCCGAATATGCCCACGCCGTCCTTACCGTTGGGTACGGCCGCGCCGCCGGTGGTATTGGTGCCGATATAGTTGCCCTCCACGGTGTTGGCGTTGGAGCTGTTGATGTCCACCCCGGAACCGCCGTTGCCGGAGATGAAATTGCGCTCCGCGCTGGTGGTGCCCCCGACGGTGTTGCCGCTGGAGCCGCTGAGGATCCATACGCCGTTGTTGCCGTTGCCCAGGGCGGCCCCGCTTGCGTCGAGGCCGATATAGTTGGCGGATACGGTGCACCCGGTGCATCCGTCTATCTCCACGCCCTCCCACGCGTTGTTGGAGATGACGTTGCGGTGCCCGGTGGTGGTGCCCCCGATGGTGTTGTTGTTGGCGTTAAAGAGATAGACGCCCTGCTGACCGTTGGCCAGGGCCATGGTCCCTGACGGGTCGGTCCCGCTGGCGTCGGTGCCGATGTAATTCCCCTCCACGAAGTTGCCCGTGGAGCCGTCTATATAGACGCCGTGGCCGGTGTTGCCGGAGATGACGTTGCGGTGCCCGGCGGTGGTGCCGCCGATGGTGTTGGTTATGCAGCCCGTGCCTATATGCACGCCGTTGCCGCCGTTCGGCAGCGCTGCGCCGCCGGTCATATCCAGGCCGATAAAGTTGCCCTCAACGTTGTTGTTGCTGGCGTTGTTCTCAATGCCGATCCCGTTGTTGCTGTTGCCTGAGATGACGTTGCGCTGCCCGGCGGTGGTTCCACCGATGGTGATTCCGACCGCGCCGCCGTCCAGGCGGACGCCGTCGGAACCGTTATACAAAGGGGCCGTTCCCTTTATGTCCGTGCCTATGTAGTTGCCCTCGACGGCAACGGAGCTGCAGCCCGTTATGCGCACCCCGTGGACCGCGTTGCCGGAGATGAGATTCCCCTGCCCGGACGTGCCGCCCCCGATGGTGTTGCTGCTGGCTAAGTTCTCCAGGTTGACCCCGTACCTTGCGTTCGGCAGCCTGGCGTTCCCGCCTAGGTCTGTCCCCACGAAATTGCCCTGCACGAAGTTGCCGGTGGAGCCGTCTATCCTCACGCCGTCGGCGCCGTTGCCGGAGACGAGGTTCCCCTCCCCGGACGTGCCGCCCCCGATGGTGTTGGTGTTGGCGGAGTTGAGTAGATACACCCCGCTCTGGGTGTTGTATAGCGAGGTGGTGCCCCCTGGGTCGGTGCCTATATGGTTGCCACGCACGAGGTTGCCGGTGGAGCCGTCGATCTCGATGCCGTTATCGCCGTTGCCGGATATGAGGTTGCTGAGGGCGGGGTTGGTAACGGCGTTCCCCCCGATGGTGTTGCCGTTGGAGGAGCCCCACACGTATATCCCGTCCCCGCCGTTGCCCATGCGAACGGTGCCTGCCAGGTCGGTGCCGATGGTGTTGCCCTGCACGAAGTTGCCGCTGGCGGCGAACATCTCTATGCCGCTGATGCCGTTGCCGGAGATGAGGTTGCCCTAAACGGGAGTGGCGCCGCCGATGGTGTTCGCGCTGGCCGCGTTGTAGAGCAGGATGCCGGCGGCCCCGTTTGGGACAGGGGTGATGCCTGCCGCGTTGGTGCCGATGAGGTTTCCCTGCACGAAGTTGCCGGCCGAATTGTCTATGACCACACCGAACCCGAGGTTGCCCGAGATCACGTTCTGGTTGGCGGGGGTCGAGCCCCCGATGACGTTGCCGTTGGCGGGGCCGAGCCTCGAGGCTATCTCGACGCCGGTCGAGTTGGGCAGGGGAAGTGCGCCGGTCCAGTCGGTGCCTATGTAGTTGCCGTCCACGACTACCCCGGCAACGCCGTCGATCTCGATGCCGTCACCGTTCCACCTGTTTATCGCCAGCCCTCTCACCTGGCTGCCGGCGGAACCGGGGTTGAAGGTGAGGCCGTTTGACATCCCGGCCAGGCTGCCGTCCAACTCGACCAGGATCACCGCCGTGCCCGGGGCGGCGGGGGGGAGTGAGGTGGGCTGGGTGTAGCCGTCGATGAGCACGGGGTCGGTGATGGCGGGCAGGGGGGCGGTGGGGGTGATGGTCACCGGGGTCAGGGGCGGGGCGGGGATGGAAAAGATGATGGTGTCGTAGAAGACCGCGTTGGCGTTGGCGGAGTTGATGGCCCAGCGCAGTTCTCCCGGCATGCCGGGGAAGGGGGCGCCGGGGGTGTCGGTGGTAAGGAAGACGTTATAGACCGCCGGCGGCGCCAGGGCGGGCTCGGGCGCCAGCGCGCACCACAGCCCGATGGTGAATACCGAGAGAACGATAACGAGAAGCAGGCTCAGGAACCCCTTTGACGACGCTTTCATGGCGATTCCCCCTTTTTACGCACGCTCGGCCAAGGACAAGAGCTAAGGGACAGATGTGATAGCTGCCAGCCGGTTGGATCCTCTCTACTTGTCGGACAGAATACCTCTGGGTCTGGTACTTCAGCCTCGACGGCTATAAAAGCCGGTTCTATTTTATCACTTGTGCCGCGTCCCCATTGAGGTCAACCTCCACCGGATGGGGTCAGCCCCTGACATGTGACATTTCTTGATAGCGAAAGCTCAAGACCTTCCTCCTCGGAAATGTCACATGTCAGGGGCTGACCCCATCTTCAGGTTTCCCTATTCGGGCATGACCCTAAGGGGGAAAAAATTTACCCGCGTGGGGGGGTT
>CAYPZH010000151.1:0-1851 GCA_964415205.1 uncultured Actinomycetota bacterium | reverse complement strand
GTTGTACAAACCCCCAGGTGTGGGTCACCCCCACACATTTAAAATTTATTATAACACAAACAAAACACCCAACACCCCCCAAAATTCCAAAGTCCGGGGCGGGCCCCATAATCAGGTGTCCCTATGCGGGCATGACCCTAAGTGGGATAAAAGAGACGCTCGTGGGGTGGTTTTGGGGAATAATGGCGGAGGTGGTATAACCGTGCAAGGATAAGTCCCGCGAGGTGTATATGAGAGTAAGGCTGCTGAACACGTGGGAGTCGCTGCGGACCAGCTTCTGGTTCATCCCCGCCGTGATGACCGCGCTCGCCATCGCGCTTTCTTTCCTCACTGTATATATAGACAGAAGTATCGGCCCCGGCACGAACATTTTCGGCTTCCTTTACAGCGGTGGCCCCGAGGGCGCCCGCATGGTCCTCTCCACCATCGCCGGTTCCATGATCACGGTGGCGGGCGTCACCTTCTCCATCACCATGGTCGCCCTCACGCTGGCTTCCTCGCAGTTCGGGCCGCGCCTGCTGCGCAACTTCATGCACGACACGGGCAACCAGGTCGTGCTGGGGACCTTCATCGCCGGTTTCGCCTACTGCCTGCTGGTGCTGCGCACCGTCCACACCGTGGAGGGGGAGGATTTCGTGCCCAGCATCTCGGTGGCCGTGGCGCTCGTCCTCGCGCTGGCGGGCATCGTCGTCCTCATCTATTTCATCCACCACGTCTCCCTCTCCATGCAGGCCGAGCAGGTGATCTCGGCCGTGTCGCGCGACCTGGAGGAGAAGATAGAACGGCTGTTCCCTAAGGAGTCGCGTGACGGGGTCGAACGGGACCTGGAGGCGGAGTCGAAGCGGCGCGTAGCGGAGGAAGACCATGAACTGAGCGTAGACATCCCGGCCGCGCGCAGCGGCTACATACGGGCCATGGACCGTCACGGCCTGCTCGAGGCGGCTACGGAGAACGACCTTCTCGTCCTCCTGCCGCGCCGGCCGGGTGAATACCTTGTCGAGGGCAGCCCGCTGGTCACCGTCCGGTGTAAAGAAAAGATAGGCAAAGGTCTTGCCGGGCGGCTGTCCGGCGCGGTCATCCTGGGAGCGCAGCGGACACCGGAGCAGGACGCGGAGTTCGCGGTGCACCAACTGGTCGAAGTGGCCATACGGGCCCTTTCCCCCGGTATAAACGACCCCTACACAGCGGTCTCGTGCGTGGACAGGCTCGGGTCGGCGCTGTGCTTCCTGTGCGGCAGGGAGTTCCCGTCACCTTACCTCTACGATGACCAGGACTACCTGCGGGTCGTCTTCAAGCCCGAGACCTTCACCGGCATCATCAACGCCGCCTTCGACCAGATACGGCAGTACGGCCGCGAGAGCGTTGCGGTGACCATCCGGCTGCTCGAGACGCTGCAGACCATCGCCTTCCAGGCCCGCACCCACGAGCAGCGGGAGGCCGTCCTCCGCCAGGCCGAGATGATCCGGCGCGGGAGCGTCGAAGCGCTGCACGAGGAGAATGACATCGAGGACGTGCAGCAGCGTTACCAGGCGGTCCTCGACACCCTCGCCTGAGCGTCCCCATTGGGGTCGATCCTCTTGAGAAAATGTCACATGTCAGGGGTGACCCCATCTTGAAGCCGGGGAGGAACGCCCGGAAACCGGCCACACCTGGCCTTACGGCACGAAGCCCAGGACGTCGTGCCCGCCGGTCCACACCCCGCCGAAGCTGAAGTACATGGGGCGCTCCACGATGATCGGCCTGGTGGAGGACACCCCCGCGGAGATGGACAGGTTGGGGCCGGCTCCGTCCGTTATGTCGTTCACGTACACGGTCAGCCTGGTGTTGGCGGGCACGCTTATGGGCGCCTTC
>CAYPZH010000150.1:2771-7499 GCA_964415205.1 uncultured Actinomycetota bacterium | reverse complement strand
CACCAGGGCCTTGAGGTTCTTGGACCCCAGCACCGCCCCCAGGCCCCCCCGCCCCAGGGTGGCGCAGCCGTCGATGATGGCCATGGAGGAGTGGGCCATGCTCTCGCCCGCGGGACCGATGGTGGTGACGGAGGCGCCGGGATAAGATGCCCACAGGGACCGGGTAGTCTCCAGGACGCCCTTGCCCCACAGGGAGGCGGCGGGAAAAAAATCCACACGCCCGTCTTCCACGTAGACGATGACGGGTTCGGGCGCTCTGCCCAGGATGACCAGGTGGTCCAGGCCCGACCACTTCATGTTCGCCCCCAGCCCCATGCTGCCGCCCGCGGACGCCACCGCCCCGGTGAGCGGCAGGCGGGCGTTGGCCATGACCCGGGAGGCGCCGGGGACCAGCGTGCCCACCAGCGGCCCCGCGCCGAAGATGACCGGGTTCAGCGGCGACAGGGGGTCCGTTCCCGGACGCGAGTACTCCGGGAAGAGGCGGTTGTTGACGCCGAAGCCGCCGAGAAAGTCCACCGCGAACTCCTCCGGGTAGTCCTCCAGCGACGCCCTCGCCAGGGAGAGGTCCACGACCAGCAGCCGACCGCCATATCCCCCTTTCACCGCTTACCCCCTTTTTCTATCGCCCCGTATGGGCAGTATCTCGCGCAGCGCGCGCATTCGTCACAATCCGGCGTGAACTCCGCCGAGATTCGCGAACCCTCCTGGCGCAGGACGATATAGGCCAGGGACGGGTTGCATTCGCCATGGTGGGAAAGGGAACATACGAGCTGGCAGGTACGGCAGGCGGTGCACCTGTCGCCATCGTGTATCATCCCGGCCTTCCTCCCACGAACCCGGTCATTCCGTCCACGACTATAATATACCCGCCGGCGGTACCGCTTGCCCGCAAACACCCAGATAAACGCCTTTCAACCCCATATTCTCTCACCTGTAGTAAAGCTATCAAGCACTGTGAGCTGCATCCCGATTTAAACCTCGGGCGATGTAAACCATATGGTAACGAGGTCACAGGAGGCAAAAATGGGACGCAAATCGGGCCGGGAGATGAGGGCCTTGATGCTTGCGGTATCGGCGTCGGTCCTGGTGCTGGTACTGGCGATCATCGCCTATTTCATGGTGGATGTCATCATCACCACCAACCGCAACATCGAGCGCAACAAGCAACTGGTGATCGACCAATCGGAGCTGGCTCTGGCCGAGATCGCGAGCAACATCTCGGCCATGAGTGAAAACCCCAGGTTGATCAGTCTCTTCAACGAGGAGATGTTGGCGGATATCCTGTCCGGCGACCTGGGGGCTTTTAACGCCTTCATCGGGGACTTCACCATCAGTTTCTATCCCATCGCCTACGTGGGCGTGATCCGGGACGGTGAGGTCGTCTATCACCAGACTGCGCGAGGCGTCGATGTAGAAGAAGCCGAGATGGCCACAAGCCTTCCCGCGGGAGATTACGAGACACTTGACACGCTGGGCGGCAGGGAGGGTTTCTATATCTCGGCTTTCTACCCCGTAGAGCTGAGCAAGATGGGACTGGGCGATTTCCACGTCAATATGATCGTCGACCGCACCGACGAACTGGTGGAAGTGGAGGAATATTTCAAGGGCCAGAGAGACGACCTCATCCTCAGGCTGTCCATCGCGTCGGTCGTCGCGATAATCCTCTCCCTGCTGCTCACCACCTTCGCCCTGCGTTACTTCACCCGCAAGTACGTGGTCGACCCCATCGAGGAGCTGAACCGCACCGCGGAGGAGATAGCCGACGGGACCTATGCGGGCGAGGTTCAGGTGGACGAGGGCAGCGCCTACGCCGCCCTGCAGGGACTGCTGCGCAGCGGACAGAAGGTGCTCAGCCGCATGGACGAGCATATCAAAGACTGAGATCCTCTTCATCGAACACTATCGGCCCGGGGTGTTCGCCCCGGGCGTTCTTACGTACGCTTTCAACAGAGCAAGCTGGGATTTACTGTCAAGCGCCCTCGGGTTCATTCCGATAATCCTCTAGGTCAACCGTTTTATCCGGGTGAAGGGGCGCAACCCGAGGAGGTCTGTGATGAAGAGTAAGTCCGGCAAGGAGATGCGCGCACTCATGGCAGCGGTGTCCGTCACCACCCTGCTGCTGGTCCTGGCGGTGATCGCCTATTTCATGGTGGACATCATCGTCACCACCAACAGCAACATCGAGAAGAACAAGGAGCTGGTCATCGAGCAGACCGCCAGTAACCTCACCGATATATCCGATAACATCAACTCCCTGCTATCGAGCCCCTCCACGGTAGAGATCTTCAACCAGGACTTCGTCAACGCCTTCATAAAGGACAGGGATTACGATATCTTCAACGAACTAGCGGGCAAGATCGCCATCGGGTTCTATCCCATCGACTACTTCGGTTTGATACGCGGTGGCGAGCTGGTGTATTACAACACGAAGGCGGGGCTGGATGTCGATCCCTCCGGAATGCCCGTCGAGCCTTACGAGAGCGATTACGAGATCCTGGACTTTCTGGGAGGCGAGGAGGGCTTCTACGTCTCCGCCTTCTTCCCCCTGGACCTGGCCATCCTGGGCGTCGACGAGACCTTCTACATCAATATGATCATGGACCGCACGGAGGAGTACGAAGCGGTCGAGGAATATTTCACCGACCAGAGGGACGACCTCATCCTGAGGCTCTCCATCGTGTCGGCCGTCGCCGTCATCCTCACGCTGCTGCTCACCACCCTGGGCCTGCGCTACTTCACCCGCAAGTACGTGGTCGACCCCATCGAAAAGCTCAACCGCACCGCGGAGGAGATCGCCGACGGCACCTACGAGGGCGAGGTGCAGGTGGATGAAGAGAGCGCCTACGCCGCCCTGCAGGGCCTGCTGCGCAGCGGCCAGAAGGTGCTCAGCCGCATGGATAGAGAGATGCGGGAATAATACCTGGAGAGTAATATGAGCGAGGGGATAAAGTTTCTCCAGCCCAGACACGATATATCAGTAGGAATCGCTGATTCCCGCTGATGAGGAAACAGGGTGGGCGCACGGAACACGATCTCGCGGCCGCTGGCGAGGCAGCAGCGCGAATAGGAGGTAGGGACGTTGGCGAATAAGCTGGCGCAGGAAATAGAGAAGATATTATCAGACGCGGTCGGCGATTTCATCGCCAGGGCCACGGTGAAGAAGAACTGCGAACTCATCGGCACGACTCCCGACACCATCACGGCGGACAAGCTCCCCGAGCTGGCGGACAAGATAGATAAATCCGTCTCCTATTTCTCAGGCAAAGACGTGGGCAGCGCCCTGGCGGAAAAGATACGGGCGATAAAGGTCTGTGAGTCTTAACACCTTGGTCTCATCCGGCGGCCCCCGGGCCGCCGGTCTCTTTCAGGCGGCTTGCGGGGCCGGGCGCTGGCTGGTCGGGTCAGTCACCAGGCGATCGTCACGGCCGAGTCTATCCGGGCTGCCCGTAGTAGCCGTATTTCACCACCGAGTCCAGCATGGCCTTGACGTTCTCGGCCCGGGCGTTGGGCGGTATCTCGCAGCCGGCCCCCATGATGTAGCCGCCGCCTTTTCCCACTTCCTCGATGAGGCGGTGGCAGTACTCGTCCACCTCCGCGGGTGAGCCCAAGGCCAGCATGTCGGCGGGGACGTCGCCCATGATGCACACGCGGTCCCCGATGACCCGCTTGGCCAGGAAGATGTCGGTGGGGCCGTCGAACTGGACGACGCAGTTCCCGGCCGGCAGCTCGCGCAAGGCCTCCAGGTTCATGTCCCAGTTGCCGTCGCAGTGGAGGATGGGGTTTATCCCCACGGCCACAAGTCTCTCCACCAGGCCCTTCAGGGAGGGGAAGGAGAGCTTGCGGAAGGTCTCCGGCGAGATGAAATCCGTGGACGAACGGTGCACGAATATCTCCACCCGTTTCACGCCCATGACGGCGCAGATGAGGCGGCAGGCGAATACATAGCCCTCGGTGAGGTCGTCGGCTGCCCTGGCGATCTCCTCGGGCCGCTTCTTGAGGTCGCGGGCGAAGTCGAGAAAGCCGCGGGCCAGGGAGAAGGTGTCGAAGGCGGCCTCGGGCAGAAAGCCGTAGAGCGTGGTCGTGCCCCGCTTCTTCATCTGCTCGAAATCGTAGCGCCAGTTGGCGAAGTTCCAGACCAGGCGGGACAGCATCAACGCGTATCCCCTCACGTCCTCGCCGACATCGTCCCAGGCGCGGGAGATCATACGCATGAAGAAGGGGATGTAGGTGAGCCTGGGGATCCTGCGTGCCAGCTCGCCTATCCACTGGTAGTCCTCGGCCTGCATGATCTCATCCTCCAGCAGCTGGCAGATGCTGTCCGGGGGGAGGTCGATGCCCGGCCACTTCGCCTTCATAGGCATGATGAAGGTATATAGCTCCGGGCGCAGGGGATTGACCGGGTAATATATGTCCCAGGGGCCCAGGTCCTGGTAGCACCTGTCCATGGCCTGGCGGTACTTCTTCGGTTCGGACCACAGCTCGTACACGGTTATGCCCGCATGGAAGGCGGCGAAATAGTAGATGAACGGGCACGAGGGCACGCGGTCGGGCACCTGCAGGTTAATGGCCGCCTGCAGCCTCTCCTCGGCGGTCATGGTGTCCCCCGGGTGCAGCATTATCCTGCCTTTCATTTTAACCCCTTTATTGCGCATCGCGCTGCGGCCATTACTGCGATACCTTACCTCTATTTCGGTTAGGGTAACCATAAAGTTACGGCCCGATGAACCC
>CAYPZH010000150.1:1358-2761 GCA_964415205.1 uncultured Actinomycetota bacterium | reverse complement strand
GGGGGCCAGTTCGCAGCCGGTACCCAGGATGAACCCCCCGCCCTTTCCCACCTCCTCGATGAGGCGGTGGCAGTACTCTTCCACCTCGGATGGCGAGCCCAGGGCGAGCATGCTGGCCGGGACGTCGCCGTAGATACACATGCGGTCCCCTATGACCTGCTTGGCGGCGAAGATGTCCGTGGTGCCGTCGAGCTGGATGACGCACTGCCCCGCCGGCAGTTCCCGCAAAGCCTCCAGGTTGGGTCCCCAGTCGCCGTCGCAGTGCATGACGACGGCGATGCCCTCGTCGTGCAGGCCGTCCACCAGCAGCTTGAGGGAGGGCAGGGCGTACTTCCTGAACTGGGTGGGCGAGATGAAATCGCTGGAGGAACGGTGCAGGTCGATCATGACGCGTTTGATACCGAAGAGGCTGACCGTCGCCTTGATGAGGAAGATATATCCCGGCACCAGTGCCTCCGCCGCGCGGCTTATATCTTCCGGACGCTCGTGAAGGTCCCTGGAGAAGGGGATGAGCCCGCGGGAGAGGGAGAAGGTGTCGAAGGGCACTTCCAGGGGGCCGATGGAATAGAAGAGGGTGGCCCCCCGCTTTATCCAGTCCCGGAACTCGTAGCCGTAAAAGGCCAGCTGCGCCGCGAAGCGGGGCAGCACGAAAGCATACGCTCGCCAACCCTCCTGGATGCGGTCGTATATCCTGGGCATGAGGCTCATCATCACGCGGTAGAACGAGAGCCGGGGCGTCTGTTCTCCAACCTTTACGATGTAGGGGTAGTCATCCAGCCGCATGATCTCCTCCTCCTTGAACTGCCGGATGCTCTCCGCGGGAAGCTCGAAGCCGGGCTCCAGGGTCACCATGGGGATGAAGAAGGAGGCCAGTTCCCGGTAGTAGGTATGGAAGAAGTTGTACGCGTCCCAGGGGCCGAGCTCGTCGAAGAGCCGCATGGTCGCCTGCCGGTAGAGCCTGGGATTGAAGAGGTCCGCGTTGGTAAGGCCAGAGTAGGTGGCGAAGTAATAGTAAACGCATGGCACCATAGGAACCCGGTCCGGCACCTGCAGGCGGATGACCGCCTTCATCCTCTCCTCCGAGGTCATGGTGTCCCGGGGATGAAGCAGCTTGGTGATCTTCATGTCCTAACCCTTTCCTCAGATGATCGACGCCACTGGAACCGCTCCCCCCTTAACCCATGTGCTGATCGGCCAGCCTTATCGCCTCCGTGGGGTCCTTGCCGAAGGCGTCCGCCCCACAGTATTCGAGCACCTTCTCGTTCACCGGGCCTCCCCCGATTATCACCTTGAGCTTGTCGCGCAGGCCCGCCTCGGCCAGGGCGTCCACGGTGTCCTTCATGGCGTCGAAGGCCAGGGTGAGCAGGCCGGACATGGCCACCAGGCCGGCATTGGTGCTCGAG
>CAYPZH010000150.1:768-1348 GCA_964415205.1 uncultured Actinomycetota bacterium | reverse complement strand
GGCCTTGTCCACGAAGGCCTGGGGTGGCACGTCCACTCCCAGGTCGTGCACGTCGTAACCGTTGCACTTGAGCATGGTGGCCACGATGTTCTTACCGATATCGTGGATGTCGCCATGCACGGTGCCGATGACCACCGTCCCCTTGGTGGCGATATTACCGCTCTGGAGGTGAGGCTCGATCAGCGCTATGGCCTCCTTGAAGATCTCCGCCGAGAGGATGAGGTCGGGCAGGAAATATTCCCTCGCCTCGTACTTGTCCCCCACCACGGACATCCCTTCGCGCAGGGCCTCCACCAGGGAAAGGGGGTCGACACCATCGTCCAGAGCCTTGCGCACCTCCTGCAATGTCCTGTCCTCTTCCACTTCCGCGATCAAGGCTGCGATACTTCCGTTCATCCCCGTCACTCCTTTCCAATGAACATCTTGGCAAACTTCACTGCATCCGCGGCGTCCCGGCTCCAGGCGTCCGCCCCGGCATACTCGCATACCCGTTGAGAGACAGCTCCCCCTCCCAGCATGATCTTCACCCGGTCCCGCAGGCCCGCGCGCTGCATCTCGACCACCGTCTCGCGCAACGACT
>CAYPZH010000150.1:0-758 GCA_964415205.1 uncultured Actinomycetota bacterium | reverse complement strand
AACGACTCGTAGGCCACGGTTATCAGGGTGCTTATACCCAACACGGTCGCGCCGCTCTCCGCCGCCGCCTCCAGGAAGCCCGCCGGCCTGACGTTGACCCCCAGGTCGATGACCTCGAAACCGGAGTAGCGGAGCAGTTGGGCGACTATGCCTTTGCCGATATCGTGCACGTCGCCCAGTGGTGCTCCCAGTATGACCTTCCCCAGCTTCTCCTCCTCGGTCGGGTGGAAGTGCCCCGAGCGGTCCAGGAGGTCGAGGACGCTGGAGAAGATGTCGTCGGAGATTATCAGGCCGGAGAGGAAATACTCGCGGGTCTCGTAACGCTTCCCGACGATCTCGAAGCCCGCGCGACACAACTCGACGATATGCAGCGGTTCCACCCCGGCAGCGAGCATGCCTCTCACGCTGGAGATCACCGTTTCCTCGTCCAGGTCTCCCATGGCCTTCACAAGCCTTTCATCCATCTCCACCGCGCATCACCTCACAACAGCCTGCTCGTGGACTCGAAGCTGAACCTGTCGCCGCGATACAGCAACCATCCCCATATGACCCGCTTGTCGTTGGCCGCGAAGATGAGTTGTTCCATGCAGAAAGCCGGGGCTCCCTTCCTGCTTCCCAGCAGCTGGGCCTCGCGCGCCGAGAGGGTGGTAGAGGAGAGCTTGAGGTCGGCCCGCACCGGGGCCATCTCGGGATTGCCCGCGAAGAGGTCCTCCGTCGAGCCGTGTCCCAGCTCCGACTCCAGCAGGGGCTGCGAGCGG
>CAYPZH010000149.1:0-7531 GCA_964415205.1 uncultured Actinomycetota bacterium | reverse complement strand
AAACCCGGCAGTTTAAGTGGTTTTTTGCCGGTATATGGGCCTGGGCCCTGGGGTGCATGTACGCCATTTTGGGATAGGCGGCTTTCGCGAGAAGCGCGACCCCGTGTTCAGGGGAGAATAAAGGAATACCGCCGGTAAGGAGACGACTTCATACGCAGGCAGCTTATCGCTGATATTGACCTCCCATATTTAGCCGCGGTCGGTTTTACGGTGTGATCGATCCTAATAAACCGGCATGTGCTGGCAAGCGGAGGTTGCGACGATCACGGGCGTTAGAATATTATTAAGGGCGGTCGAACGAGATACCGGGCGGCAAGAAGCCGTCCACGTGAGGATGTTCTGAGCGAAAGCTGGTAAGAGTGACCACGAAGGTCGCGGACCTTCGTGGTTTTCTTTTTTGGCTCTGCATGAAAGGAGCATAAGAGATGAAAAAAAGGCCCTTGATCGTCATCACGATGCTGGCGGTAATCACGCTGACCATGGTATTGCTGGCGGGCTGCGGCAGCGATTCCGGAGGAGATGAGGCAGGCGGAACGGAGAGCGTGGTGGTCACCGACCTGGCAGGGCGCGAGGTGGAGATAGACATGCCGGTGGAGAGGGTGACGGCCATCGGGCCTGGCGCCCTGCGCCTGGTGTGCTACACGGGCGACGCGGACAAGGTGGTGGGGATCGAGAACATGGAGAAGCAGTGGGGCACCGGTCGTCCCTACATCCTGGCCAACCCACGACTACTCGAGCTTCCCGTGATAGGCCAGGGGGGGCCGGACTCAACCCCGGATGCGGAGATGCTGATAAACGTTGACCCCGACGTGGTCTTCGTCGCCCACCTGGTGGATTCAGCCAAGGCTGACGAGCTTCAGTCCAAGACCGGCATCCCGGTGGTGGTGTTGAGCTACGGTGTGCTGGGCACCTTCGACGAGGAGGTCTTATCCTCCATCGCCCTAATCGGCGAGATAACGGGAAGCACCCAACGGTCGCAGGATGTGATCGAATACATCAAAGACTGCCAGGACGACCTGGAAGAGCGCACGGCGGATATACCCGAGGCGGACAAGCCCACCGTCTACGTGGGAGGTCTGGGCATGAAAGGGACCCACGGCATCGAGAGCACCCAGGGCGGCTTTCCGCCCCTGGACGCCGTGAACGCCCTTAACGTGGTAGACGAATCGGGAACCGTCGGCAGCGTGATGATCGACAAGGAACAGCTGCTGGAGTGGGACCCCGACATCATCTTCATAGACGAGTCGGGATACGGGATGGTGGTGGAGGATTACAGGACCAACCCCGGTCTGTACGATTCGCTGCAGGCTCTGAATAACGGCAACTTCTACGGTTACCTGCCCTACAACTACTACAACACCAATATCGGCACCGCCATAGCCGATTCCTACTTCATGGGCAAGACCATCTTCCCGGAAGCCTTCGAGGACATAGACCCCGCAGAGAAGGCCGATGAGATCTACGAGTCCCTCCTGGGGGTCCCCATGTACGAGCAGATGGCCAGGGACTTCGGGGGCTTTGTGCCGCTGGATCCGTCATCCGAATAGCGACGATGAAACCGGCGTCGCCGTCGCTTAGGTAAAGGCAGGTGAGGCCCGTGGCCACGGTGACCTTGGAGACGGCACGGGACAAATATCGCGGATACACAAGGAGAAAGGTGCTGGTGATAGCCGCGGTGGTCGCCGCTACCCTGGTGCTTGCTGTGGTCTCCATGGCGCTGGGCTCGGCTGGCGTCTCACCCCTGGAAGTGCTCAAAGCCCTTACAGGGCAGGCGGACGAGCGCACCACCCAGATAGTGATAAACATCAGGCTGGTGCGCGTGCTGGCGGCCATAGTGGCCGGCATCGGGCTGTCCGTCGCGGGATGCATCATGCAGGGCGTGCTCCTAAACCCGTTGGCCTCGGACTATACACTGGGCATATCGCAGGGCGCGGCCTTCGGGGCGGCAGTGGCCATCGTGGCCATGGGGGCGGGGAGCGTGCAGAGCAGCGGCGCCGATGCGGTGCTGATCAAGAACCCTTACCTAGTCACCGTGGCCGCCTTCGCGGGCGCTTTGTCCGCGACCCTAGCCATACTCATCCTGGCCAGGTACAAGGGGATAACCCCCGAGGCCATGATCCTGGCCGGGGTAGCCTTCGGTTCCCTCTTCACCGCCGGCACGGTGATCACGCAATACTTCGCCAACGACGTGCAGGTGGCATCCATAGTCTTCTGGACCTTCGGGGACATAGGGAGGGCATCGTGGCAGGAGCTGGCGATCATGGCCGCCCTCACCTTCCCCATCACGGCGTATTTCATCCTCAACCGCTGGAACTTCAACGCCCTGGAGAGCGGCGACGACACCGCGAAGAGCCTGGGGGTAAACGTGGGGAGGACGAGGATGGTGGGCATGTTCCTGGCCTCCCTGGTCACGGCGTTGGCGGTGTCCATCCTGGGCATCATCGCCTTACTCGGCCTGGTCAGCCCCCACATCATGCGCAGGATGATCGGGAGCGATTACCGCTACCTCATACCCGGCTCCTGTGCCATGGGCGCCTTCCTGCTCCTGGCATCCGACACCCTGAGCAGGACCGTCATCGCTCCCATCGTCCTGCCGGTGGGGGCCATAACCGCCTTCATGGGCGCACCGCTGTTCCTGTACATCCTCATGCGCGGATACAGGAGGACATGATGCTGGCGGTTGACGGGATACGGTTCGCTTACAACGCGAAGCCCATTCTGGACGGGGTGTCCTTCGACGTGGCGAGGGGAGAGCTGTGTTCCATCCTGGGCAACAACGGCGCCGGCAAGAGCACCCTGCTCAAGAACCTCCTGGGGATATTGCAGCCCCAGGAGGGGAGCGTTTTCATCGAGGAGGAAGACGCCGCGAGATTGAGCCGCATGGAGATGGCCCGCCGCATGGGGTACGTGGCCCAGAGGGAGAGCACCAGCGCCAGGCTGACCGTCTTCGATGCCGTGCTCATGGGCAGGCGTCCGCACATCAACTGGGGAGCGAGCGCTAAAGACCTCGAGGTGGTGCAGGAAGTCCTGGGGGCGCTGGAGCTCGAGCCGCTCTCCCTGCGTTACCTGGACCAGCTCAGCGGGGGGGAAATGCAGAAAGTGGTCATCGCCAGGGCCCTCGCCCAGGAGCCGGGCATAATACTCCTGGACGAGCCCACCAGCAACCTCGACCTGAGGAACCAACTGGAGGTCATGGAGACGGTGAGAAGGGCGGTGGTCGAAAGGAGCATAGCGGCGTTGATGGCCATACACGACGTCAACCTGGCCCTGCGTTTCTCGCACAAGTTCATGCTCCTAAAAGACGGCGTCATAATCGACTGTGGGGGAGCCGAGGTCATAACCCGGCAGAGCATGCTGAAGGTCTACGGGGTTAGGGTGGAGGTCGAAAATCTGGGGGAGAGGAAGATCGTCATCCCCCTGCAGGCCGTGGAGGCGAAAAAAGGAGCGGGGGAGGAACAGCATGTCCACTAAAAATCCTGCCGAGAAGCGGGATGAGCCCATGGTTCTGAAGCCTCTAGGCATGATCAGTTCACCTTACAAGACCATGAACGAAGCCCCGTTTCAGGGCCGTTTCTCGGAGCAAACGGCGACGATCGAGATCTTCGACGAGTTCGAGGACTGTCTGAAGGACGTGGAGACCTCTGATTACCTCATCGTGCTCTACTGGGCCCACCTCGCCAACCGGGAGGTGCTCCAGACCGTCACGCCCTGGGGGCCGGAGGTGCACGGCGTGTTCGCCTGCCGCTCACCTTCGCGGCCCAATCCCCTGCAGTTCTGCGTCGTCGAGCTGCTGAAGCGGGACGGGAACCGCCTGATTATACGGGGCATCGACGCCGTGGACGGCAGCTACCTCCTGGATATAAAACCTTACATCTCCAGGACCGATTCCGTACCCGATGTCCACATCGGTTGGTTCAAGGAAAACGATGAAAAACCGGCCGGGCTTTGAAGCCCTGGAAGCCCGCATGGGTCCGGCGGGAACGGATGCATTGTATCCCGGCTCGGAGACAGAGACATGATGTGAGGAGATGAAACCTGATGGAGTTAAGGCCGGACCAGTTCAAGCTGATGTTGCCCCTGCCCGTCACCGTGATCACCACACTAGATGTGGAGGGTATCGTCAACGCGGCGCCCTACGGGTGCGTGATGCCTATATTGAGGCCCCTGGACCTCATCGCCATCGCCTCCGCCCTGCCCCGCCACACCTTGAAGAACATCAGGGACACCGGGGAGTTCGTGGTCAACGTCATCGGTGCGCCTTCCTTCGACAAGGCCATGATGACCGCCAAAAACTATCCGGCTGACGTGGACGAGTTGCAGGAAGTGGGCCTGGGATCATCCCCTTCCAGGAAGGTGGCGCCGCCGAGGATCGATGATGCCCTCGGATGGATCGAGGCGGTCCTCGACAGAGAGATAACGGGAGAGAAATACGCGCTTATCATCGGCAGGGTCGTGTGCACGGAGGTGAATGACTCATATTCCCGGGAAGGGCAACTTGCAGAGCCACCCGCGCTCATGCTCAGTGCCCAGTACCGGCTGGTCGGCGAGAGCATCGGCGACGCGCGGGAGACCATGAAGCTTTTTCTCGGGAACGCCGCGCAGGGTTGACGCGAAGCCCCGTCACGGAGAATCGCCACTTCGGGGCGGGGCGATGGGACTTACCGCATAGAGGAAAGGATGACATGGACTCGAGCAATGCGGACGGTCGCGGTTAGGACCAAGGTCATAGGGACCACGCATGCGGGCACGGCCCGAGCAGTTTCTGGATGCATGATGCGGACCTTGTCTTCGCCGAGCTCGACCTCGCGCAGGGAGATTCCTTCCTGGACCTGGGCTGTGGCCCCGGGGACTACGCGCTGCGGGCTTCCGACCTGGTCGGGGAGGGCGGCGCGGTATATGCCCTGGACAGCTGGCCGGAGATGATCGAGGAGCTGAAGCAGAGGGCAACCGAGCGGGGGCTCCGCAATGTCAGCGCAATGCTCGCCGATATCACGCTCCCGTTGCCCCTGGCGGACGACAGCATAGACACGTGTTTCGCGGCAACGGTGCTGCATGCCCTCGATCTCGCGCAAGCGGGCCCGGGGCTGTTCGGCGAGGTCCACCGCGTCCTCAAGCCGGGGGGGCAACTTGCCGTCATCGAGTGCAAGAAAGAGGAAATGCCCTTCGGCCCCCCTTTGCACATGCGGCTTTCCCCCGAGGACGTCGAGCGCCTCGCGGCGCGTTGCGGTTTCGAAAAGGCCGGCCTCACCGATCTCGGATACAATTACATGATCCGCTTCATCGCTACGTGAACGCGATCGAACGGATATACAAGGAGCCCGTATGGGGAACTACGGGTGCAGCTGCAACGGGCTCTTTCTCCCGTCGATTCCAGGCCGCCGTCCCCTTCAGGAGTTGAGACCGGTATAGCGCAATATCTGGTCGGTGCACCCCTCCAGGCACCACCGTTTTATCTCGGCGCATTTCTTTGAACCGGCGATGAATTCCTCCAGCTCCTCGCCGTCGGAGAAGCGACGCCCTATGATATCCCGGCATTCCAGGGAGCCGAACTCGCTTTTAAAATCCCTGGCCAGCTGGTTTGCCACCGACCAGATCTCCGGTTCGACCCGGTCCAGGTACAGGTTGAAATGGCCCTTCACATACATGGCTAGTGTCTGAACAAACCCGGCATGACGAGGGTCTATGCCCAATGCCAGACCCATGGGCATCAAGGCGCCGGCCAGCGCTCCGCATAGCCCGCCGGACAGCCCGATGCCTCCATCCAGCGCCACAGAGAGCTGCTCCAGGAAAAGGCTTCCATAGCGGGTAGCCTCTCTGATGCCCCGCATAACCTCGGCGGCGCAATAACCGCCCTCACTGGCGAGCTTGCGGTCGAGGTCACTCACGGTCTTCGCCTCTTCCAGCGGAGCTTCCAGCATGGTGGCCAGGTGAGACGTGGCCTTGCCTATATGGTAAGCACAACGCGAGATGGCTTTCCCCGTGAAGAGGTAGTTCATATGACCGGAGAACGTTTTCAGATCGACGCCACAGCGTTCTCTGCATAATGTGCTCCCGAACTCGTTCTCGAACCATTCCGCATACTCATGCATCCTGCGGTACAAGGATTCCGCCTTGCCTGGTTTCGCGGAGAGAATGTCGTCTATGTTGGCGAGAGCCAGGGACAGGCACCCGCCGGAGACGACCCCGCAGGTGGAACCCTCATCCTGTCCTCCCCCCTCCAGAGAATAGGCGGCTTTCACCGCCTCCCTGTCCGAGACTCCCATCTCATGCACTAGCGTGGCCAAAGTGGCCTGGGGGCAGTCCAGATCGTGTATGAGCCTGTACCTCCCCAGCGCTGAGATTTTTCTGTGCGACATCTTATCCATATCTACCTCCGTCATTCTTCCTCCTGCATGTATTCTCGGAAGATGTGCCCCGCCGAGATCGACGTCAACGGGCGGCAACCTCCGTCCAACATACACAACATCAGACCTCATATGCAGCTGTAAAAAATATTGGTATGGTAATCATTGTAAGCTCAGATGGCTCGAAAGGCGCTGTTCTTTCTAGGTACCTTCTTTTCGCATAGCCTCGCTCTTTATCATTTATAGCGTTTTACCTGGTAATTTGCGGATGACCTGTTGGCTGTCAGTAGATATCCTGGAATGACGGAATTGCCCACTGTGTCTAAAACGTGCCCATTTTCGTTGTCCAACCAGGCCGGCCTGATAGTCATATAGAATTGGTATAATTACCGCAGAGCGGAGATAAATTGAACTGATGGGGAATGCAGCATGGAAATCGGTGAGATATTAAAGTCAAAAAGAGAAGAGATATTGGAAATAGCAGCCGCGCATGGTACCCTGAACTTGCGCGTTTTTGGCTCCGTTTCCCGTTCCGAGTCCGGCCCCGAAAGTGATGTGGACTTCCTAATAGAACTTGAGCCGGGACGGACCCTCCTGGACCACGCAGCGCTATATCTTGAACTCAAGCAACTCCTCGGTCGCGAAATCGATGTGGTCACCGAAAAAGGGCTTCGCCCCAGAATTCGTGATCGCGTGCTAAAGGAGGCGATCCCGATATGAGGGATGACCGGGAGCGCTTTCAAGATATCCTTGAGGCCATTGATAGAATCGAACGTTATACTGCAAAAGGCCGCGAGGAAGTTATCTGATAGGGTCCGTTCGGAGCATGACGATATTCCATGGCCTGCAATTGTCGCCATGCGCAATATCCTGGTTCATGATTATTTCACCGTTGACATCGATGAAGTATGGTCAACAGTGGAGAAGAACATGCCTGCACTCAAAGCCGATATATCCTCCATCCTGGAGAATATGGAGGCTTGAATTCTTACCTTAAACTGAACCGAGGAACCTTCCCAATGTCCGGCACCCGACCATGCTATGGTATATATTCCCATGCTCATATGCCTCGAAAGGCGCTGTGCTTTGCTTTATTCGTCGCGAGCACGGAGAATAATCCCTCTGCAAATAGGCATCTAGAGCTGGTGTTTCGCAGAATTCACCGCAATTTTTTCAGCAGACACGGA
>CAYPZH010000148.1:0-7584 GCA_964415205.1 uncultured Actinomycetota bacterium | reverse complement strand
ATGCATCATCCTCTCCGCGAGCAGGGCGGTCCCATTTACGAAAGACACCCCCATCTTGCTGAAGAGGAACCTGTTCTCCGGGTTATAGAGCCTGGTCGCCACCACGGGGACCTGATATATCCTGGTGGCTATCTCGCATACCATGAGGTTGGTGTTGTCGAAATTGGTCACCGCGGCCAGCGCGTCCGCCTCTCCTATGCCCGCCTCCCGGAGCAGCCCTTCGTCGAAGGCGGTGCCGGTCATGGTCATACCGTTGAACCCGCTGGCCAGGCGCTTAAAGGAACCCTCGTCGCGGTCGATGATGACCACATCGTGCCCGTCGTAAGAGAGGTATTGCGCCAGCTGCGATCCCACCCTGCCGCACCCGGTGATGATGACGTGCATCGCCTCTCGACCTTTCCGGAATGATATCTCAAGCGCTGCTCGTTATATAATACTCCCAAATACCCCCATCCAACCGCCCTGTCAAGAAGCCGCCCGGACGGAGCCCGCGACAAGCAAGGTCAGCAAGGGTATATGCGGCGACGGGGCAAGCGGATGCCGGGTTTCATCCTTTTCATCCTCGCGGGGATAGATTATTGTAAATTGAAATCGGAAGCCCCAAAAGATAGAGGACGACCATTGGAGAACAAGATTTACGCCGTCCCGGAAACGGCGGTATTCGAGTACCTGGACTCTTCTCCCAACGGGCTTACCTCTTCCGAGGCCGCGCAGCGGCTCGAGAACGAGGGCCGCAACGTCATAGAGAAGCGGCGTGGCATGCCTCTGTGGCAGAAGTTCCTCCTCAACTTCGTCCACTTCTTCGCCGTCCTGTTGTGGGTAGCCGCTGTCCTTTCGTTCATAGCGGACATGCCGGAGCTGGGGATCGCGTGCATAGCGGTGATCATCATCAACGGCATCTTCACCTTCTGGCAGGAGTTCAAGGCCGAGAAGGCCATCGAGAGCCTGCAGAAGATCCTGCCCAGGAAGGCACGGGTACTGCGCGACGGTGTGGAGCAGGAGGTCGATGCCGAGGAACTGGTACCCGGCGAACTCGTGCTGCTGGAGGCCGGGAACAGCGTCAGCGCCGACGCCCGCCTGGTGGAGGCGCGGGAGATGCGGGTCAACAACTCCGCCCTCACCGGGGAGTCGGAGCCACAGATGAGGATCTCCGAGGCCCTGGGCGGGGGGAAGGCCTCCCTTGCCGACCTCCCCAACCTCGTCTTCGCCGGCACCAGCGTGGTAGCGGGAAGCGGCAGGGCGGTGGTCTACGCCACGGGCATGAAGACCGAGCTGGGAAGGATCGCCTACCTGACCCAGGAGGTCAAGGAGGAGCAGAGCCCGCTGCAGAAGGAGATGGGCAAGGTGACCAAGATCCTTGCCGCCGTGGCCGTCTGCCTGGGGGTGCTGTTCTTCTGCCTCGGCGCTTTCGTGATGAAGATCGGCAGCACCGCGTCCTTCATGTTCGGGATCGGCATCATCGTCGCCAACGTCCCCGAGGGCCTGCTCCCCACCGTCACCCTGGCCCTGGCCATGGGGACGCAGCGCATGGCGAACCGCCACGCGCTGATCAAGAAACTCTCATCGGTGGAGACGCTGGGTTGCACCACGGTCATCTGCACCGACAAGACCGGCACGCTGACCACCAACGAGATGACGGTGCGCGAGATATGGGTCGCCGGCCGCAAGGTCAGGGTGGAGGGCGTGGGCTACGACCCCGCGGGCACGTTCAAGAGCGACGGCGGGGACCTGGGTGACGAGGACAGGCAGGGCCTGCTCACGCTGCTGCGCATCGCGAGCTTCTGCAACAACTCCCGCCTCATCCCGCCCGGGGAGGGCGAGGACCACTGGAAGATACTCGGCGACCCCACCGAAGCGGCCCTGCTGGTCACCGCGAGCAAGTTCGGTTATGAATACGAGAGCGAGCTCGGACAACAAAGACGCTACTGCGAGCTCCCCTTCGATTCGCGGCGCAAGCGTATGACCACCATACACACCGTGCCGTCCGGCATGGAGGCGATGGTCAAGGGAGCGCCCATGGAGGTCCTGGCCTTATGCACCAAGATATGGGAGCCCACGGGCGTCCGCGACATCACCGATGAGGACCGCAAGACGGTGACGGCGGCGAACGACGAGTACGCGTTGCAGGCCCTGCGGGTCATCGCTTTCGCCTACCGGGAAGGTCTTCCGTCACAAAAACACTACGAGATAGACGAGGTGGAGCGGGACCTGGTCTTCGTAGGCCTGGCGGGCATGCTGGACCCCCCGCGGCCGGAGGTGGAGAAGGCCATCGAGGAGTGCCGCACCGCGGGCATCAAGGTGATCATGATCACCGGGGATTACGGGGTCACCGCCGAGTCCATCGCCAGGCGCATCGGGCTGGTGCGGGGCAGGAAGGCGCGGGTGGTCACCGGGATGGAGGTCGAAGAGATGGACGACGCCCAGCTGGGCGATGTCCTGAGGGAACCGGAGGTCCTCTTCGCCCGCGTGTCGCCGGAACACAAGATGCGGGTGGCGCTGGTGTTGAAAGAACAGGGCGAGATCGTGGCCATGACCGGGGACGGCGTCAACGACGCCCCCGCGCTGAAGGCGGCGGACATCGGCGTGGCCATGGGCATCACCGGCACCGACGTGGCCAAGGACGCGGCGGAGATGATCCTCACCGACGACAATTTCGCCTCCATCGTCAGCGCCATCGAGGAGGGGCGGGCGGTATACACGAACATCAAGCGCTTCGTGACCTATATCCTCGCCAGCAACATCCCCGAGGTATACCCCTTCCTGCTCTTCGTCATCGCCAAGGTGCCCCTGCCCCTGACGGTGATGCAGATACTCGCCGTGGACCTGGGCACCGACCTCGTCCCCGCCCTGGCCCTGGGCACCGAGAAGCCGGAGCCGGGGCTCATGAGGAAGCCGCCGCGCCCCCGGGACGAGCGGCTGCTCAACCTGAACCTCTTCGCCCGCGCTTACGGCTACCTGGGGGCGGTGGAGGGCATATTGTGCCTGGCGGCGTTTTTCTTCGTCTACTGGCTGGACGGCTGGCGTTTCTCCATGGGCGTCTCCGCCATGGCCGACACGGGAAGCGTCTACATCATGGCCACCACCGCGTGCTTCATGACCATCGTGGCGACCCAGATCGGCAACGGCTTCGCCTGCCGCACCGAGCGTGAATCCATCCTCAAGGTCGGTTTTTTCACCAACACCTTCTACCTCTGGGGCATAGTCTCGGAGATCGTGATCCTTGTCGTCTTCATCTACCTGCCGCCCTTCCGCGGCCTTTTCGGCTTCGAGCCCGTGAGCGGGTGGTCGTGGCTGTTCGCGCTGGCCTGCGTGCCCGCCTGCCTCGTCGCCGACGAGATACGCAAGGCCATCATGAGGGGTTATGAAGCCAGGTTGAAGCGTAAGAACCAGGCGAATGGGGATATATCTAGAAAGGAAGCGGCTTGAGGCCACTGGATTCAGGGGCTTCCCTGACAATCTAGGAGTTGATGCGATATGCACGTGGTGATCATGGGATGCGGCAGGGTCGGCTCGCGCCTGGCGCGGCGCCTGGAGCGGCAGGGGCACAGCGTCGGCATCATCGACAAGGACCCCAGGGCCTTCCACCTGCTGGACGTGGACTTCAAGGGCATCAAGGTCGAGGGCATCGGCTTTGATCCCGAGGCACTGGAGAAGGCGGGCATCCAGCGCGCGGACGTCTTCGTCGCCGTGAGCAGCGGGGACAATTCGAACTTCGTGTCGTGCAAGGTGGCCAAGGACATCTACCGCGTTCCCAAGGTGCTAGCGCGCATCTACGACCCGCGGCGGGCGCAGATCTACCGACGCTCGGGCGTTCCCACCGTGGCGCCGGTGGCCTGGGCGACGGGCAAGATATCCGACCTCATTTTCCTCGAGCATTCCTATTCCCGCGACACCTTCGGCAGCGGCGAGGTGGAGCTGATCGAGTTCGAGCTCCCCGCCATGCTCGCCGGCAGGATGGTGCGGGAGTTCAAGGTCTCCGGCGAGGTGCATATCGTCACCGTAGAGAGGGACGGCAGCGCGTTTATCCCCGTCTCCGGGACCGTCCTGGAGCGGGGAGACCTGCTGAACGTGCTCGTCCTCAGGAAGAGCATGGACAAGTTCAAGAAGATGTTCTTCATGGACAAGGGGGGTTGAGATGAAGGCACTGATCGTGGGCGGAGGGACGGTCGGGTCTTTTCTCGCCGACGTCCTCGCGGAGAAGAACCAGGTGATCCTGGTGGAGAAAGAGCAGGGCAGGATACCATTCCTCACGGAGAGGCACAAGTCCGTGCGCATCGTAAACGAGGACGGGTGCGAGCCATGGGTGCTGGAGTACGCGGGCATAAACGACGCCGACATCGTGCTGGCGGTCACCGGGGACGACGAGGACAACCTAGTGGTTTCCTATCTCGCCAGGCACGAATACGAGGTGCCGAGGACCATCGCCAGGGTTAACAACCCCAGGAACCGCTGGCTCTTCAACAAGGACTTCGGCGTGGACGTGGAGGTGAGCGCCCCCGACATCATCGCGACCATCGTGGAGGAGGAGACCTCCCTGGGCGAGGTGATAACGGTGATGAAACTGCAGTCCGGCGACATAGGCCTGGTGGAGATAACCCTGCCCGAGGACAGCCGCGCCATCGGCCACTCGCTGTCCGAGCTGGAGCTGCCGCCGCAGACCCTAATCGTCACCGTGGTTCGGGAGGACGCCATGAACATACCCACCGCGGAGACGGTTCTGCAGAAGGGCGACAAGGTCCTGGCCATAACCAGCACCATAAACAAGGACAAGCTGGAGGCCCTCCTCGGCCACTAGGGTCAGAGCTCAGATGTTGCGTATTCTTATATGCAACATCTGAGCTCTGACCCCAAGGTATATGCAACATCTGAGCTCTGACCCTAAAAGGCGGGTTGCAGGGTGAGGCTGGCCTCCCGCCCGCTCGCGCGGCGGCGGAAAAGCGCAAGGTCGGTGAAGGCCTCCAGGCGTGTCGCCACCCCCGCGCGGCCGGTCATCTCGTCGATAACCAGAGAGAGCACCGGTATGCCCAGGTCGCGCGAGACCTGGGGCAGGATGCTCTTGGCAATGGTCTCCGGCATGCAGGTGAAGGGCATGAGCTGGACCACGCCGTCGAACCCAAGCTTGTGGAAGAGGACCGTGTCCCCGATTGTGAAGATGCCTTCTCCCCCCACCTTGTGGGTGAGGTAAGCCGCGGCGAGGCGCTCCGACCCGTGCTCGTGATGGCCCAGCACCGGCCTCTCCCCTGACGGGCGCAGCCAGTCGGTGAGGTATATATTGCGCTCCACGAAGGCCCCCAGGTCGCCCATCTGTTCCTCCACGTTGAGGTTGAAGAAGGGCTCAAGCACCAGGTAGAACTCCCCCACGATGCCGATTCGTATCTCTTCTCGCTCTGCGCGGGGGACGGAGTATAGCAGCGCGAAGGCATCCTCCTCCACACGGGATAGAGAGGCGAAGGAGCCCGCGTCCCAGACCATATCGTAGCAGCGTTTCAAGGCCGCGGTGGTCGCCCCCCGGTCGCGGTCCTGGTAGCGTTGGTGCAGCGCCTGTTGTTCCAGGCGGTCGATGAGATGGGCCTTGTGGAGAGCGAACTTGATGGCGCGGTACAGCGAGGTCCAGGACTTCCCCTGCTTCAGCCGTTGCAGCCTGCGCAGAGTAGCCGGTATCCTCGAGGGCTCGAACTCCAGGGGGACCATCTCGAACTCGTAACCCGCGTCCTCAAGGATGCGCCGCTGGGTCTCGGCATAGAACCCGAAGCGGCAGGGGCCTCGGCCGGCGACCATGATCAGAGTGTCCGCCCCTCTTTCTATGGCCTCGATGAAATTGCCCAGTGTGGTCTTGAGGGGAAAGCAGGCGAATTCCGGGCCGTAGCGCGCCCCCAACTCCAGGGTGCGCTGCGAGTTCGGAGGCGGCAATACGTAGTCCACCCCCATCTCCTCGAAGACGCTGCCCATGACGAACTCGAGACTGCCCATGTGCGGCCAGCTTATCTTCATACCGCTACCGCCTCTCGGGCTTCCTCGGCCCGGTTCTTCTTGCGACGCAACATGTCCACGAAAGCCTCGATGCGCGTGAGGAAGCCCCCCTCACCGGTATGCTCGTCGATGATCAGGGTGAGCATGGGCACGCTCCCCATCGCTTTATTCTCCTGCTCACAGAGGACGCGGACGATGGAATCAGGTCCGCAGGGGAAAGAGATCATGAAGATGATGCCATCAACCAGTCTGTGCCTTGTGCAGGCAAGGATAGCGCCGGCGACCTCCTGCTCATAGCTCCAGTAGATGTCCTTGGGCAGGCGTTTCAGTTCCTCAACGCGCATCTTTTCCGGCACCATGTCCGCCGTGATCACGTCCACGCCCATCGCGCCCAGGCGTTCGAGAAGGGACATGGTGGTGAAGGTATCGTATACGTTGTAGTGATGCCCGATGACCCCGATACGAAGGTCCCTCCCCTCGCACAGTAGGCGGTCCGACTCTCCCCGCAGGGCCCCCTTGTGGTCGAGTCCGAGGGTCAGGCGCTCCAGGTAGAGGCGGTGCTCACGCCAGGCGGTTATCCCGGCCCCGATGATGCGCAGCGGATTCGAGGAGAACAGGCGCCCCAGGGAATAGACGGCGCGGTAGTTGTGCCACAGCCCCGACTGAAAATCGATGGTCGGGGATATTACCGGCACCGCGTTTCCCACCGCCGCCCGCGCCATGTCCGGAAGCCCCAGCATCTTAGGGCAAGTATGGGTCCCTTTCTTCACGCTCACCAGTCGCGGAACGAACAGCGCGTCCACCTTGTCTTTCAACGCCAGCACGTGCCCGTAGAAGACCTTCACCGGCAGGCAACTCTCGTTCTCCGCCTTGCTCACGCCGGAGGTAAGGATGGAGCGTGTGGTCTCCCCCGACTCGACCACTTCCGCCCCCAGGGCATGCAGAAAAGAGTTCCACAGCCTTCCATAGCGGTAGTAGAGCAGCCCGCCCGGTATGCCGATTTTCATATTAATATCCTGTTCACAGGCTCATCCGGCTCAGGCGGCGGCCTTACGTAGGATTAGATCCACCGCATCGCCCACGGTCCTGATCTCCGCCGCTTCCTTGTCCGACACCTTGAAACCGTAGCGCTGCTCCATCTCCAGCAGCAGCTCCACAAGATCCAGTGAATCAGCCTCCAGGTCTTCCTTGAAGAGCGATCCCTCCTCGATCTCTTCCTCCGGTAGCTCCAATGCCTCCGCCAAAGCGGCCCGGACCAGGTTAAGAACCTCTTTACGATCCATGCTTCCTCGCAGTCTTGCCGGTCCGTTAGATGCCTACGGGGACCACTCTTCTGCGGAGCAGGTGTTTGCTTATAGCATATGCCGCGACTCCGAGGAAGGGAAGCGCAGAACAGATGGCTCCGCCGATGAATATTCCCCTGTGCCCGGACACCTCCCCTCCCACACCTTTGCGTCCGAAGAGTTCGCGGGCGCCCATGCTCTCGCAGAGTCCCTCCAGATTGTGGGAGAATTCAGGCGCCGGTTCCACCGGGCGAAGGTAGTCCTTGACCAGCCGCACGGTGTCCCGGTAACGAAGCCCTCCCCCGGTCGTCCCTTTTTCTCCGTGCTCCCT
>CAYPZH010000147.1:290-7682 GCA_964415205.1 uncultured Actinomycetota bacterium | reverse complement strand
AGGCCATATTGAAGAGGCCGAAGGCGGTACCGTAGGTCTCGCCTTGCTCTGCCCCGCTGATGCGGTCGGCGATGAGCGGCAGCGTGGGCGTCTCGAAAGACGCTATGGTCAACCCGACCACGGCGAAGAGCACCACTACCAGGGGAAGATTCCCGGCAAAGACCAGGGCGGGTCCGGCTACCGCGGTACCCACCAGCCCCCAGGTCATCAGACTCCTTTTTCCCACCCGGTCGGAAAACCTCCCCACGACCGGGCTGGCGGCGGAATATGCCAGCACGGTCAGGGCGAAGAGGAGGCCGATGGCGCTGCTCCCCAGCCCCAGGTTTTCCTCCAGGTGGAGGGGGAAAAGGGGCTCCAGCACCCCCAGGCTCACCGTCCCCATCATCACCACGACCAGGGCGAGCGCGATACCCGGCCCCGCGAGCACGGCGCGCGCCATGCGCAAGTATTCTCCCTTGCTCCCCTGCGTGGCAAGGCCCTTGAGGTCGCGGTCCAGGGCCGTGTACAGGCCCGCCGCGGCGCATATCGCGGCCACGAGGAGAAAGGGTGCCTTGTACCCCAGCTGGTCGTAGAGAACCCCGCCCAGCGCCGGTCCGGCGATGGCACCCGCCCCCATGGCGCCCATCACCGTGCCCATCCTCTGCCCCCTCTCTCCCGCGGGATAGACGTCGGCGATGATAGCGAGGCCCACCGACCAGTTGGCCGCCGCCGTCACCCCGTCGAGGAAGCGGGAGAGGAAGAGGCCGATGTAGGTCGTGGAATACGCGTAGAGGACGAAAGCTCCCGCCATGGCCAGCATGCCGAAGACGAGGAAGTAGCGCCGCCCGAAGCGGTCCGAGACGAGGCCGAAGGGCAGGGCTGCCACAATGTTGCCCAGGGCATAGGAGGCGAAGAGCATGCCCAGCCCCAGCTCGCCTATGCCGAGTTCCCGTGCGTAGACCGGCATCACCGGGACCACCACGCCGTATCCCAGGCTGTCAACGAAGATGATCACACACACCAGGACCAGGAGCCTTTTCAACGCCATCCTTTCGTTCCAGGTATTGACCGCGGGCATAAAGGCTGCCGTTATTATTGCACGAAGGGCCCCATCCTCCCTCAAACCGCCGTGCCCGCGGCATCACGCGCGGCCACGGCCGGGCGACACCTCAGGGTGTAGAATGATGGTATGGAGGATCTGCCACGGCCCACGGATTTCGTTGATTACCGGGAGGTATTCTCGCGCGCCCTGATCCTGGTGGGGAAAGGCGCCACCGTGTCCGACGCCCTGGAGTCGAGCTTGAAAGAGAGTTATCCCCTCACCTACAGGGAGATCGTCACCAAGTCGAAGTCCATCATCTCACGCCTCAGGCAGGAGCGGGGGTGGGGGGCTCTGCGGGCGCTGCGGGAGCTCGCCGACAGGCCCGGCCTCGCCGACCAGATACGGGCCAGCAGGACGGCCGAGGAGGGTGAGGAGGCCCTGTCCGGGCCGCACAGGCCAGAGGCTATCGCCGATTACCCGCGCATCTTCGCCCTCGCACAACGCAAAAGGCAGGCCGGTTTCTCCCTCCAGGACGCCCTGGAGATGTCCGTGCGGGAACTCTACCCCCAGACCTATCGCAAGGTGGTGGAGGCGGCCCATTACTTCATACGGCAGGCGGCGCGCCAACGCGGCGAACACGAGCTGCGCGCGCTGCGGGAGCTGGCGGAGGACCCGCTCCTCTTCCATCAGCTCGACCGGCAGCCGGAGGAATGATGCCGCGCGCCGCGGGAAAAGCGCTTCACTACGAAAAGTACACGGCGATGATCACCGCCATCAGGAGGGCGCACAGTACCAGGTTGCCCGCTCCGGCGAGGATGCCGGCCAGAGCAAGACCGCTGCCGCCGAGCCTTCCCTCGCTAGCGCGTATGCGTTCGCGCGACACGTAGCCCGTCACGATGGCGGCTACGGCCGGCAGGAGGGGCAGCAACACGAAGCTGGCGAAGGCGCAGACAATGGAGGCGATGGCCAGGTTGTCGGTGGTGCTCCGGATATATGGCGCCCGGCGATAGGGATAGGCGTAAGGCGCTTGGGGTCGGGCGTAAAACGTGGGGCGCGTTGCCGGCGCCGGGAAGGGAGGCGCGAATGCGGCCGCATGGGGGGCCGGGACCTCTCCCGCCGCTTGCGTCCTTCCGTTCCGGACAGCGGACTCGAACTCCTCCGGGCTCACCGCGCCCGCCAGGCCCGGCGTGGGGGCAGCGGACAGGTCGGCGCCGCACGAGTTGCAGAAGGAGGCGCTGTGCGGCATGACCTTGCCGCAGCGAAGGCAGACCACGCTTTTTTTCGCTCCCTTCCATATGCGGTCAAGACCTCCCTTTATCCTGGCCGTATCGCCTCCACGTACCGCTTTCCCGCCCGGCGGCCCGCTGTTAATATATCCTCGATGCCTTACATTCTAACTTCAATGCGACGGCGCAGGTACCGGGCAACGGGAAGGGCACGTGCATGATCGCCTTGCTGTGCGCGACCCCGGCTGAACTGAAGTGCGCGCTGCCCCTGATCGCTGGCGCTGAGGAAGCGAGGTCTCCGGCCGGGACGACGCTGGTGAAAGGCAGGGCACAAGAGCAGGAAGTGCTGGCCTTATCCGCCGGAGTGGGAAAGGTGCCCGCGGCCGCGGGGACCCGTTTTCTCCTGGACCGTTATCCTCTGGATTCCCTCCTGGTCTACGGCGCGGCCGGCGCCCTATCCCCCGACCTGCACCTCGGTGACCTGGTCATCGCTGACGAAGTCATACCCGGAGACGTGGGAGTGGCTCATTCCGGCGGTTTCAAGACCACGGGGCCGGGCCAGTGCGAGGAAGGGCGCCTTATCTTCTACCCCTTTTTCGACATACCCCCCGCCATGCAGCGGCGCGCCCGCGAGGCGGCGGAGGGCGCCGGGCTTGCCTACCGGCTGGGCAAGGTCCTCACCTGCGACCAGATGGTATTCGAGCCCGATCTGCGTTCACACCTCGGTGAGGTCTTCGGAGCGCTGGCGGTGGAGATGGAAGGGGCCGCCGCTGCGCAGGTGGCTGCGGCCGAGGGCTTGCCCTGCGGCGTCGTGCGCACCATCAGCGATGAGCTGTCCCACGACCTTGTGGGCATGGAACGGCTGCTCGCTTACCGGGGACAGGCCCGGCGCAACCTCTGGCACCGGCGCTTCCGGCTCGCCGTATGCGACTTGAATGCCGCGGCCGGGGCCAGGGAGCTTTCCCGGGGCATGGACAGGGCGCTGCAGGCACTGGCGTCTTTCCTGCGCTCCTACCTGGGGTAGCCCGCGAGGATTGTTGCTATAATATTGCCATGAAAGACAGGGACGCGACCGACGCGAGCTGGGGCCGCCGCCTCCTGGGCGGGCTGCTCGCGGTTACCGGGCTGGGGACGACCGCCTTCTGGATCCTCTTCTTCACCGGGGCGATGAAGGCCACCGAGACGGAGCAGGACGAGGCCTTCGAACGCGCTTTCCCCCTTGCCGATGCATGGATGAGCTCTCTGTGCATGCTGGCTGGGTGGCACCTGTGGCGGGGCGAGCGCGAGGGTGATTTCCTGGGCACAGCGGCCGGCAGCTCCCTGGTGTTTCTGGCCCTGCTGGACATCCTTTATTCGCTTGAGAACCGCAAGTACTGGCCCCTGGACAGCGACCGCGCCACTATGCTCTTCATCAACCTGTGGACCCTGGGCCTGGGGTCGGCCACCATTGCCTACCTTTGGAAGAGCTCGATGGCGAAAAAGGAAGCCGGCGTCTAGGCCGTCAGGTCTCCAGTGAACGGGCCAGGGCGCCCTCGGCGCTGGCCCCCAAAGCGACAGCGCCCCTGGCCACCCTTCCGACCGCGACCGCTCCGTTGCTCTTCCTCCCCACGGCTACGGCGCCGTTCGCCCGCAGCAACCCTAGAGCGATCGCACCCAGGGCGACCAGGCCTACCGATACCGCCCCTGCGGCCACCACTCCCACCGCCACCTTGCCCGCGGCGAAAACGCCCACGGCCTGATCGCCCACGGCGAAGATACCCCAGCGGAAACCCTCGCCGCTGTTCAGGAGGGGTATGCCGAGGATGCGGGGTGCAGCTCTCTTTTCATCCGCCACGATGCCCTCCCTCACCTGCCCGCGGCAGCGCCTTCCTCAGGTTCCGGCCTTCCGGATCAGGACTTCTTCTCTTTCCTGGCCTTTTTCGCCCCGGCCGGCGCGGCCTTCTTCCCGGCGGGCTTGCCGCTTTTCTTAGCCGCCGGGCGTTTCGCCTTTGCCGCCACCTCGACGGCGGGCTTAGCGCTCTTTCTGGCGGCCGCGGCCATCTCCGCCGCCGCGTGTTCGTCCGTTCCCATGGCCGGGAACCCGCACACCTGCCGCCCGTCCCTGCCCTCGGGGCAGCGCTCGATGAGGAACTGCGAGACGGCGGGCGCCAGCTCCTTCTGCGAGCGTGAGCTGACGTAGATGCCGATATGCCCGCCCGGGAAGGGGTACAGCGTCTTGTCCTCGCTGCCCACGAGGTCGTTCAGGGGGATGCTAGAGGCGGGCGGCACCAGGTGGTCCTCGGTGGCATAGATGTTCAGCAGGGGCATGGTGATCTTCTGTAGGTCCACGCGCCGGTCGCCGATCTCCAGCTCGCCCTTGACGAGCTTGTTGTCCTGGTAGAGGTCCTTGAGGAACTTGCGGTAGGCCTCCCCCGCCTGGGCCGGGCTGTCGAATATCCACTTCTCCATGCGCACGAAGTTGGCCACCGTCGCCGGGTCGTCGAGGTTGTCCATCAGCCCCACGTACTTGTCCACCATGAGCTGGAAGGGTTTGAGCATGAGGAACCCGACGTTCATGAACTCCCCGGGGATGATGCCCATGGTGTCCACCATGTTGTCGACGTCCATATACCGGCTCCACACGTTCAGAAGCCCGTCCGTGGTATGGAAGTCCACCGGCGCCACCATGGTTATGAGGTTGCGTATCTTCTCGGGGTAGAGCGCCGAGTAGATGATGGAGAACGTGCCACCCTGGCACACGCCCAGCAGGTTGATGCGGTCGCACCCCGTCCGCTCCCGCACGCAGTCGATACAGTCGTTGAGATAGACGTCTATATAATCCTCCATGGTCACGTAGCGGTCGCCGTGATCCGGGTAACCCCAGTCGATGATGTAGATGTCCAGCCCCTGCCCGAGCAGGTTGCGGATGAGGCTGCGGTCCGATTGCAGGTCCATCATGTACTGCCGGTTGACCAGGGCGTAACAGATGAGGATGGGGGTGGGGCAGGAAAGGGCCTCGCCGGGGAGATAGTGGTAAAGCCTCATCTTGTCCTCTTCGAACACCAGTTCCTTGGGGGTGGGCTCAACCTCGACGTCGGTGATGGTGGTGAGAATCTCGGCACCCTTGACCAGCTTGCGGTTGATGTCCTCCAGTTCCTGCACGAAGAAATTGGGGTCCATGAATTCCTTGAACACTTCCTATCCCTCCCCCTCGGTGCCCTTGAGCTCCCCGAGTTCCTTTTTCAATCTCCTCACCTCTCGCTTCAGCCGGTCCACCGTCTTGTAGAGGTGGTCCATCTCCGAGCGGTTCGGGAAGGGCAGCTCCTTGGTGGCCTCCTCCACATAGGCCTGGAAGTCCCGCCTGAACTGCATGCCCTTGTCCACCAGCTGCCCCTGCAGCCTGGCGAACTCCTCAGTGCGGAAAAGCTCTATGTAAAGCTCCTCGCTGGTCTCCCACCACAGGCGGTAGAGGTCACGGAAGGACATGGGCTCCGCTCTTCCCTCCGCCTGCATGGAGGCCAGTTTCTCCTGCAGCTTCTGGAAGGACCTGGCTCCCGCTCCCTGCAGCGCCGCGTAGAACTCCGTGAGGACGATGTTGAACTCGGAGATGGAATCTACGGCGTTGCGGAGTTTCTCGGCCGCCTCGCGGTAATAGCCCATCGCCGGGGCGCGCAGCAGGCGCCCGATACTCTCCTCATAGGCCTTCCTCCACCCCTCGTACATCTCCGTCGCCGCCTGTGGGGAGGGCCTCTCCATGCCCATGCCGCTGTCCACCATGCGGCGCGCGTATTCGTACCAGGGCGCCCAGAGATGCGTAATCAGCCCTGCGGCGAGCAGCGGGATCTCGCCGTCGTACAGCTCCGCTATCCACTGCAGCTGCTCGGGCAAGGCCGGCGCGAAGACCTTCTGCACGATGCCGCGGTACTCATCGGCCCATTTCTCCAGCAACTTGCTCACCGCGCCGAAGTCGTACTCGCCCCCCTCGCCCACGGCTTTGCGATAGGCGTCGAACATCTGCATCCACATGGCATACAGCTGCGCGTAGACGTCCGCTGACTGGAACATCCGCATGTAGGTCTCGGGGCCGAAGCCCTGCGCGGGCACCGCGAACTTGGCCATCATCTCCCGGACGTATTCATACCAGCGACGGTATAAATCCATGGCGTCCGTCCAGGACCTGTCCGCCTCCTTTTCCCCACCGCTCCCGGCACCGGCGGGCATATGCATCCAGGCTTCCATCCAGTCCTTGAACATCCCGGCCTGGGCTTCCTGCCACCTCTTCCACATCTCCGGCCAGGCTTCACTGCTTTCCGTCATGGGTCCGCCTTTCCACGCCTCTATTCCTGGCCCAGGAGTTCGTCCATCTTGCGCAGCCCCTCCTCGAGATTGCGCCGGAACTCCTCGCGGCCCTTGCGCATGTTATCCAGCCATTCCTGCATGACCTTCTCGCCTTCCTTCTGCAGCTCTCCTCCCTGTTCCAGCAGCGTCTTCCAGGTCTTCTCCATCTGCTCCTGCACGGAGTTCATGGCATCGAAGGTCATGAGCATGCCGGTTCGCATGCCCTCCATTATCGTTTTCTGCATCGTCTTGGTGTCCATCTCATTCACCCCTTCCATACATCACGAGGCCTTACGACCCCTATGATTCCTTTTTATGACTTTACGTAAACATATACAATGAGCCAGCTCAGGCGCCAGTCAACGGGCTCGCTGTACTCGCACCGGCATCTAGCCGCGGTGCTTTGGCGCGGCAGGCGTCCCCGGTCGGTGCATTCCAATGCACCGCGGCATGCGCTATATTATGGCAATGACCGGCTGGCGGTGAGCCTTTGCAAAGCACGCTTCGAGGGGGTTGATAGCATGCGCCGTGTTTTCTCCATACTGGCCCCGGCCGTTATCCTGACCGTCCTGGCCGCTTCCCTCTTCGTTGCCGGATGCGGGAGCGCCGACGCCGGCGGCTATGAGAAAGAGGTGGCCGAGATCAACCGGGCAACGTCCGAAAAGCTCGCTGTATCGCGGCATGTCCTCGGCGAAGGTTCCCACGGGGAGGAGGTCGAAGACGAGGAGCGCGTGGAGGCGGTGGTCGCGTCCCTCGAGGAGGCGGTGATGGTCCTGAAGGAAGCCCTGCTCGAACTGCAGGAGGTCAAAGTGCCGTCCGGGATGGAGG
>CAYPZH010000147.1:0-280 GCA_964415205.1 uncultured Actinomycetota bacterium | reverse complement strand
AGCTCCTGGCCTTCTACCATGCCAACCTGGCCGCCTACGAGGGGTATATGTCCTCCCTGGAGCCCGGCGGCGGACATGCCGAGGGCGATGGTCACGGAGAGGAGGCCTCTGAAGAGCCCCATGGGGAAGAGGGCGAAGACGATGAGGAAGCGGCTCATGAGGACGAGGAAGCTCAACAGGAGGAAGTGCCGCCGGAAAGCGGCGGCCACTGAGGGACCGCCTGCACGGGGCTCTTTGCGCGTATGCCGGGTCTTGCGAGGTTCCCGTATAGAGCCTGGAC
>CAYPZH010000146.1:0-7693 GCA_964415205.1 uncultured Actinomycetota bacterium | reverse complement strand
GAGAGCAGCAGGACCTCATGGAATCCGCGGAAAGCGTCCTGGACGGAGCCCTCATCGCGGCGATCGTCTTACTGGTGCTGGAAGTGGTCCTGGCGGCGGCGGCGGCCTTCCTGTTCTACCGCTGGCTTTCCGGGTCTATGAAGGAGATGACCTGGCAGGTACAGCAGGTCGCCGCGGGAGACGGCGACCTTACCCGGCAGATCGTGGTCTCGGACCGCCGCACCTTCGGGGGGTTGGCCGATTCCATAAACGTGATGATAAGCGCACTGCGCGGATCGGTGGCCGAGATCGGCAAGATCGCCGGTGAACTCAACAACAGCGCGGAGCAGATGTCGGCCGTGATCCAGCAGATGAACGCGTCCAGCCAGGATATTTCCAGCACCATCTCCCATATCGCGAAGGGAGGGGAGGAGCAGGCGCGACGCGTGCTCGATACCTCGCACACCATGGAGATGATGAGCGCTTCCATGCAGGAGATGGCGGAGAAAGCCGACCTGTCAAACCAGGCGGCCATGGAGGCCATAGAGACGGCGGAGCGGGGGGCAGAGGCGGCGGTGGAGACCGCGGGAGCGATGGATGTGATCCGAGACGCGGCCGAGGCGGTGGTGTCGGCCAGCGCGGGTCTGGAAGAGCGCTTCATGCAGATAGGGATCATCGTCGATGTCATCACCAGCGTGGCCGACCAGACAAACCTGCTCGCGCTCAACGCCGCCATCGAGGCGGCCCGCGCGGGAGAACAGGGAAGGGGCTTCGCGGTGGTGGCGGAGGAAGTCAGAAGTCTGGCGGAGAACTCGCGCAAATCGGCGGAGCAGATATCCAACCTCATACGCGAGATACAGGCAGGGGTCAATAAGATGAGGGGCAGCATCGATTCGGCCATCGAACAGGTCAAGGGGGGCACCGAGGTCGTGGAGAAGGCGGGAAAGGCCCTGCAGGAGATCGCGATCTCCATCGAGAGCACGTCGCGATATGCCAGCGAGATCGCCGACACCACGCGGGAACAGGTGCTGGGCAACGAAGAGGCGCTCAAGGCGATAACGGAGATCGCCAGCATAGCGGATGAGACCGCCGCTTCTTCCGAGGAGGCCTCCGCGACGGTGCAGGAGCAGACGGCGTCGATGCAGGAGATGGCGGCAGCCGCGTCAGAGCTGGCGGCGATGGCGGAGAAGCTTAACCAACTGGTGAGAGGATTTAGGGTATAGATGAGCGCTGAGTTGAAAGCAAAGGAAGAACTGATACGGCAGGAGACGCTGAAAATCGTCTCCATCGCCGCGCTCATCGCGATCCCCCTCGGCGTGGGCGGGTGTATAGGGATCGCCTATGCCGCGAGGGAGCTCTCGTGGAGCCCTGCGCTGACCGGCCTTTTGTTCGGCGCTTGCCTGATCGGGTTTATCGTCCTGGTGGCGGCCATATACATAGCCAGGCTTTACCTGGCGCCTTTGCGCGAAGTGCAGGAGATCGTGAAGAAAATGAACACGAGGGACTTCACGGCCCGCGTGGACACGCCGTTCAAGCAGGGGATGTTCAAAGACCTCTTCGACGGCATTAACCAGCTTGCCGATTCCATGCGCCGTATGCTGAGGGAACAGGCAGAAACCGCGGACCAGCTCACTGCGGCGAGCGAGATGATGTCCAGCGTGTCGCGGGAGACCAGCGTTACGGCGCAGGAGACGGCGAACACCGTGTCCCAGCTGGCGCGAGGTTCCGAGGAGCAGGTTCACGCCATCATCCAGGCGCAGGGTACGGTGAACGAGATAGTCGAGGAGATAAGGAAAGCCTCCGAGAGGAGCCAGGAGGCCAACCAGTTCAGCCTCCAGGCTATGGAAACGGTCGAAAAGGGGGTAGATGCCGTTAAGAAGGCGACCCGGAAGATGCAGCAGATAAAGAACACCGTGGACAAATCCGCGGACGCGGTCAGGGAGCTGGGCGAGCATTCGGCCCAGATCGGTCTCATCGTGGACGTCATAACCTCCATCGCCGACCAGACAAACCTGCTCGCGCTCAACGCCGCCATCGAGGCGGCCCGCGCGGGAGAACAGGGAAGGGGCTTCGCGGTGGTGGCCGGAGAGGTAAGGACCCTGGCGGAGGGGTCGGCCAAGGCGGCCTCGCAGATAGCCAACCTGGTACGGGAGATCCAGAGCGGCATCGATCAGACCATCGCGGGAATGGAGGGCGGGACGCTGGAGGCGGAGGAGGGCAATACGGTCGTCGCGGAAGCCCAGCATATGCTGCAGGAGATCGACGGCGCTTCCCGCAGTATCGCCGAAAGGGTCTCGGCCATCTACGAGGCGACGCAGCAGGTAGCCGAGAAAAGCGGCAAGGTGGTCGAGGTCATGAGCTCGATCGCCGGCATATCACAGGAGTCGGCGGCGTCTACGCAGGAGGTATCGGCCTCTATCGAGCAGCAGACGGCCGCCATGCAGGAAGTGACGGCCGCCGCACAGGAACTGGATGATATCGCTAATCGCCTGCGCGAGATACAGAGGGAGTTCAGGGTGTGATCCCTATGTCGGTTTCGTTGTAGGTGAGTAGGAGTTGGGATATATTGAGGTTGTGGCGTTCAGGCGCTTGCCGCGCGGGAGGAGAGGATGATGGCTGACGACGCGAAGTCGGTGGAGGAGATCCAGCTTGTCGTGTTCAGCCTGGGCCGCGAGGAATTCGCCGTGGAAGTGACCCAGGTGCGCGAGATCATGCGCATGGAAGAGATAACGCGCATGCCCAAGAGCCCCCATTTCGTGGAGGGGATAATTAACCTGCGCGGGCAGATAATAGCCGTGGTGGAGCTGGCAAAACGGCTCAACCTGGAGGCGAGCGAGAGAGGTCCTGATACCCGCATCATCGTGGTCGAGGCGGAGGATATCAAGGTGGGCATGATCGTGGATTCGGTGTCCGAGGTGCTGCGCATAAGCGCGGATGCGGTGGAGGCGAGCCCGACGCTCGCCACGGACGTGTCTGCCGCTTACCTGCAGGGCGTGGTCAAGCAGGATAACCGCCTGATTATCATGCTCGACCTGACCAAAGTGCTCTCCCTGCAGGAGATGGCGGGACTGGGGTTCTAAAAGACGGGGATAGATGAAACAGCCAGCAGGACAAGGAAAGGAGGAAAGGATGGCGCCGACCGTGCTGATCGTCGACGACGCCCTCTTTATGCGCATGATGATCAGGGACATCCTGTCCAAGGACGGCTTTGAGGTGGTTGGCGAGGCCGAGAACGGCGTTGAAGCGGTGGAGCGTTTCAAGGAGATGAAGCCGGACCTTGTGACCATGGATATCGTCATGCCGGAAATGGACGGCATCGAGGCGGTCAAGCAGATAATGAAGATAGACCCCGATGCGAAGATCCTGATGTGCAGCGCTATGGGGCAGCAACCCCTGGTGGTCGAGGCTCTGGAGGCTGGGGCGAAGGACTTCATCATCAAACCCTTTCAGCCGTCGAAAGTGATCGAAGCCGTAGAGAAAGCCCTCAAGGAATAAGACCGCTCTCCCCCGCGGGAGAGGAGGTGAACCTGTTGCCCCAGAAAATCCGGGTACTTATCGTTGATGATTCAGCCCTGGTGCGTAAACTCCTGAGGGACGTGATCGCCGGAGACCCCGAGATGGAAGTCGTCGGAACGGCGTCCAACGGCGTGGAGGCCATACGGGCCGTGACCGAGTTCAAACCGGATGTCGTGACCATGGATATTCACATGCCGGAGATGGACGGCCTTACGGCGCTGGAGTATATCATGCGTAAGCATCCCCTTCCGGTGGTGATGCTGAGCGCTCTGGCACAGAAAGGAGCCACGGCGACCCTGAAGGCGCTCGAGCTGGGCGCCGTAGATTTTATAACCAAACCCTCGCATTACCCCTCTGCGGTGAAGGAGGTGCGCGAGGAGGTCGTGTTCAAAGTCAAGACCGCGGCGCAGGCACGCGCCTATATCATGCGAAAGCAGGCTGGCAGGAGAGTGAAGAAAAAACCTGCCGCGGCGGGGAGGTTGTCGGCAGGGGAGAAACTGATAGTCATAGGGGCATCTGCGGGAGGCCCGAGAGCGCTGGCTGAGATAATGCCCCGTTTTCCCACCGATACGCCCGCCGCCATCGTAATAGTGCAGCACATGCCCAGCGTGTTTACACGCTCCTTCGCGGGAAGGCTAAACACCATCTGCCAGATCCCGGTCAAGGAAGCCGAGGCCGACGAGGAGCTTCAGCCGGGCAGCATACTGGTGGCGCCGGGGGGGAAAGACCTTATCGTGGTATCTGACGAAAAGGGTTCCGGCAGGGTCGAGCTGATGGATTCCCAATACCGGGTAGGCGCCTCGCCCCACATAGACTCGACCATGATCACCGCGGCCGAGGTGTATGGAGGCGAGGCCGTGGGGGTGATCATGACCGGCATGGGCTCGGACGGAGCGAGCGGGATGGAGAGCATCAAGAAGCACCAGGGGTCCACCGTTGCCCAGGACGAAGACACCTGCCTGGTGTTCGGCATGCCCAAGGTGGCCATAGAGAGGGGTTGCGTGGATTGGGTCGTCTCCCTGGACATGATACCGGACAAGGTCATGGAGTTGCTGTAGCCGTTGCAGCAGAGGTGTGCCTGAAAGGGATGCCGCGGCATGGATATGGATATCTCTCAATATAAGGAGCTCTTCATAAACGAGGCCCAGGAACACCTGGAGGCCTTGAACCAGTCCATGGTGGACCTGGAGAAGGACCCGGGAAACCCGGACGTGCTCACCGAGATTTTCCGCTCCGCCCACACCCTGAAGGGGATGTCCGCGACTATGGGTTTTGACCAGCTCACGGAGCTTTCCCATGAGATGGAGAACGTCCTGGACGGGTTGCGCAGCGGGGATATAGAGGTGGATACGGATATCATCGACCTTCTCTTCGGCTGCTTCGATATGATGGGCGCCATGGTGGCGGATATCGCCGAATCGAGCGGCAAGACGCTCGATACCAGGCCGCTCACGGAAGCATTGAGGGCGGTTTACGCCGGGGAGAAGAGGGGCCCCAAGGCGGGTACGGCGCGCGCCAAAGCGGTCAGGAAGGAGAGGGCGAAGAAGAAGGTCGCACGGGCCGAGGAAGAGAGAAAGCCGGGGCCGGAGCCGGAGCAAGAAAGGGAGGCGAAAGAGCCTTCCCCAGGCGAGAGCGAGACGGCGGCGGTGGCGGGCGCTCCCGGAGAGACCGCATGGGAGATCCCGGATAAGGTAACGGGAGAGAGGGTGCTCCGCCTGAGGATAACCCTGGACAGGGACTGCGTGCTCAAGTCGGTAAGGGTCTTCATGATCTTCAAGAAGCTCGCGCAGATTGGGCAGGTGATAACGTCCCGACCCTCCGTCGAGGACCTCGAGGACGAGAAGTTCGACCGTTCCTTCGAGGTGTACTTCGACACCGGGGAGGCGACGGGCGAAGTGCGCAGGGCGCTGCTCACCATAGCCGAGGTGCACGAGGTCGAGGTGCTTCCCGCCGAAGGCATAGAGGTCGTGGCGGAGGAGGAAGAGGGCGGCGAGGCGGCGGAGGAGGAGGCGGAAAGACACGAGCCGGTCGAGGTAAGACCCCTTGACGTCTTGGGCACGTCGGCGGCTCCGGTACGCACGCAGAGCGTCAGGGTGAACATCTCAAGGCTGGACAACCTGATGAACCTCATCGGGGAGCTGGTAATCAACCGTACCAGGCTGCAGGAGATCGCCTCTTCATTGAACAGCCCCGACCTAAAGGAGACCCTCGCCCAGACCGCGCGCCTGACGGCGGACCTGCAGGACGAGGTGATGAAGACCCGCATGGTGCCCGTGGAACATATCTTCAACCGTTTCCCCCGCATGGTGAGAGACCTGGCCAAGAGCAGGGGCAAGGAGATCGATTTCTCCATCGAGGGGAAGGACATAGAGCTCGACCGCACAATCCTGGACGAGATAAGCGACCCCCTCATGCACCTGTTGCGCAACGCGGTCGACCACGGTATAGACGCACCCGAAGAGCGGGAGGCGAAGGGCAAGCCGAGGCGAGGCAGCATCAAGCTCATCGCCAGGCGCGATCGCAATTACGTGTCCATCGAGGTATGCGACGACGGCCAGGGCGTTGACGCCCGCAAGATGTTTGATATCGCTGAAAAGGAGGGGCTGATAACCGCGGAGGACAGGAGGGCGTTGAGCGAAGATGACGTCTTGCGCTTCTTGGTCATGCCCGGGTTCTCCTCGGCCGAGGAGGTTAGCGGGGTATCGGGACGGGGCGTTGGGCTGGACGTGGTCAAGAACAAGGTGGAATCCCTCGGCGGCATGCTGGTCATGCAGAGCGTCAAAGGTGAGGGCACCAGCTTCTCCCTCAAGCTGCCCTTGACCCTGGCCATTATACAGGCGCTGCTGGTAAAGGTATCTAACGAGATATACGCCATACCGCTGGGGGTGGTGGCCGAGACGGCGGTGATCTCCTCGCACGAGGTCAAATCCGTATCCAACCAGGAGGTCATCTTCCTGCGCAACGAGACCCTGCCCCTGATGCGGCTGCGGCAATATCTCGGCGTGCCGGGTGAGAACGGACAGGGCAGTTTCCCCGTGGTCGTGGTCGAGGTGGCCTTGAAAAGCGTGGCCATCGCCGTCGACGAACTCCTGGGACAGCAGGAGATCGTCATCACCAGCTTGGACCGCTACCTGAAGAAGATACGCGGTTTCGGCGGCGCCACCATTTTGGGCACGGGAGAGGTTGCGCTTATACTTGATATCCCTACTCTGTTATCCTGATAGGGATTTGGCACGGTCTGACCCTCGAAAGGAGGAGTTATGGCAGAGAGGAAAGGGCTGAGTCCCCTGCAGCTCGATGCCCTTAGGGAGGTAGGCAACATCGGCTCGGGAAACGCCGCCGTAGCCCTTTCCACCATGGTGGATAAAAAGGTGCTCCTGAGCGTGCCGCGGGCATCCCTTGTGCCGCTGGTCAGGGTATCGGATCTCGTCGGCGGGGCTGAGACGCCGGTGGTGGGTATCTACCTGCACATAAGCGGCGACGCGTCCGGTAGCATGCTCCTTCTGCTGGCGATGGCAAGCGCGACGGAGCTTGCCCGCCTCATGGTGGAAAGCGACGAAGAGAAGGATCTGACCACGGTGGAGCAATCCGCCCTGCAGGAAACGGGGAGCATCCTTGCGGGGTCGTATTTGAACGCTTTGTCGCAGATGACCGGCATACTCTTGCGTCCCTCCGTTCCCGGCTTCGCCATGGACATGGCCGGGGCGATAATCGACTTTATCCTGGTGGAGATAAGCCAGTCCGACGACTATGTGCTCGTAATCGAGACCATGTTCGACATCCTGGAGCACGTGATCAAGGGGCACCTCATACTGTTCCCGGACCTGGGGTCCCTTGATCTCATCCTGGGCAGGCTGGGAGTGGCTGGCTGAGCCGGAGTTGAGCCCTGACCGTCGCGCACGAACGGAGCATGGAACGTATGTTGAGCGGAAGCGAAAGAGCCAGGATACTCGACGGGGATGAAGTTCCCGGTCGTGAACCCGATAAGACACGGGGTGAAGCACAGGTGTCGGAAGAGGTAGTCAACGTGGGCGTCGCGGAGTATTTCGTCACCCACAACCCGCACGTTCTGGCCAGTTTCGGGCTGGGCAGTTGCGTGGGAGTGGCCTTATACGATAACAAGCACCGCATTGGCGGCCTGGCGCATATCATGCTGCCGGACTCGCGCTCCATAAGCAGGAAGGGCAGCCCAGGGAAG
>CAYPZH010000145.1:0-7730 GCA_964415205.1 uncultured Actinomycetota bacterium | reverse complement strand
GGGTCACCTGCGCCGGCACGTCGTTGGGGTTCTGCACCAGCACCCAGGTGTCGAAGGCTGTGGTCGCGCTGGGCAGGGTGCAGCCCTCCGCCAGGTACCAGGCATCTGCGGGGGCGGTGACGCCGACAGAGTCGTGACCGCCCAGCGCGCCGTAGTAGCTGAAGTACATGGCCCTCTCGGCGATGATCTTCTGGTCGGAAGATACCTTGGTCGAGACGTCGAAGGACTGCACGTAGTTGTTGAGCAGCCAGCTCCTGCGCGAGTTGGGCGCCAGGGTCTCCGCGGGACCCGCCACCTCGCCGTTCTCGGTCATGAAGGTGAGGGTCACCTGCGCCGGCACGTCGTTGGGGTTCTGCACCAGCACCCAGGTGTCGAACGCGGTGTTCGCGCTGGGCAGGGTGCAGCCCTCCGCCAGGTACCAGTCGTAGCAGGGGGCTATAGTGCCGATGGAGTCGTGGCCGCCTTGCTCGCCGTAGTAGCTGAAGTACATGGCCCTCTCGGCGATGATCCAGGCTCCCGTGGTCGAGGTCACGCTGGTCGAGACGTCGAAGGACTGCACGTAACTGTTGAGCAGCCAGCTCTTGCGCGAGTTGGGAGGCAGGGTCTCCGCGGGACCCCGTACCTCGCCGTTCTCGGTCATGAAGGTGAGCACGACTTCGGCATCGAAGTCGTTGGGGTTCTGCACCAGCACCCAGGTGTCGAAGGCTGTGTTCGCGCTGGGCAGGGTGCAGCCCTCGGCCAGGTACCAGCTGAAAGTGAAGAACTCGTAGACCACGCAGTCACCCTCGTCGTCGTACCAGGTGACGTTGTAGACGTCGGTGCCGGTGGCGTTGTACGAGCCGGTCTTCAGGTCGACCGAGAAAGCCCCGGTTTCGTCGCTGTTCACATCGTAGACGGCCGGCGTGCCGTAGGGGTCCATGGTCAAGCGCATAGTGCGGTTTGCCGGACCCACACCCTGCACTACATCCGTTTCCGGGTTGCAGGAGGCGGTGACGTCCCTCACCGTGATGTCGCGGGCGCCGCCCATGTCGCAGGCCACGTTGGTGCCGTCGGTGATGTCGAAGTCCTGGAACCACGCCTGGAAGAACCCGTCATTCATCACGCGTACATTGTTCAGGGTGGCCGTGCCCGCGGTCACGTCCAGGAGAGTCCCCGGGATGTAGTAACCCATGACGTCGTCGTACTGCGGGTAGACGACCAGTGCTCCGCCGGACCCGGAGGCGAAGTCCATCACCATGTTGTCATTGGTGTCGGTGGAGAACACCAAGGCGGCGTCTCCGCGCTGCAGGTTCATGTCGAAGGCCGCGGTGTAGTTGCCTCCCGCAGCCGTTGCCTGTGCGTACGCGACACCGGGGGGGACGTCCGCGTAATAGGTGGCGGGTGAGATGATATATGCTTCTATGCCGTTGCCTGCCACTGCTGTGCCGGCCACTTCGTCGTCGCCGAAGTCGATGTTAGCGGTGAGGGTGCAGTCGATGTCAACGGCAGCGCCGCCTCCCAGATCGGTGACCCTCACGATATCTCCCGAGTCGATGTCGGCGACGCCGGACATGGCGGCCTTGAACCATCCGTCGTTGACGCCGTCATTGACGGAGGTCACGGTCTTCTCGCCCTTGCCGAGCACCTCTATCTTGACATCGGCCCCGGCGTGGGAGATGAAGCCCTCCACGCTGTCGAAGGGTATGCTAACGCGCACGTCGGGCTCCACGGCGGCGGCCCCGAAGTCTCCGTCGGCTTTCTCCGGCCACGCTATCTCCCTGTCCGCCAGACGCTGCTGTGCTTCCTCGGGTGAGGAGGGGAGCCGGTCAAGGGGGTCCTTTTGCAGGCTTGATCCCGCTGTCGCTTCCGCTTCGGCCTGACCGGGTGCGGACGTGGCGATGACGGGTACCGCGACCAGGAAGGCGAGCACCAGGACGGAGCAGCAGATGTGGATCCCGAAGGTCTTTTTCCAACTAGTCATCATTATCACCTCCGACCTTCCTGGCTATATCTCTCGGATGTCGGTGAGGTGCCAGATGCAGTAGTCTTTACGCAGCGTCATCTGCGTGTTGAACACCCTGCCACTCACGCCGACAGTACGTCCGGTAAGGATAACCTCGCTGTCGGAGACCTCGGTGCGGTTATCCCATATCATGTAATCGAACCGCCCCTGGGCGACCTTGGTGAGGAAGTCCTGCAGCTCGCTTATCTCGCGCGCCAGGTCGGCTTCGAACGAGGCGGGCACAGGGTAATTGGTGCCTCCTCCCAGCTCGCCAGTGAGCTGCCGGATGGCCCCGATGCGCCACATGCCGTTCTCGAACTTGAGCACCATGGTGCCGTCGTGCTTGGCCCCGTCCGTCGTGGTCAAGGTGAAATACATGGTGGAGGTGTTGGGGTCGCCCGCCGGCTGATAATCGGTGGCCACGCAGTCCAACCTCTTCACCCGGCCTTCGGCCACCGCGATGAAGAAGTTCTGATGCCGCTGCGTCTCGGTGACGTAGCGCATGTCCGGGTTGTCCTGCGAGAACTCCTCTCCTGATGGAAGGGCTGCCGCCTCCGCGTCGGCCGCGCTCGCCCCCCCCTCCGCCTCGGCGCTTCCTTCCTGCGCAGCGGCCTCGACGTCCCCTTCTCCCTCTACCGCGGAAGACATCTCGGCGCCGGAGGAGCCCCCCTCCTTATCCTGCACCGAACTCACGATCTTCCATGTGGCGAGGGCCAAGGTGGTGGAGGCCAGTAATGCGATCACCACGATGACTATTACCCTTCGCACATCTCTCACCTCTTCCCGGTTCTCGTAACTGACATCTACTCCATTTATTTATATTTAATAATTTAAGGCTATTGCATTATTATCGGACAATAATAGCAAAAAATATAGCTTGACTTCCTTGGTTTTCTACCTGCTTTTCTGGACTTCCGAAACCAAAAAGACCCTTGAAACCGGACCATCTACCTGATCTGATAAACGTCAGTTATCCCCTCCCGACGCCATAAGATGTCTTTGTATAATAACAAATCTGCCCCTCGGCATAAGCTGGCAGTATTATATACCAATAAATAGGACATTTCAAACCTTTATCCTAGAAAATGGCAGGATAGCGTGCCCGTTCCGCTGGTCCGTTTTTCGCCGGCAGGCGCGGACATCCCTTCAAGTGCAAACGGTCCGTACCGCCGCTCCGCCGCGCCGCGACCCCGGCCAGGAGAGACGGGGATGGAACGGGAACCAGGCGGAGGGGTACGCGCTCTGAAGCTGCGGACGGGAACGGACCCGGTGCGGGCCGTGGGTGAGAAGGAAAAACGCTGCATGCCCGCGTACACTTCCGTAAACGCCGCCGGGCGCCGTAAGGCCCGGCATGCGGGCCGGCGTGGTAAAATGACATTCAAGATGTGAGCCCTTTTATCGATACATGACTTGCAGGGCTATCGACAAGAGGCAACATCGGTTAACGGTATATGACAAAAGAACAAGAACATGCCCATCCGGTGCGTGGCCTGGGAACGGTACGCGCCGGCGGACAGGCGGAGAGCGCCTTTCTTTCGCAGGGGCGCCCCGCAGGCGAGGGGTGACGATGACGGCAAGAGCGGTGGGATTCGGCTCGGTCAGGCGAGCGCGCCTCCGCAACCGGCGGCGTGCCGACGCGATAGCCTGTGCTCTTCTGCTGCTTGCGCTCCTCGTGGCCATGTCCTCTCTGCCCACGGGAGACCTCTCGGCCCACGCCGCGCCCCGCCCCCAGGTGGAAGCGCAGCAGGCAAAGGCCGGGCCGATCAACCTGTACGGCGTCTCCGGCGTCGATACCGACACCGCATGGATCGTCGGCATTGGGGGCACCATCTTCCGCACCGTTGACGGCGGCGCCACCTGGATACCACAGGACTCGGGAACGCAGGAGGACCTCCTGAGCGTGCATGCCGTCGACGCCGAGACTGCCTGGGCCGCGGGAAGGAGGGGGACAGTGCTCTACACTGACGACGGCGGCAACACGTGGCAGAAGATGGAACCGGGCCTCGGTCGTGATATATATGGCATCTCCGTTTCCGCGCCAGACGGCAGCGGCTCCACGGCGTTGTGGGCCGTGGCCGAAGGCCCGGTTATCTTGCGCACCGCCGACGGGGGGAGGACCTGGGACCACTACGACCCCGGCAACAAGAGCCCTCTCAAGTCCATCTGCGCCCTGGGGCCCGATACCGCAATAGCGGCGGGGGAGAACGGCACCGTTTTGCGCACGCAAGACGGCGGCACCAGTTGGATCCTGCAGGAAACCAGCACGGGCGACAACCTCGTCGCTCTGAGCGCGGCCCCGGCCGGCAATCCCGCGGGCGGCGTGAGCAAGGGCGGCGGCGCCGTGCAGGAAGGCGAACAAGGCAGCGCCGGAGAAGAAGAGGCGTACGCAAGCGTGCACTTATGGGGCGCGGGAGAGACGGGCACGGTCATCAACAGCGGCGACGGCGGGTTGAACTGGTCCGCCCGCAACGTGGACACCACGTCCACCCTCTCGACCATGTTCGCCGCGGACGCCTCCACCGTCTGGCTGGCGGGGAGGGGCGGCCTGCTGCGCAAGACCAGCGACGGCGGCGCCAACTGGATCACGCAGGACACCGGTGAGGCCAACACCGTCCTCGCACTCTTCGCGGTCGACGGGGAGAACGCCTGGGCGGTGGGAGAGAACGGCATGGTGAGGAGGACCTACGACGGCGGGTCCACCTGGTTACCACAGTATGTGGGCGACGGGCGTACGCTCAACGATGCCTGCGTGAGCGCGTCCTCCGGCGACACCGCCTGGGCTGTGGGGCAGGCGGGCGCCGCCCTGCGCACGCAGGACAGCGGTTTCACCTGGAGCCCCGTCTACCCCGGCACCACCAGGGACCTCTATGGCGTTGCGTCGCCGGATCCCGCGAACGCCTGGGTGGTGGGACAGGACGGGCTGGTCCTGCGCACCCGGGACGCTGGAAAGAGTTGGGAGGAACAGCCATCGCGGGCATCCTACGACCTGCGCGACGTGTCCTGCGTGGACGCCAAGACGGCGTGGGCGGTTGGAAGGCGCGGCACCGTCGTGCGCACCTTCGACGAGGGCTATACCTGGTACCGCTTGGACCCGGAGGAAGAGGAGTTCACCGCCGGCTCCGGGGGCCTGCCCGACCTCCTGGGAGTCTATGCAGCCGATGCGGATACCGCTTACGCGGTGGGGCGCGGAGGCGTCATCATAAAGACAACGGACGCGGGCGAAACCTGGAGCGAACAGGCATCGGGCACCAACCGCGACCTCTTCTCCGTTTCCGGCAGCGATGCCGGGAACGTCTGGGCGTGTGGGGCGGGAGGCACCGTTCTGCGCAGCGCCGACGGCGGACGCACCTGGACAACCCTTGACGCCGGCACCGGCGTGGACCTCCAGGCCGTTTCCGCTCCTCCCGTATTGCCGGCGGGGAACCCGGCTGGCGGCGGAGCTGCGACCGGCGCGTCGGTGGGCGATAAGGCTGCGGAGGTAACGGTCACCCTTCCCGCCTCCGTATGGCTGGCGGGCCAGGGAGGCTTCGTGGCGCAGACCCGTGACGGCGGCAGCACCTGGAGCGCACACGGCACCGGCACCGTCAACCCGCTCCTGGGCGTCGCGGCCCCCGACGCGGACACCGCCTACGTGGTGGGCGCGCGGGGCACCATCCTGCATTACCGGGAATCTCCCCGACTGGATGCCGTGTCACCATCCAGCGCGCAGGCCAGGGGAATGGTGACCCTCACCGGGCTGGCCTTCGGCGACGGGAGCCCCGGCTCGTTCGTCTCCTTCGGCGGCGTTAAAGCGGCGCAGTACGAGATGTGGAGCGAGCGCATGATCAAGGTGGTGATGCCCGCGGGGACCTCCTTGCGCGAGGAGGTCACCGTTACCACGCCGCGGGGGACCAGCGCGGGGCGCACGCTCATCATCTTCCCCAAGCTTGAGGGCGCGAGCCCGCGGTACTGCCGCCCCGGCGATTCGCTCATCATCTCGGGGACTTCCTTCGGCTCCAGCCAGGGAGATTCCTACGTTACGGTGGGAAAGGCGAAGGTGAGCAAGTACGAGTACTGGACGAACAATTATATACGCGTCAGCGTGCCCGGGGTCGCCGCCGGGAGCGCCGAGGTGAGAGTGGTCACCCCCTCGGGCACCTCCAACGCGATCAACATCAACGTCACCAGAACGCCGCCCTCGCCGCGCGAGGTGATCAGGCCCAGGCTGGATTTCCTCGACCCCGTCAGCGCGGTGATCGGAGGGGAGGTGTCCGTTTACGGCAGCGGGTTCGGCCCCAGCCGGGGCACGAGCTACGTGTCCTTCGGCGGGGTGAAAGCCGGCGAGTACGTGAGCTGGGCCAACGACCGCATCGTGGTCAAGGTGCCGGAGGGGATCGAGGGCGCGGTGAAGGTCACCGTGACCACCCCGGTCGCCACGACGAACGCCTTGGCCTTCACGGCCCTGCTGCCTCCCACTATCGTCTCCCTCACCCCGGCCTCCGGTCCAGCCGGGACCCAGATCGAGATAAAGGGCAGCGCCTTCGGCCCGCGCGAGGGGCCCACCAGTTACGTGTCCTTCAACGGCGAGAGACCGCTCGCCTACGACTACTGGTCCGACGGGCGCATCCTGGTCAAGGTGCTCCCGCAGCTCACGGGTTCGGTGACGGTCACCGTCACCACTCCACTGGGGACGTCCAACCCGGTCAGCTTCAGTGTGAGGAAGCCCGACCTACGGGACGCGGACGCGGCGGGTGCGGCGGTGTGGGCGGTAGGAGAGCGCGGGACGGTCATGAGGTCTGCCGACGGAGGTGCGAAGTGGTCGGCGCAGGACTCGGGGGTTTCCTTGTGGCTGTACGGGGTGGCGGCGGGCAGTGCTTCCAGGGCCTGGGCGGTGGGTGAGGGCGGCGTCATCCTCACCACCGCCGATAATGGTGTTACCTGGTCCATGCACCCCGCCGGGAGCACCCATACCCTGTACGGGGTGGACGCGGTCGACTCGGCTACCGCCTGGGCGGTGGGCGAAGGCGGGACAGTCCTGAAGACCACTGATGCCGGGGTCACCTGGAATGCCCAGTCCTCCGGAACCAGTTCCTCCCTCTACGCGGTCAGCGCCGTCGACGCTGCTACCGCCTGGGCGGTTGGCGAGGGCGGCACCATCATCGCCACCGCGGACGGCGGCACCACCTGGACGGCGCAGAACTCCCGCGTCAGGGCATCGCTCTACGGGGTCGCGGCGGTGAACGCCGGCACCTGCTGGGCTGTGGGTGGCAACGGGACGGTCCTCAAGACCGAGAACGGCGGCCGCACCTGGACCGCGCAGGGCACGCCAGCCGCCGGCGCGGCCGTTGAGGACTGGGCGGGCGCGGAAGAGCAAGACGGAGGCGCGACGGGCGAGGTGGTGCAATTCGGGGCCGGCGCCAGGATCATTGCCGAACAATCCGCGCAACCGCAAGGCGGCGCCGTTGCCCAGGACGCTCCCGCTCCCGTCATGGTCTCCAACCTGACCACCGCGGCACTGCGCGCGGTATGCGCCCCGAACCCTCTCACCGCCTGGGTAGTGGGCGAGGGGGGAGCCGCGTTCAAGACCGTCGACGGCGGCCGTACCTGGGCCCCGTGCGGCGGCGGGTCGTCCTCCCTCTACGGCATAACGGCATCGGGCGGCTCCGCCCTCGCCGTCGGCGCCAGCGGCGCCACCCGCCATCTCCCCTGAAACCCACCAGGCCGAGGGGTCACCTTTAAAGACCCAAGTCAAGGGTATATTCCCTTTCGG
>CAYPZH010000144.1:0-7741 GCA_964415205.1 uncultured Actinomycetota bacterium | reverse complement strand
GAAGCGCCCACGCAGCACATGGGAGAGACGCTCTTCGATGCCTTCCACGTGGGGCAGGCTTACCGGGACATCGCAGGCGGGCCTTACGAGGTGGTGCACGACCATTCCGGTTTTCTCGGGCCGGCCTTCGCTAACCTGCTGCCCCAGCCCGTGGTGCACACGCTGCACGGCCCCTTCACCCGCGATACCCGCATGTTCTACGAGGGTTTCCGGGACGACTGCTACTACGTGGCCATCAGCCGGCGGCAGATGGATTGCGGCCCGGAACTCAATTACCTCGGGGTGGTCCCCAACGCCGTGGACATCGAGGAGCACCGTTTCCTGGGAGAAAAGGAAGACTACCTCGTCTGCGTGGGCCGCATCTGCGAGGACAAGGGCACGGTACACGCCGTGCGCCTGGGGCTGGTCGCGGGCATGCAGATCTGGCTGGCCGGCAACATCGATCCCGGCCGGGACCGCGAGTACTTCGATACGCGCGTGCGGCCGCTCCTGGACGGCACGCGGGCGGAGTACCTGGGCGAGGTGTCGCAGGAGGAGAAAGTCCGACTGTTGTCGCGGGCGCGCGCTTTCCTCTTCCCCATACAGTGGGAAGAGCCCTTCGGCCTGGTGATGGCGGAATCTCTGGCATGCGGCACCCCGGTGCTCGCCACGCGCTGTGGGGCCGTGCCCGAGGTCGTCGAGCACGGCGTGACCGGCTTTCTCGCCGATACCCCGGAGGAGCTGCTGGAGTTCGTCGGGCGCATCGGCGAGATCGACCCCCTGGTATGCCGCAGGGTGGCGGAGGAGCGCTTCAGCCCAGCGGCGATGGCCGCCGGCTACGTGGATATTTACCTGCGGGCCGTGGAGATGCACCGCGGCAAGTTGCGGCGGTCATGCACCGCCACCGCCTGACCCCTTTACCCCGGCGCGGCCGGGGCCCAGGCTGGCGGTCGGGGCGCGCGCGGATAACCGTCGGCGGCAAGCGGATTGCGGATGGCGAAGAGTCCGTTTCCGGTACATCGTCGGACGGGTCAACGGGGGGCGGGCCGGTTACCTGGAGAAGCGCCGGCGCAGGGCGCGGCGGTCCTGGCGGGCGGCGCGGCTGCGGCCGGAGGCCAGGGAAGAGGTGTCCAGCCCGCCCACCCCGGAGGAGAAGCCGCGGCGCTGCTCCTGCTCACGCTCGAGGATCTCGCTCATGCGATAGCGGTAGCGGATGTGCGGCGTTATCCTCTCCCCGGCACTTTCGGCGATGGATTCCGCGGCCACCCGCCCGCTCTCCAGCGCCAGGCCGATGCCGGACCCCCAGGGGTCGAGGAGCCCGGCTGCCTCGCCAACCAGCAGGGCACAGCCGGCCCCGAGGCTGTAATGCCCCGCCGCCGCCATGCGGTTGGCGGCGGCCATCCGCCGCAAGGCCTCTCCCCGCAGGCGCAGGCCCGCCCGCTGACCCAACATGGCGGTGAGGCCGTCCAGCTCGTCGCGCAGGCCGCCGGCGGCGCCGAGGTTCACCGCCATGCCGATCAGGCCGTCCTTTATGAAGAAGCGGGCGATGCCGGTCCCCTTACGCATGAGAGCCAGGCCCATCCATTCCGGGTCCCATTCCATGTCGCCCTCGCCGGTGACGAGCATCGTCCTCTCCAGGTGCGGTATGGCATAACGGCGGTGGAACTCGGGCCGCAGCATGCGCATGGCCAGGGAGTCCGCGCCGTCCGCGGCGATGAGGTAGGTGGCCTCCAGCTCTTCCTCCCGCTCGTCCCGGCGTACGTGTGCCGTGACGTGGAAACGCTCCAGCACGAAACCTGTCACCTCGCAGCCCTCTATGACCTCCGCCCCGCAGCCGGAGGCGAGGTGGGCGTCCAGGCGGGAACGTACCACGGAGTACCCCGGGGAGGGAAAGGGGAGATAGTAATCGCCGCCGCCCTCGCAGAGCAGGCGGGCGCCCCTGACGGCGCGCGGCTGCGCCAGGCAGTCGGGCGGTATGGCACCGAACGACTCCTCTATGAGCGCGGCGGCTTGTGGGGAGATGAAACCGCCGCAGGCCTTGTCCCGCGGCAGGCGGTCCTTTTCCACCAGGGCGACCTTGAACCCGGCCCGGGTAAGGGAACGCGCCGCCATGCAGCCGCCGGGGCCGGCTCCGACCACCATGACATCGTAATACAAGTCGCTGCCTTTCAGACCCCGCCTCAGGGCGTGTATCGGATGTGCTCGTACCAGTGCATGGGCTGTTCCGGCCCCCGGGTGAGGATGGTCCACAGCGCGGAGAAGACGCTCTTTATCCCCTGCGCCGCCAGCTTCCCCTGCAGGCCGGGCGCTTTCAGCACGGGGGGAAAGGCTCCCGGCGTCGCATGCGGCGAATCCTTGCACGCGTCACGCCCGGGAAGGGGGAGCTCGATGGTGGCGAGACAGCAGTCGTCTCCGGTCGAGAGCAGCTTGGTCAGCTCCGGTACCATGAGGTCCGGGTTGAGCACCGAGAAGGTGCCCGCCTCCATGGCCATCATCAGGTGGGTGCACACCGCGGGGCAGGCGGCGAGTTCCCGCGCCGCCGGGCAGTACCGCTCCTCCTTGACCGCCCTTCCTTTCGTCTCCTCCGTCCATACGCCGCGCACCCCGGCCAGTCCGTCCTCGTAGTCGAGGACCCGTCCTAGGCTGCGCGCGTCGTAGGGGTCGATGTGCAGATACTCGCGCAGGATGGGGGCGCGGTCCTCCCCGACGCGGTAGAAGATATACTGCAGGGAACGCACCCCCTTTTCCCCGAAGCGCGCGTAGAGCGCGGGCAGCAGGCGGGTGAGGCCGCGCAGGATCACGCGGATCGGGACCTCACGGTGCCATGCCGGGTCCACCAGGTCGCGCGGGCCGGGGTTGAGGGACCTCGCCGCGAGGCCGTAGCCCAGCGCTGATAACAGGAACAGACGCTTCGTTCTCTTGAACATGCCATCACCCGCCTCTCTCACATCCGTTAACGTGACCAGGAGGACATATGGTGATTGTATATCATCGACGGCGGGAGGAAAGAGAGGCGCACCGGGTGCGCGGCGGCGGTTCCCGGATAAAGCGTCCGTCCCGCCTCAGGAGGCCAGGGGTTGGTTGACGTCGATCTCCACTATCTCCCCGCTGGCCGTCCTGGCGGCGAAGACGATGCCCCGGGAGTTGTATTCCATGATGGTCAGCTTCTCGCCCTGGTGTTCCACGTCGCTCTGTTTCTCGGGCGGCCCGAACTCCTTGACCGCGTCGGCGGAGGAAGACGCGATGCCCACGCCCTTGGGCGTCCTGCCGGCATAGGGGTGGCGTACGCTGATGGACACCACGGTATCGAAGTCCCCCAGGGAATCGTTGCCGTCCTTGTCCTGCAGGTAGAGGTTGAGTTTCCAGGTACCGTAACCGCCGGTATAGGTGGCGTAGACCAGTCCCTCGGTGGTGAAGCCGCTGTTGTCCGGGCTGCCGTATTTCTCCTTGACGGTGCGGAACTCGTCGCCGATGCTTATCCCCGCCGCCGTCTGGCCGGGCACTATGGGGGCGGAAGAATGGATGCCGAAAAGCCCGCCCTGGGCGTCGTCACCGTCGCCGTCCTCGACGGGGCGCAGCCCACCGCGTGTGTAGACGACCGCCGTTATCACGCCGTCGCGCGGCGAGATCAGGAAGTCGATACCCCTGTGGACGTAGGAGTAGAGCTGCAGGCTTTCGCCGCTCGCCCCCTGGGCGTCGGTGATGTTCTCGCACTGGCCGAACTCCTCCTCCACGTCACCAGGCGTGCTGCCCAGTCCCACTCCCCCCGAGGTCATGCCGGTGTAGGGGGCGGAGACCTCGACCGAACCCACCTCGTCGCCGGCGTCCAGAAAACCGTTGCCGTTGTCGTACAGGGTGACCACCATGCGCCACGAGGCGGGGTCATTTATCTCTCCGCCCTCCCTGGTCCGCCAGTAATAGGCGTAGTGGTAACCCCCGTCCTTGAGTTTCAGCTCGGGGTCACCGTGCACCTCCTGCACCGCCGAAAAGGGGTCGCCGATATTGACCTCGGCCACTGAATAGCCCGGGACGATAGGGTCGTCCTCCCACGTAGCGGCTGTTTCTACACCTTCCCCACACGCCGCCACGGTCACGGCGACGGCGAGGAGCAACGCGGAGAGAAGGATGGCGGTCAGCGGTTGAACGCGGTCCCTGCCCGTCCTCACCTGCGTTCACCCCGCTCGACACGGCCCTCTTCGTCCGCCCCATGCCGGGTGTAGTAAACAGGGATGTCCAGGTCGCCTGCCAGTCTCTGCGCGATGAGGAAAGCCTTGGCACGGTTTTCGGCGGGGGCCCCGGTCATCCCGGAGCCGAAGAGCTTGAGACGCCTCCCACCGCTGCGGCGCAGGTAAACGCGGACGAAATAGGAGAGGTCGCGGCGTGCTCCCTTTTCCTCCCTGGCCGACGGGACACGGGGGGACTCCACCACCTCCAGACCCTCCAGTCCATCCCGGTCCAGCCGCTTGCGGCGGGGGATGAAGTAGTAATACCGTTCCAGAGTGAGTGCTTGCGTCCCGGGCTCGCTGATGACGTAAGTAGGGGACGAGAAGATGGCGAACATGCTGTAGAAGAGGATGACGATGCAGCTTATCCCCAGGGGGACGCGCCAGATACCGACGGTCGCCAGCACCGCAGATATCACCGACCCGTAGAAGATCACCACGTGGGCGCTCTCCCACAGCCCCCCTCTGACCTCGAACTCCACACGCCCGCCCGCTTCCGCGGCCGTCTCCGACATCCCTCCTCCTCGTCTGCCGCCGCGCTACCGAAAGACTCCTGTGGGAGCAATTATAACCCATGCAGCGACGCGGTCCTCGCGGACCGGTCCCATGGGGGCGGGAGGTCAGTCGGCGGTGACCTTGAACACGACGTCGTGTTCTCGGGCGTGGCCGTCCACCTTGATGCCGACCACGTCGCCGGGGCCACCACTCTCCACTTCGTCGTGCTCTATCTGTATGGAGGTGACCTCCTGGGTCCAGTCGGAAGAATGTCCCTTGACGTGGATGGTATCGCCCACGCGCAGCTCGTCCTCGAGCTCGATCGCCGCCACGCCTATCTTGCCGAAGAAATGCGTGACCCTTCCCACTTGCTTCTCCATCTTTCACCTCCTTTCCATCCCCATGGCCGGGGGCCTTGCCGGCCCGCCCCACCTGCGCCCGGAAGGCCCGCGGGGCCGGCCACCGCTGCATGTCCGGGTGTTGACGCTGCTATACCCCGTTCCTCGCGTACGGGAAATCCGCGTCCGAGCATGATTCCTAAGCCATATTTCGTGGGAAGGGAGCCTGAATCCTGCGGCCGTGCGTGCGGCTCCCGGCGCCGGCGGTGCGGAGCGCCACCGATATAAGACGGGGTTTTCGTCCGGCCGCGTGCCATGGAGGGTGATAGAATGTTCTCACGGGCTTAAGGCCCATACGGAGGAGGATGGTCCATCGCCTGCGCGCTTCGCTTGAAAGAGGGAGGGGTAAGATGCCTGCTTTAGAGACCGAGGTCCTCATCATCGGTGCTGGCGTGCTCGGTGCCGCCACCGCAAGGGAGCTTTCCAGGTACAAGACCGACGTCACCGTGGTGGAGAAGAACGCCGACGTGGGCTGGGGTATAACCAAGGCCAACGTGGGAGTGGTCTGCCAGGGCAGGGACACCCTGGAGTTCCGGCCGGAATATCACCGCACCAGGCTGTTGTGGAGGGCCCTGCCGCTCATGGGGCCCCTGTGCAAGGAGCTGGACGTCCCCTTCATGCAGGTGGGGGGGTGGCTGCTCATCAGGGACCAGGTCCTGAAGGAGAAGCTGGACAAGCTGGCCGCTCGCACCGAGAGCCTGGGCCTGGGCTCGGACAAGTACTACACCTACACGGAGCTGAAGGAAAAAGAGCCCTTCGTCTCACCGGAGATAAAGGGCGGGCTGCACGACCCGGAGATCGCCGTCGTCCACCCCGTCTACCTCACCCAGGCCCTGATGGAGAACGCCACCGCCAACGGCACCAGGCTCATGCTGGAGACCGAGGTGACCGGCATCAAGGCGGGGCACAGCGAATTCACCGTGCAGACGGACCAGGGGGAGATCAAGGCGCGCTATGTCGTCAACGCCGCGGGGGAGTGGGTGGACAGGATAGCCGCCATGGTCAACGCCGACGACTTCGTGCTCTTCCCCATCAAAGGCCAGGTGGGCGTGCTGGACCGCAACTGCTCCGAGCTGGCGCACAGCCTGCTGGCGATAATACCCGAGGAGCCGGGGGACATGAACATCGTGGTCCCCACGGTGGAGGGCAACCTGCTCTTCGGCATCCAGCTGCAGATAAACCGCCGCCACGACCGCTCCACCACCGAACACATGTCCAGGCTGGCGCTGGCGAACGCCCGCAAGCTCATCCCCGACATCTCCGAGAAAGACGTCATCAACTCCTTCTGCGGTTTCCTCATGTTCCGCAACTTCGAGATAGGATGGCACGAGTGCGAGGTGGCCATGTCCGCGCGCGTGCCACGCTTCATCAACATGACCATCGGCTACCCCGGGGTGAGCGCCAGTCCCGGCGCTGCCCTGGAGGTGGTGGAGATTCTGGAGAAGGACGGGCTCAAGCTGGAACCGGACCCCGGGTTCAACCCCTACCGCAAGAACATACCCGACTTCAGCATGCTCTCCGAGAAGGAGAGAGCCGCCCTGATAAAAAAGGACCCCCGTTACGGGCACGTGGTCTGCCGCTGCGAGACGGTGACCGAGGGGGAGATAGTGGAGGCCATCAGGCGCGGCGCCACCACCCTCGACGGGGTAAAGTTCAGGGTGCGCCCCGGGACCGGCCGCTGCCAGGGCGGCTTCTGCGGCCCCCGCGTGACCCGCATCATCGCCAGGGAGCTGGGAATACCCGAGACCGAGGTCACCAAGAGAGGGAAGGACTCGCTGCAGGTCCCCCTGGAAACCAAGCAGCTCCTGGAGGAAGGAGGCGGAGATGGCTAGCCGGGTCGACGTCGCCGTCATCGGGGCGGGGCCGGCGGGGCTGGCCGCCGCTATCGCCGCCCGCGAGCGGGGGGCAGAGAAGGTGATGATCATCGAGCGTGCCGAGCAGCTCGGCGGTTTGCTGCCGCAATGCATACACAACGGCTTCGGCCTGCTCTACTTCGAGCGGGACATGACCGGGCCGGAGTACGAGAAAGAATTCATCGGGAAAGCCATGGACCTCGGCGTGGAGACCCTGCTGGAGACCATGGTCATCGACCTTGACGAGAAGCGCGGCATCACCGCCGTGAGCCGCAAGCACGGCTACATGAAGTTCAATCCCGGCGCCGTGGTCCTGGCCATGGGCTGCCGCGAGAGGTCGCGGGGAGCGTTGGGCATACCGGGCACCAGGCCCGCGGGCGTTCTCACGGCGGGGACATGCCAGAGGTTCGTGAACATCGAGGGATACATGCCCGGTTCGCGCTATGTCATCCTCGGTTCCGGCGACATCGGCATGATCATGGCCCGCCGCCTCACCCTGGAGGGGGCGAAGGTGGAGGCGGTGGTGGAGATAATGCCCTGGCCGGGCGGACTCATCCGCAACGAGGTGCAGTGCCTCCACGACTTCGGCATCCCCCTGCTGCTCGAGCACACCGTCTCCTTCATCCACGGAGAGAACAGGGTGGAGGGGGTAACGGTGTGCAGGGTGGACGCGGAGCGCCGCCCCGTCGCGGCCTCGAGCCGGTGCCGGGCGGTGCGCTCGATCTCGCGCGCGATCTCCGGGAGGGTGCCCTCGGCCGTGAAGAACTCGTAGAAGTTCGCGATGCCCACGGCG
>CAYPZH010000143.1:1342-7779 GCA_964415205.1 uncultured Actinomycetota bacterium | reverse complement strand
GGGGACACTCGCCTGGTCCGCGGTCTTGGTCACGCTTATGGACGGCAGGTAGTCATAAAAATCCACCGTGGCGCTATCGCTGGCGCTGTCACTGCGGCCCCAGGTGTCGCTGGCCGTGGCAGTGGCCTCGTTGACATGAGACGTCCCCGGGTCGCCGGAGAGGGTCGCCCTGTAGTAACAGGTGAAAGTGCCGCCGGCGGCTATGGTCTGGGGCAGGGTCACGGGTATGGTGCCGCCGGGATCGGAGGTGAGATCGCCGCTGATGTCACCGAACTGGTCGTCGACGAGGCTCACGAAATCCACCGCCCCCGCGCCGTCGTTGCTGACCACGAAGGGGAAGGTTAACACCGCCCCGGTCTCGGGAACGCTGGTCGGGTCGGCGCTCTTGCTGAGTGATATATCCGGCACCGGCCGCGGCGTAAGGGTCACCGCGTCCTCGTCGTCCTCCGATTGATCCCCATCGTCGTTGTCGGGGGTGGAATCGGGATCGTACTGGTCCAGTGCGGTCACCTGGGCGACGTTCTTGTAGTCCCCGACAGCCTCAACAACGGCATCGAAGCTGAGCACCACCGATGCCCCGGAGGCCAGGGAGTTGATGGTCCAGGTGAGTATGGGGTCACCAGAGTCATCGCGGGCGTCTCCCCCGGCGATGTTCCCCGCGTAGGAGAATCCCGAGGGGACGATATCCTCTACAGATATATTATAGGCTGTATCGGGACCGTCATTGGTCACCGTCAAGGTAAAACTCACCGTGTCCCCCACGTAGGGAGTGAGGTCATCCACACCCTTGGCAAGCCTTATATCCGTAGTCCCTATGATCGCGTTGTAAGCATCGGAGAGGTCCGCCGGCTGATAGGGGACGCTTATCGGGGAACCGATGAGATTGCCGGTGGTTATATCGAGTTCCTGTATCTGTGAGGTCGAGTAATTGCCCGCGTAGACGGCCCCCGTTATGATCTGCGCGAGCTGCATCGCCCTCCACGTGGTGTTGTTGTTGATGCGCGTGAACGTGTTGGTTGCGATGTCGAATGACCAGAACCAGCCGAAGGTCGACGAGCCCGTCCCCGCATAAATGATCCCGCTTCCCCCGCCGCTCCTAACGATCAGGTCGCCGAAACCACCGATGGAGGACGGCCTGTAGCCGGAATACCCGTAGGGCCAGGTGGGGGAGGTGATGTTCAACCGTCTCTGCGAGACGACGCTCTTGCCATCCGCGGCGAGCGTGAGCTCGTAGATGTCATACATATCTCCCTGGTTGTAATTGATCCCGGAGTTCGTGTATTCAGGCCCGATGTACAGCTTTCCCGCGAACAACGCGCCGCCGCCGCTGTGCATGTTGCCCACATTCGCAGGGAAGATGCCGGTGAAGTCCTGCAGGACGTGATGGGCGGCGGCGCCAGTGCCCTCCGCCGGGTCCCAGTAATACATCACCCTTCCGAACCCGTAGTAGCAGATCCCTCCGAGTGAGGCATCGGCCGCCAGGGCATTCACGGAATCGTTGGGGGCTGCCAGGCGGTAAGGAGACTGTGTCAACTGTGTGCTGGCGCCGGTGGAAACAAGCGTGCTGTAGATCCAGCCGGCTGCCCCTCCCCCGTAGACATAGGTCTCCGCCAGGTCGTTGGCTACCTGCCAGAGGCGCCGCTCGTATCCGTCACCGACCTGCAGCGGGCCGATGGTATAGAACTGCGGAGAAACGTCGGGCGCATCGAACTCGTACGAGAACCTGGCCGTCTCGCCTGCCTTGAAGTCACCGCTCCATGTGATCAGTTGAGCGTCTCCGGTCTCCGCCAACCCTACGTTCGCGGAGGGAGTGATCCCGGATATACCGAAAGTTGCGGGGACGACATCGGTGATATCACCGCTGAAATCCTCGTGGAACCTGACCTCCAGCGTCATCGGCGTCGGTCCTGCGGGGTAGTTGCGGGTAGCGGAAGTCCGCCTGACGATGAAATGTGTATCCTCTACGACCTCCACCGTGGATGCTATGGACCGTGTGCCGTCCTCGTGCCTGGCCGTCAGTATGAACTGATACTCGCCCACCTGATCGAACGTATATGCGACCTGGTAGTCCGGCTCGATGAAGCCGACCTCTTTTGCGCCGCAGGTACCTGTCGGCGGCACGATGATGCTGCGGACCGAACCGTCGGGGGCCGTTACCCGCAGCACGACGTCGGCGTCCCCGACGATCTCGCCCTCGTCGTCGAGCACCGCCACGTGTATATCCGCCGACTCACCCGCAATGTACACGTCCTGGTCCATGTTCATGGCCAGGACCCCCCAGGCGAAGTCCTGCGCGAACTCCTCCACCGCGCCGGTGATCGGGTTGTAGATACGGATGGCGGCATGATACAGACCGGGGGTGAAGTCCCTGAGCGGGTCGATGACCATTATCACCGAGCCCACCTGGAAGTGGATGTTCCCGCTCGGGATGGTGAACTCGTTGCCCTGGGGACCGACCACGCTTACCTGGAGGAGATGGGAAGTATTCCCATCTTCATCTGTATCACTGTCATCGAACGGGCGATGTCCTATCCCGTGCTTGTCCAAGGCAGTGGCGATGATATCCCGGGCAACATGCGCAGAGACGCCTTCATCGCTCGCGGCCGCGCTGGCGACTGCGGCGATGATCTCTTCCTGGACGTCGCGCGCCAGAGAACCCGGCGCGAGGCCGGCTCTCCGCTCGAGCTCTCTCTGCGTGGTCGAAACATGCAGCAGCGCCCGGTAGGCCTCCTCGCTTGAAAGCCTCTCCCCCCCGCTACGGTTCCGGAAATCCAGCTCTGCTATCTTGACCGCGATCTGGGAGGTAGTCAAGGAGGGGACACCATCAACGAGCCTCGCGGTCAGGGAGCCGCTGCCCAAAGCGCCGACCGGCAACGCGGCCATGCCTTCCAGCGACATGTTAGCCGGGGTGACGCTGTTGCTTCCCTCCCCGGGAACTCCGGCCGCGTAGGAGACATAGGGGGCGAGTTGGGAGGCAACAAGAAGCAGCGCCAGGACGAGCATCGAGAACAGCCCGGAGTATATGGATCTGGGCTTTCTCCTCATATCTTTGTCACCTGTCTCTTGTTAAGTATGAGTGAACTTCTCCCATAGCTTTGATAATATTCCTGCGCCATATGTTCCTCTTATGATTTCCCTCATAGTATCTACCCACAAATTCCCAGCGCTGATTATATCTATCGGCCGTTCTCGCCTCGACTTTCGCATCCATATGATAATTAACGACTCTATATATATGGGGATGCAGCTAAACCTGGGTTCGGTCCTACTGCACGAGTGAACGGCACGAATCCACCCTTCAATCAAAGCAAGCAAAAACAGCTCCTATTCGCCCCCCTGCATACGTTTCTCGCCCCCTTGTACATTTACCTTCTTTTGCCTGATGTCGCGGTCTGTTTCCATCCCCACGGGCGTGCATCTCGTTTGGTGGTATGTGGTGGTTACGGGATAATTCATCCCGCGAGTTTCCGCCTGATCGTCCAATGCCTCCAATGGGGGACGACCCCAATCTTAGGCTTGTATCTATGTGTGCAATCGTGCATTATAAATGCATATATGCACATATATTGGAAGCGGCAGATGGGAGGAGAAGTGCCGAGCACAGAAAACTATATCAAGAGGTCCATGGAGGTCCCCCTCAAGCGAGCGGTGAAAGAATTTCCGGTTATCGTGATGACCGGCCCGAGGCAATCCGGAAAGACGACGATACTGAAGCACCTCTTCGGGAAGGATTACAGATACGTCTCCCTGGAGCCACCTGATATGCGCTTGGCGGCGATCTCCGATCCGAGGGGATTTCTGGATATCAATCCACCGCCGGTGATATTCGACGAGATCCAATACACCCCGGAGCTCCTTCCCTATATCAAGGAGGCAGTGGATGCGGACCGCGGACGTCGCGGCGCTTTCCTGCTCTCCGGGTCTGAGAACATCCTTCTCGCCGAGAGGACAACCGAAACCTTGGCCGGAAGGACCGCCGTGCTTAAACTTATGCCCCTCACGCAGAGGGAAACCCTCGGGCGGCCCGCATCGCCGTTTCCCTGGGAACCCGGATACCACGTTCCCCGCAAGAAGCTACCCGCGGGGTTGGACCTGTGGGAAGTCTTTATACGGGGTTGGTATCCGGAGCCGGTATCCGAACCCGATAGGGATATCTCACTCTGGCATGCCAGTTATATGCAGACTTACCTTGAGCGCGATGTGAGGACACTCAGGCAGGTGGGTGATCTCACTCTCTTCCAGGCATTTCTTCGCACCCTGGCCGCGAGAAACGCCCAGCTGCTGAACCTCACCGACATCGCCCGTGACCTGGGGGTGGCCGTGAATACCATCAAGGCCTGGCTCTCCGTCCTGGAGGCGACCTATCAGGTGATCATCCTGCGGCCTTATCATGCCAATATCGGCAAGCGCCTGATCAAGTCGCCCAAGGTCTTCTTCGCAGATACCGGAACCCTCTGCAACCTGACGGGGCTGAAGGATCCCGAGCATGCCGCGCTGGGACCCATGGGCGGAAGTATAATGGAGACGGTAGTCGTCTCGGAGATATACAAATCACTGCTCAACCGTGGCGAGGAACCGAGGATCCATTTCTGGAGGACATCAACGGGCACGGAGGTGGACATCGTCGTGGAGCGAGAGCAGAAGCTCATCCCCATCGAGGTAAGGCTATCCTCTACACCAAGGCCAGACATGGCAGCGGGGATCAAGGCATTCAGTGCTTCGCTCGGTGATCGGGCCGCTCCTGGCTACGTGGTCCATCCTGGTGAGGTCCACCTTCCCATGGGGGAAGGTGTTGTAGCGCTGCCTTTTTCGCGGCTCTGATAGTATAACCGCAAGGACATCTGGATAAGCCTAAGGGGTTGATGAAAATGTTCGAGCTGATCTCCATGGAGAAGCTCCCGCCCTGGGAGTGGCCGGAAAACTCGGAGCAGATACTCACGGGCGTTCTCAACGATGCCAGTGCTGAAGCATCCGACCGGCTTCTCGCGGCGGAGCTGTCGGGAGAGCTCCCCGCGAGCACGGACGAGCTTGCCGGCGCGCTGCTCTCCATTGCACGGAGCGGCGACGAGCCGGACGAGCTCCGCGCCAGGGCAGCAATCGCCTTGGGGCCGACGCTGGAGGATGCAGACCTGTCTGATCCCGAATTACCCTACGGGGATGAAGGGATCAGTGAAGAGATGTTCCATAAGATCAAGGAAACGCTCCGTGAACTCTACATGGACGGCACAGTACCGGAGGAAGTGCGGCGCCGGATCCTTGAGGGCTCGGTGCGCGCACCGGAGGAATGGCACCGGGATGCCGTCCGCGCCGCCTACGCGAGCGGCAAAGATAACTGGCGCCTGACGGCGGTCTTTTGTATGCGCTACGTCAAAGGGTTCGAAGACCAGATCCTGGAGGCGCTGGAGAGCGAGGACCCGGACATGCTCTACGAAGCGGTATGCGCTGCGGGCAACTGGCAACTGGACGCCGCCTGGCCACGGCTGACCGCGCTCCTCGCCTCGCAGGAAACCGATAAGGACGTGTTGTTCGCCGCCATCGAGGCCGTGACCGACATCCGACCCCAGGAGGCGGGAGTCGTCCTCGTCGACCTCGCCGACTCCGAGGACGAGGAGATCGCCGAAGCGGCCACCGATGCCATGGTCCTGGTGGATGATCTCTCAGATGACTTCGACCTCGATGAAGAATAGTCGTTCCTTGCGTCGCTCAACAACATGTGCTCTGCCTGCCAAGACGCTTGAACATGCTTCCGAATAATACAATACTATAATCGAAACTTTAGCCCAATAGTTTCGATTATAGTATTGTATTTATTGATGCATTTTTGTTATGATGCGATCTGGTGATGCATGTGGATGATGAGATGCTATACCTGATGAACCCCTGGTGGGAGGGGAATCTGCCGGACACCGGCGTCCCCCGCCCACGCTATATGAACCTTCTGCAGCAAGCCGAGGGAAGAAAACAGATCGAGATAATCCTGGGAGGCCGCCGGGTTGGAAAGACGACCCTGGTCAGGCAATTCATCGCCGCATGCCTGGAAAGGGGGCTGGACGCCAAAGACCTCCTCTACATGGCGATGGACCATCCCCGCGCGGCCGGGATATCCGCTAGCGAGATCCTGCGCGATTTCCGGGCGCTCTTCGGGCACCGCCGCGATCGTAAGGTCTGGCTTTTCCTGGACGAAGTGCAGGAGAGCCCCGGTTGGGAATCGGAATTGAAGGCCCTCTACGATACCGAGAACCTCAAGCTGGTATGCACCGGTTCGACCTCCTCCCTGCTTGCCGCGCAGGGCGGTAAGCTCACCGGCCGTCAACTGATCATCACCGTCTATCCGCTGGGTTTCGATGAGTTCCTCGCCTTCAGGGGAGAGGAGATAAGCCGGGCGGAGGAATACCGCTACGTGGCAGCGGCGGAGGAATACCTGCAAATCGGAGGGT
>CAYPZH010000143.1:0-1332 GCA_964415205.1 uncultured Actinomycetota bacterium | reverse complement strand
GAACGTTCTGCAGCCCTCGGAGACCTATTTGGCCCAACTCCTGGACGACGTGATCTCGCGCGACCTGATAAGGCTCCAGCATATCCGGAGGCCCGAGTCGGTGCGGGACTTGATGCTTTTGCTTGCATCCAGCGTCGGCTCCAGGATAAGTTACAACCGCCTCTCCAAAAGCCTCGGCATCTCCCTGGACACGGTGAAGGACTACCTCTCGTATCTGAAGAGCGCCTACCTCGTGGAGACCATAGACAAATGGACCACGTCGCACAACGAACGTGTCTATGCCCAGAAGAAGGCCTACCTGTTGGACACCGGCATGAAGACGGTGCTGACGGGGAGGGGTGACCTCGGGGCGAAGGCCGAGAACGCGATCTTTATGGATTATATGAGACGAGGCATGCGGCCCGGATATTACGCCGAGGGGGAAGGAGAGGTCGATTTCGCAACCGGCAATCCCGGCAGTCCCGAGGTTGTGGAATCGAAATATGATGACAGCTTCGAGTGGGAGGGGCGGCGCTTACGAGGGGCACGGCTGTTTCTGCGCAGATTCCCAGGCTGCCGCAAGCTCACCGTTGTCACCCGCGATGCCACCGACCGGCTCAAGATCGACGGGGTAGAGATCTCCGCTATCCCGCTGTGGAAATACCTGCTGGGTGCATAGTATGAAACCAGGCCAAAGTACATACCCTCTGACCTGGCCTTTTACTGGTGGGCCCAGCAGGACTCGAACCTGCGACACGCGGATTATGAGTCTTACACCGGGCCGGTAGGAACGTTATCCTCCTTTAGCACGGCTTGTCTCACAGTAGCGAAATCCCAGGGTACCGGGCAGTTGGAATATCCTACTATTATCCTCCCGTATCCCCGCTTATCCCGACGTGTCGCCGAGCGTGGGGAACATGTGGGGAACGGATTCCACCTCTGCACACATAACATGGCTACTCCGATGCGGCTTTCTGATCCAGTTTCGCCCTCACCCGCGCGCGGTCCCTGCGCGGTGTCTCCCGCCTGAGATGCGCGAGGACCTCATCGGGGTCAAATCTCACTTTAGCCCCCACGCGATAATAGGGAATCCTTTCGTCCTGGACCTGATGGTAAAGCCAGGATACAGAAACGCAAAGCCTGTCCGCCATCGCCTGTACATCTACGAGATTCACTCCCAGCGCCTTGCCTAACCTTCGATCGAAATCATCGTCTTTCATTTGCTCACCTTCTTCGTCTGGAATCTCTTTGTACTATTATGAGCAAACTATCATAATTTCCCAAATTGATATTAGACTGTCATATATGCTGAATCCTATATCTTAGTTGGAATTGCTTATAACACTCTCGCCC
>CAYPZH010000142.1:0-7786 GCA_964415205.1 uncultured Actinomycetota bacterium | reverse complement strand
GGAGTCGTACGCGAAATGCGCCAGGCCGGTGGCAAGTGCCGCCGGCCTCCCGAATAACTCCACGATGCCGCTGCCGCCGATGTCGCAGGTGAGCCCGATGCGCTTGCCCGCCTTCAGGTGCTCCTTGATCCTGGGGATGATGTCCTCCCCCACGAAGAAGACCGGTTCCTCCACATCGCAGCCGATCATGCCGCTGTAGAACTCCAGCGCCTCGACGTAACGCGGCATGGTCGTGTCCTTGGGGTTGAAGGCGATGGGGGTGTAGGCCTTTCCTATGCGCGCCAGGATCACGTGGATGATGCCTATGGCCCCGGTGTGCGGGCCGGTGAAGATGACGCCCTTGCCCTCCGCCTCCGCTTCCTCGACCATATCCATGCCCTCCACCCTCAGCTCGCGCATGTAGCGGTCGGTGTGCCGCATGAGGACGAAGAGGTCGAAGAGGGGCATGAACACGCAACCGCATACCCTGCGTCCTATGCGGTCGAGCTCGCGGGGGTCGCCGATCTCCGGCATGGCGTCGCTGATCTTTTTGGCCAGCCTGCGCCGCATCCCCGGCCGGGCATAGAAGAAGGCCGCGCCAACGGCCTTGGGGATGAGGTAGAGCATGGGGGGCGGCAGCACGTAAGACAGCCCCTTGACCAGGTGGAACTGGGCCATAAACACGCCCTCCAGCAGGCGGAAAAGAAGCTTGGGCCTTTCCTGGGTGTCCTCTGTCATCGCGCTCTCCTTATCGTCTAGCTCTTACGGCCGTCCCCTGTACCGTGCGGTCGCTTTGGATATCGATCCCCCGCAGCCATACTTGAAATAAGAATGTATCACAGACGCGTGGCGGGATGCATGAAAAAAGGGCGGGGCTCAATACGAGGGCAAGAGGCCCTGCACTATAGTGGTGGCCTCCTGGATGAGCGCGTTGCCCTGGTCGATCAGGCTCAGGTCGCCGCTGGCGATGGCGTCCAGGTAATAGTCGCAGGCGCTGATATAAAGGTCCAAGACGTGAAGAGCCTCTCCCCGCAGCGGTTCCAGATCAGGAGGCAGTGCCATGGAGGCAGCCTGGTTGCGGGTATCGAGGAGGGTCGTCTGCGCGACGTAGATCTCGTTGGCCATCTTCATGCCCGTGAGGATGTCCTGCCCCGCGGTCTCGATGTTCTGCTGCAGCGTGTTGAGCTGGGCGAAGGTGTCCGCGGGGAAGGCCGCTTCGATGCCCTCGACACCCGTGTACTGCACGAGTTCCTCTTCGCGCTTTTTCTGTTCCTCCTTCTGTTTGTCTATCTGCTCTTGGTGTTCGGGGCTGAGCTGCTCGATGCGCTCCACGCGGTAGTTGCCAGCCTCGGAGGCCTCTACCCAGATGGTCTGGGTGTTGTCCTCCCAGACGTGTCCGTCGACGGGGTCCCACACGATGGTGCCGTAGCGCACCTCCACCTTGTCCGGGGTGAGCACCATGTACAGGATGGCGGCGGCCACCAGCGCGGCCAGGGCCACCCCACTGATGGTGATGGCTGTCTTAGCGCCCCGGCTCAGGCCGGAGTACCAGTAAGATATCCTGCCCATCTGTCCTTCCTTTTCGCTACCGGTTATTTGACCGCCGTTTGTTGCTTGCGGTTCCCGCCCGCCTGCGGGACGCGCAGGGCGGAGACCCGGAACGGCATATCAATAGCATGGCATAATCGGGCGGTCAAGGGAACAAGCCGTCTATATGTTAGATAATGGCATATTGTCGCCGTGCGGGGCGAGGGCGCCGTCCCCGCCTTTCGGTGTGGTCGCCCGCCGCCGCGCGGTCTCCCCGCCGTATGCGTCAGTCCATGTCCCGGTTGACCTGAATCATGTGTGGTGGCTGCGGATGGGGATATATTATTGAAGTTGCAGGAAGACAACAGGAGGTAATAATGCCGATTTTTGAGTATCGATGTGAGGAGTGCGGACACCGCTTCGATGCCTTCTTCCGCCGTGCGGAGGACGCGGACACGGAGAAGCTGGAGTGCGCCAAGTGCGGGTCATCGAAGGTGAAGAAGATGTTCTCCGTCATCGGTATCGGCGGTTCGGACAAGGGACAGACGCTGGACGGGTGCGGTACCCGTTCCACGTGAAGCCCCTGGTAAAGGCCCGGTCGGGACCGGGAGTAAGAGCGACTTGGAATGGTTGATCCTGGTTATCGTCATCGCGGTATGGGTGATATTGAGCGGATTCATACTGCCGCGGCTTGGGGTCCCCACTTGAATATCCGGCGCGTGCCGCGTGCGGCGCGAGGAGGACGAAGAAAAGGTTGAACCGGAGGGGTAAAAGCGGGGCCGAGAAAGTGGAAACGGCCGGGGGCCTGGGCCCCCGGTCGGTTTTTTCATCGCTGCGCGCCGCACCACATCAATGGGGTCAGAGCTTAAAACTTGCATCCATCGCCATGGCCTCTCGGGAACAGCTCTGCTTGATCCGCGGGATGCATGTTTTGAGCTCTGACCCCAGAGTCTCAGCCCCTCAAGGAGGCTTCGGCCGCGTCGATGCCGCTGCGCAGGGCGCCGTCCACCGAGGGCATGTAGAGGTACTCGCCCGCCAGGAAGAGCCCCTTCACGTCCCGGAAATGACCGTGCTTCATGTCGTGGATCTGCCTCAGCATGCCCGGGGGCGAGAGGCATACCGCCTCGTCCCAGCGGTATATCTCGGAGAAGAACGGCTCCTCGGGCATGGTGGGGATGTAACGCCGTATCTCTGTCTTGAGTCGGGAGAAGACCTCCGCGTCGGACATGGAGTTGAGCTGGAAGGCATGCTTGCCGAAGGTGAAGCAGTGCACCATGCCGCCGCCCGGGGGCACGTAATGGGGGGACTTTGTGCTGTTGTCGACGAACCCGGCCATTGAGCTGCCCTCCTTGCGCGGCAGGCCCACCGCGTACCATCCCTCGGGCAGCAGGCGCCTCTCGAGCCCGAACATGACGTGGCAGCATGCGCTGTAGGTGACCTTCTCTAGGGGCTTGCGCATCCCGTCGGGGAGACCAGGCATGAGCTCCAGGGCCTTGGTGGCGGTGGCGGTGCAGATCACCACGTCCGCCTCCATGAGGCCGTCCGCGGTCTCCACCCCCTTCACCGCGCCCCCCTCGATGACGATCTTCTTCACCGGGGTGGAGAGGCGCACGTCGTCGGCGCACTCCTCGTAAAGGCGTTCGGCCAGGGAGCCGATGCCGCGGGAGAGGGTGGAGAGGCCGTTAAGGGCGTACCACAGCAGGGTTAGGCCGTAGCCGGCCCCCACGTCCTCGGGCTCGCCCAGGGTGAGGCAGGAGGCGATGGGCTGGAAGAGGTACTCGAGGATGTCCTCGCCGCCCCGCCGCAGGGCCAGGTCCGCGAAGCTCTCGTCGTCCAGGTCGAGCATATTACCGTAGTCGATGAAGTGGAGGTCGCGGCGTCGCTTGAGCACGAGGGGCATGATGCGCGCGAACTGTAGCATCCCCAGTGCGGATAGGCCCCGGAAGCGCATGAGGTCGCGGCGGCTGCGCCATAGGTCGAGCGGTTTCAGGCTGGCGACCGCGGGGTAGAGCCTGCCTTTCCTGGCTATGGCCACCTTTAGGGGGAAGCGCTCGATCTCGTCTCCCAGCCCCAGTTCGCGACACAGCCGGAAGGTGGTGTCGTAGTACTTGAAGAAGAACTGCGCGCCCAGGTCCATGGTGTAACCGTCCCGGCGCGCCCCGATGATTCGCCCTCCCGCCAGCTCCTTGGCCTCCAGGGCGACGACGTCGGCGCCTTTTTGCGCAGGGTGTGAACAGCCGCCAGGCCTGAAGTTCCCGCTCCGACCACGATGACTTTCATGGCGTCCCTCCCGTATGAAAAACCCCTCTTCGTACGGCCAGCATATTATAGCAGTCCTGTATGGGAGGGGATGAACGGAGGTGTCGGGCGGCATCAGCGGCGAATAGAGACACGGGCTTCTCTGTACTCTACAATACCCGTGTGGGAGAGTTTTTCGAGCGCGTGGAGCGGAGGGAAAGGAGAGACGGATGGAGCGTGCATTCATCGCGCGGAACTGGGGCCTGATACTTCTGAGCGGTCTGCTGACACTGGCCTTCGGGATCGTCATCCTGATCTGGCCAGCGGCCACCACCAAGGTGCTGCTGGTCTTTTTCGGCATCCTGGCGCTCTTGTACGGCGTGTTCCACGTCGTGGAGGCGATAATGGCAGCCCGCAAGCAGGAGAGCTACGCGCTCGAGCTGCTGCTGGGGCTGCTGGAGATAGTGGTCGGCATCGTCGTGCTCGCCCGCCCCGGCGTGGCCATCGGCGGCCTGCTGGTGCTCATCGTCGTCTGGCTCATCGCCATCGGCTTCATGGACATCTTCGCCGCCATCGAGTCGGACGCGAGCACGGGGTGGCGGGTGTTCATGGGCATCTTCGGGCTGACCTCCGTGGTCGTCGGGTTGGTGTTCGTCTTCAGGCCGGGCCTGGGTGTCTGGACCGTCATCCTCGTCATCGGCATCTACTCGATCTTCGTGGGCTTGCTCAGGATAGTCTTCGCCTTCCTCATCAGGAGCTGGTTCAAACAGGAGCCTCCAGCCGCCGCGGTAGCTTGACGTATATTGTCTATGCGGGGGAGGCGGGGTACGGCCGCCGGTGCAGAGGCGGATCAATCATCCGTGTCGCTGCCGAGTGCCGTTTCTTCCGCGGGGCTCGCGTCGCTTTCGGGAGCGCGCAGCGGTTCCAGGAGCAAGAGGTAGACCACCAGCGCTGCGGTGGAGCCGATCACCGCTCCCGCCGGTACGCCGGCGCCGCTCCTTCCCGGCCCGGCCAGGCTGGTCCGGTGACCGGCCTACTCTGCTACGATCACCACTTCCTTGGACCCGACGGCCTTGAAATAGCTGCGCAGCATGAAGCTCACCACCACGTCGATGATGCCCATGAGGATGATGTACAGGCCGAAGAGGAATACCAGCAGCTTCAGCGTGGGCGTGGTGAAGAGCAACAGGCACAGGGCGACAATGATTGAGAGGACCCCCTCGATAACCACCAGCCAGCGGTACTTGAACTCCGGGTCCATGGCGGTGCCCAGGCTGATCTCGATGGCCCCGGCGGCCAGCAGCCAGGCCACCAGCATTATGAAGAATCTTCCCCCGAGTTCGCGATATTCCCTTGTGCGACGTCCGCGGGAGGGGACGGGATACGCTATTACTGCGACACCTCCTTGCGCTGTAGCACCTCCCTTATACTGTCGAATCGCCCATCGATCGTTTGTCCTTATCCCTTTGCCTGCCTGCTCTTGCTGGCCCCGCCGCTGCTGTACGAGGCGATGTCCAGGATCACTCCCAGGACCACCCAGAGCCAGCGCCAGCCGAAGACCCCTACGCCGGGCAGGTAGGCGAGGGCGTATAGCAGGGTGGTGTAGGGCAGGAAGAAGAGCCCCAGCAGGGGCCACCAGAAAGTGGTGAAGGCCCGGCTGACGTAGGGGGTGAATATCCACACGATGAGGAGCGCCAGGCGCGGCGCGAAGACCCCGACGGCGGCGGCGATGCAGCAACACAAATCCATCCCCTCTTCGCTACAGGCGCCCGCGTGGCGCAAGGCGTGGGCTTTCCGGCATCCATTATTCCCTGACGCGGGGTCCGTAAAACAGCGGAACACCTCCGAATAGGCTGGGGGAGAGGACCCTCACCGCGCAGAGACGTCGTTGATCTTTTCGTTCCGGCCCGGTAGCGAGTGGGAAGGAATCGAATCTCGTGTAATGGAAGTATTCCCGGGACGATCGATCCGGGGCGGCTCCCCCGGGCCTCGCTTCCCCGGGAAGGTGGGCTTTCTTGCGCCGGCGGGCGCGGACCGTGATATGAGGGTGTTCGCTATGAACAGGATCAGCGATCTGCTGCACGGCGGAGAGGTCACGGCCAGAGACATTGAGTTGCTGCAGGAAAAGCTGCTCTTCGACCGCCAGCCCACGCGGGACCGCCTGCTGCGTTTCTTCGTCCTGCTCCTCCTCTCGGCCATCATCGCCACCTACGGAGTGGTGAGCGATTCCGTGGCCACGGTCATCGGCGCCATGATCGTGGCCCCCCTGATGACGCCCATCATGGCCGTCTCGCTCAGCATCGTCAGCGGTGACCACCACAACATAGTGCGCTCGCTGCTCATCGTGGCAGCGGGCACGGCGGCGACCGTGGGCTTCGCGTTCCTCCTGGCGCTGGTGGTGAACGAATCCGTGCAGGTCGCCGGCAACTCGCAGATCACCGCTCGCGTCTCCCCGCGCCTCATCGACCTCATCATAGCCCTGGCCTCCGGGGCGGCCGGCGCCTTCGCCACCGGGCGCGAGGATGTCTCGGACGCCCTGCCGGGGGTGGCCATCGCCGTCTCCCTGGTGCCCCCCCTGGCGGTGGTGGGGATCTGCCTCGCCGAGCGCGCTTACGGCGACGCCTTGGGCGCCTTCGTCCTCTTTCTCACCAACTTCCTGGCCATCGTCATCGCCGGCCTCGTCTTCTTCGCCCTCATGGGGTACGGCGGCGCGGCGTTGAACCTCGAGGGGAGGAAGGCCAAGCGCTGGGCGGTCACGGTCGTGGTCATCGCCACCCTGGTACTCATAGTGCCGCTCGGCTACACGAGCTACCGCGTCACCGCCGAGCAGATCTTGCAGCAGCGCACCCTCAGCGAGATAGAGGCATGGCTCGAGGGCACAAAGTACAACGTCTACTCGCTGGAGGCCGACGGTAACAGCGTAGACGTCGTCATCGCGGGAGATGGAGAGCTCCCGCCCTTCGACGACCTGCTCTCCACACTGCGCGTCAACGCCGGAGACGTGGTGGTCAACCTCAGCGTGGTCCCCGAGCGCACCTTCACGGGCAGGACGGGCAAGTGAAGGCGCGCCCTGCTGCGCCGGCTTACTGGCGGTAGCTGGCCACGCGCCACTCGCCCTCCGGGTCGTCGTGGCCCGGCCCCTCCGGGATTATCTCCACCTTTTTTATCACCCCGGAGAACGCGAAGGGAGGGCGGTATTCCGGCCACACCGCGGAGCCGGAGTCGGACCCTACCTCCAGCCCATCGACAAAGCTGTAGGCCGTAGGGTTGGTACGGGGGACCTCACCCTCTCCTGCTTTACGGCCGGCGATATAGAGGGTGACTGCTCCGGCGAAATCCTCCGTCCTGCGGAACTCCATGCGCAAGGTCACCTCTCCTTCCGGCACCTCCTCCTGCGAGGTGACCACGAAATGCTCGCGGGACAGCCAGTTGGAGACGTAGTGCAGCCTGCCGTCCTTGATGCACAGCGAAAAGCCCCCGTCTTGACCGCCGTTGGAGATGATAACCCCCTCCGCCCCGCCCCGGGGTATGGTCACCTCGGCGTTGATGGCGTGGGAGCGGTTCCTGACGTCGGGAGAACCGGTGCGCGCAAGCCTTATGGGAGAAGTGTAGGAATAGACGTTGCGTTCCTCCAGGATATGGGGCTGCGGCTCCAGCACGGCATGCGCGGCGATGGCGTCGTCCAAGGGGAGCACCTTGTGTTTCCCTGCTTCCGCCCACCACAGGTCGAGCATTTCGCGCACCTTCTCGGGGCGCTCCGCCGCCAGGTCGCGTACCTCCGAGAAGTCCTCGTCGATGTGGTAGAGCTCCCATTCGTCCGCGTCGAAATCGCCGTCGTGTCCCTCCTGGTCCATAAGGCTGTTCGTCCACCTGAAGACCAGGCCGGAATGGGCGGTCACCAGCTTCCATCCCCCCGCCCAGAGCGCGCGGTGGCCGAGCATCTCGAAGTACTGCACCCTTTTCGGGGTGGGCGCTTCCGCGTCGGTGAGGCTGTAGGCCATGCTCTCGCCCTCCAGGGGCATCTGCGTATAGCCCCGCACCT
>CAYPZH010000141.1:0-7836 GCA_964415205.1 uncultured Actinomycetota bacterium | reverse complement strand
TCATCTCCTCCGCTTCACCAGGGTCCAGCTCTTCCCGGGGTAGATGAAAACCTCGTGGGTCGGGATCAGGGTGGTCAGCACTCCCGAAGCCAGAGATGCGGCATCTTAAAGCTCGAGCCAGGCGGCGATGACCTCGCGCAGCACGGGCGCCGCCTGCGCCGCCGTCTCCAGCACCTCCCGGTGCGAGATAGCATGGGGCCGGCGTAGGTCCCAGACGTTGGTGATCACGCTCACCGCGGTCACCGGCAGGCCCAGGTGGTGGGCCATGAGGGCTTCGGGCACCACGCTCATGGACACGGCGTCGCCGCCCACTAGGCGCATGTAGCGCAGCTCGGCGCCGGTCTCGTAGGTGGGGCCCGGGACCGCCACCAGCACGCCCCCTTCCATGGGCCAGCCGGAAGCCTTCGCCCTCTCCGTGAGCGCGTCGCCCGTTTGCTCGTCGTAGAGGGACGAGACGTCGAGGAAGGCAGGGTCCTCCTCCCCGTCGCGCACCCCGCGCAGGGGGTTTACGCCCATGAGGTTGATATGGTCGCGCACCAGCATGAGGTAACCGCGTTCATAGACGGGGTTGAGGGCGCCGGCGGCGTTGGCCATGAACAACCTCTCCACGCCCAGGGAGGCCATGACGCGCACGGGAAAGGTTACCGCCTCCATGTCCAGCCCCTGGTAATAGTGCAGGCGCCCGAGTTGCACCAGGAGCCCTGTTTCCCCGATGACGCCGCAGCGCAGCACGCCCTGGTGGCCCGGCACTACGCACTGCGGCCAGCCGGGGATGTCGCCCCACTGCACTTCCACGGCCTCGGCGAGCTCAGGCGCCGCCTCGCCCAGGCCGCTCCCCAGTACCACCGCCGCGCGGGGCGGGGGCAGGCCCGCTTCCCGCAGCCGGGACGCCAGGTATTCCCGGGCTTGCTCCTCCACTTTTCCCGCTTTCCTCTCTCGACGCCGCGCCCGCGCCGTCCCGCCGTCACCCTTCCTGGGCCATGCGCTCCTTGAGCCGCGCGATGCTCTCTACCGGGGTGGGGTCCACGCCGTTCAGCAGGGCGAGGTAGCCGGAGACGAAATCCCCCAGGTGGATGGCGGACAGCAGCTTGTCCGTGCGCGTGCGCCCGCCCACGTGGATGACGGTCACCCCGCCCACCTTGTCCTGCAGCATCTCCGCCGTCACCTCCACCCTTTTGGCCACGCGCGACTCGTCGTCCTCCTCCACCAGGAACACCAGCTCCACCCTGCTGGAGAACTCGTCTTTGGCGTGCCACCCCACGATCTCGTTGTGGTTCATCTCCGGCAGGGCGTGGGTGAAGGCGGGGACCTTGGAGTTCTCGTTGAACTGGCATTTCCAGCGGTAAGCGGCCACCGCGAGGATGCCCTCGCTGCCGTAGATGACCGGCACCTTCCCCTGCAGCCGCGTGGCGAGCTGCTTGGCGAAGTTCCTGCTCAACGGGGTCAGGCGCCCCCAGCTCTCCTTTTTTTCGCGCAGGAAATCCACCGCCTCGTGGGCCACCTTGGTGAATCCCTGCAGCAGCCCCATCTTCTCCAGCACCGCCGCCGCGGGCAGGCTGAGGTAGGCGAGGGCGGCGCGCGGCTGCAGCCCGCCGGGGACGACCAGGGTGGGAAAGCGGTATCCGCGCGCCTTGTCCAGCAGCACCCCCCCGGTAGTGACGGCCATCACTTTGCACCCCAGGTAGATGGCGTCATCCAGGGCGGACAGGGTCTCCTCGGTGTTGCCGGAGTAGCTGGCGAATATGGCCAGCGTGTCTGCGCCCAGCATGGAAGGCAGGCGGTAGGAGCGATAGACGCTGAAGGGCATGCCCACCGCGTCCTCCAGCAGGCAGCGCAAGATGTCGCCGCCGATGGCGGAGCCGCCCATGCCCACGTAAGCTATGCGCTTCAAGCCCTCCTTGTCCGGGACGTCCAGCTGGTCCCGGCCGATGCGCAGCGCCTCCGTGCAGTGCGCCGGGAACGCCTCGATGGCCGCGAGCATGCCGCCGGGGTCGCTTTCCTCCATGACCATCACGTCATCCAGGTTGATCGGCTCCGCCATGAGAACCCCCTTGTCCATGTCTTCCCACAAGCGATGTGGGACTCCCACCCAACCGCGTGGAACGGCTTCGAGGAGCGGGCAATCCCGCGATAGTCCTTCGCCCCGCGCCGCTGCATGCCCTTCCCTGCGGCTGTGATAGAATTCTATCATGCACGAGGGAAGGAAGGAGCATGAAAGACATCGACCCCGGCATATTCAAGGCTTACGACGTCAGGGGCATCTATCCGGACCAGCTTGACGAGGAGGTCGCTTACCGCGTGGGCAGGGCCTTCGTGTCCTTCCTCGGCGAGGACGGCATAGTAACCGGAAGGGACATGCGCCTGTCCTCGCCCGCTCTCTCACGCGCCTTTATCGCGGGGGCCACCGACCAGGGTGCGGACGTGACGGACATCGGGCTCTGCTCCACGGACATGCTCTACTTCGCCTCGGGCGCGCTTGACCGCCCGGGGGCCATGTTCACCGCCTCCCACAACCCCGCGGAGTATAACGGCCTCAAGCTCTGCCGCCGCAAGGCGGGCCCCATCAGCTCCGACACCGGCATCCTGGACATAAGGGACCTGGTGCTGGAGGCCGCCTTCCCCGACCCGCCGCGCAGGGGGACGGCTGAGGAGGTGGACATGCTGGCGCGCTACGTCGACCACGTCCTCGGCTTCATCGACGTCTCGGCGCTGCTGCCCCTGAAGGTGGTGGCCGACGCCGGTAACGGCATGGGCGGGCTGATACTCCCCGCCCTCTTCGAGCGCCTGCCCTGCGAGCTGGTGCCGCACTGCTTCGAGCTGGACGGCTCCTTCCCACACCACCAGCCCGACCCCATCAACCCCGAGAACATAAGGCTGCTCTCCGGCTGGGTGCTGGAGGCGGGCGGCGACCTGGGCATGGCCTTCGACGGGGACGCCGACCGCGTCTTCCTCGTGGACGACCGCGGCGAGGCCGTGAGCGGCTCCCTCACCACCGCCATGGTGGCCAAGCGCATCCTCGAGACGCACCCCGGCGAGAACATCATCTATAACTGCATCAACAGCTGGGTGGTGCCCGAGACCATCCGGCAGTACGGCGGCAAACCCATCCGGGAGAGGGTGGGGCATTCTTTCATCAAGCAGACCATGGCGGAGACCGGCGCCGTATTCGGGGGGGAGCATTCCGGCCACTACTATTTCCGCGACAACTACCGCGCGGACTCCGGCCTCATCGCCGCCATGTTTATCCTGGAGATAGTGAGCCTGGAGAAGAAGCCCCTGTCCGAGATACTCGCCCCCTTCAAGAAGTACCACGCCTCGGGGGAGATAAACAGCCGCGTGGAGGACATCCCGTCCAAGCTGGAGGAGATAGCCGGCATCTACGCGGCGGGCGGGGTCGACCGCCTGGACGGCATCACGGTGGAGTTCGACGACTGGTGGTTCAACGTGCGCCCCTCCAACACCGAGCCGCTCATCCGCCTCAACCTCGAGGCCAGGACCCGCGAACTCATGGAGGAAAAGCGCGATGAGGTGCTGGCGGTGATCCGTTCCTGATGGCGACGCTGCGCCGCGCCGCTTTCCTTCTCCTCGCCGCGGTGCTGCTGTGTGCGCTGGCGCCCGGCTGCGGGGGCACGGATGAGGACGCGGCCTGGAGGCAGGAGGTGGACGGCTGCCTGCGTGCCCTCGAGGGTTCCCGCTCCTTCCGCTACCGCACCCACCTGGAGACCTGGATCGGGGTATCGGGGCAGAGCGTGTACGGGGACGAGAAGGGCGAGGGAGCTTACCGGGACGGCGATTTCTCCGTCGACATCACGCGCACCTCTCCGGCGGGAGAGGAAAGCCTTGCCTTCGTCTCGCGGGACGGGGAATACTGGCTGCGCGAGGGGGGCGCGTGGAGCGCCGCGGACCTGTCCCGGGCCCCCAACCCCCTCTACGACCCCGCCAGGTTAGGCGAGCTGCTGTCCTCTTACGGTTCACTTACCCTGCAGGGGGAGGAGGAGCGCTCCGGGGTCACGTGCAGGCGCTACCTCCTGCGGCTGGGGGAAGACAGGGCGCGCGACACCCTTACCGAGACCGCCTGGTCCTATTTCTCGTCCCTGCGCTACGAGCTTGCCGCCACCCTGTGGGTAAGCGACGCGTCCGCCCCCCCGGCGGCGGTCCAGGTGGAGGTCACGGGGTTTGACCCCCAGGAAAGCCTGCAGCGCTACCGCCTTATTGCCTCCGTGGAGCTAGTTGACTTCGGCTCTCCAGACATCAGACCCGCCTCGCCGGGAGAGTAAGCCCTTATCCCCTGGATTTGAGCACCAGCACGGGGCGTTCGCTCTTGCGCATCACCTTGTCGGTCACGCTGCCTAGGAGGTCCTGGGTCACCCCGCGGCTACCGAAAGCACCCAGTATGATCAGCGAGGCGTCCATCTCCTCGGCGTAGGCGAGGATGGCGGACGGGGTGCTGCCGTTCACGACGTCTATCTTAACGCTCTTGCAGTAGTATCCCAGCTCGTAGCTCATGTCTTCGAGCCTGGCCATCTGCTCTTTCGCCTGCTCCTTCTTGAACTTGTCCAGGGGCTCGTAACCCATATCGCTCTTTCCCTCGACCACGTGCAGCAGGGTCATGGGCGTGCACAGGGTCCTGGCGAGGTCGACGATGATCGGCCTCACGCTGTCGGCGTACTTGGAGAAATCGCAGGCCACCAGGATGTTTCCGAACAGCGAGGAGCAGGCGTTCTCGCATGAATAGCCGCCGTTGTCCTTGACCACCCGGCAGTGCTGTATCATCACCGGGCGGTCGGCTAGCTTGACCACCCTCTCGCTCACGCTGCCCAGGATGGCACGGTTGATGAACCCCTTGCCGCGCGCACCCAGGAAGATGAAGTCAACGTCCTCCTCCCTGGCGGTATCCACGATCTCCTGTGCCGGGGTCCCGGACTTGAGCAGCCGGGTGACCTTCATGCCCCCCGCTTCCAGCTCCGCTGCCAGCTTGCCCAGGTGTTCCTCCGCCCCCTTCACCTCCGCCTCGAAGGCTGGGTTCTTATGATCTCCGTAGTCGGCATGCTTCTTGGACTCGAGCACGTAGAGCATGGCCACCTCGTTCAGGCCGTAATGGGCCAGTTCGCCGGCGCAGCCCAGGAGCTTCTCCGTGTAGGGCGAAAAATCCACCGCGAAAAGCAGTTTCCTGGCCATTATCCCTCCTTCTTTCTACGACTCCCTAGTTATTATTATTGCTCTGCGCGCCGTTATGTAAACCGGCTGCATCTTGCGCTAACCGCAACCGGAGATAATCCGCCATGCTGGCGGGACACGCAAGGCTTGCCGGGCATTTCCTGTCACCGTGGCCAAAAGGCGGCAGCGGCAACCCGCCCCCGCCACGGCTCCGAAAGACCCCTGAAGCGGCGGCCTCCTTCTGTCATCGCTTTTGCGGGGCCTTGGACGAGGACAGGGAAGGTTCCCGGGCTCAATAGTACACTCCCTCTAAGAACAGCCCCCGCGGCGGCAGCGCCGGCCCGCTGGCTGAGTTGTCCCCGCCGCCGAGCACCTCCCGGAAACGTTCCACCGACCACTTACCCCTGCCGACCTCCAGCAGGCTCCCGCAGAGCATGCGCATCATCATCCATACGAAGGCGTTGGCCTTCACCCTGATGCCCAGGATATCGCCGCTGAGCCGGACTTCCGCCTCGTAGACCTCGCGCACGCTCGACCTTCCCTCCTCGCTACGGGCGAAGGCGGCGAAGTCGTGCTCACCCGCGATGGCGCGCAGGGCGGCCTCCACCGCCTCCGTATCGAGCAGGTCGGGGCAATGTAGTGTATACCTGCGGTGGAAGGGCGATGGGTATTTCCCTCTATATATGTAGTAACAGTATTCCCTGGCCAGGGCGCTGCGGCGGGCGTTGAAGTCCTCGGGGACCACCTCGCAGCCCTGTACCACGATATCGTGCGGCAGGAAGGAGTTGAGCGCGTTGGGCAGGTTTTGCGGGGCCGGCTTTATCGCGCCGTGGAAGTTCACCACCTGCCCCCGGGCATGCACTCCGGCATCGGTGCGCCCCGCCGCGTACAGGGGGGACTCCAGCGACGCCACCTTTGCCAGCGCCTCCTCTAATGCCCCCTGCAGCGTGGGATACCCAGGCTGCCTCTGCCAGCCGCTGTAATCCGTCCCGTCGTATTGCAGCGTGAGCTTGTAGTTCGCCATGCAGTGATTTTACCCCATCGCCCCGGTGTTCGACGCAAGAATCTCGGTGCTGATTATCCTCTTGCTAGGCGGTCTTCCCGCTGACATTCAATAGTCTCGGGAGACATGCAAGACCAGGACGCTCGAAGACCTTGCCCTTCCGCGCAGCCGCAGCTGCATGCCCGGTTCTCCACATTTTACACATAAAAAGAAGAGCCCGAAAAAGCCCCCCCGTGGTATTTTCTCTCTTCACCCGCCTTCATGAGCATATGTTCCCACATAGCTCCAGTATTTATGCATTGCTGTATTGCGGGATTTCCGCTGTCTTGCTTGCAGAGGTTGTGATGATGAGGAGGAACCGCTGATGAACTGAATATGCAACGCCTATGCCAGGATAGACTCGAGGGGAAGCGTTACCATCCCGGCAGCGATCAGAAAAGCGCTCGGACTACGTCCTGGGGAACAGGTCAGGATCGAGGCTGAGCCTGAGACGGGCAAGATCACCATCCACCTCCAGATATCCTTCGATAGAGAACAGGCGTGGTTCTGGACGCAGGAATGGCAGAAAGCTGAGAAGGAAGCGCCAGGATATAGCCTGCGGTAAGATCAAGAAGATGAGCTCTAAGAGCATCCTTAAGGAGATAGGAAGCTGAGGGAAATATTCTTCACTGCGAGGTTCGAAGCACGATTCGAGAGGCTCTCTGTAGATGAGCAGTAGGCCGCAGATAGGAAGATCGGGCTTCCCAGGGACAACCCGGCGCACCCCCCTCCGTTCAAAGAGGATCAAGGGCACCGATTATGCATGGGAATCCTCTGTGAACATGGATGTCCGTTTCACGTGGCAATACAGGGGTGAAAACGCCATTATCCTGAGGAATACCGGCCACCAAGATGCCACTTTGCGCAAACCCAAGAGCGGCCGTTGCTCATTGCTCGTGGTAACCAGGGGTCGGTACGAAGCGGCCTTTTCGCGATTACTTGAAATATTCCGTTTGGGTTCCGTCTGTATGGAAACCACTGAGCGAAGCCCGGCAACAGGTCAGCCGGGCGAGGCCTTCGTCTTCGCTGCCACCAACCCGTGAACCGGGGGTGGCTGGATCAAGAGAGAGGCTGCAGCAAACGCCAGCGCATTCGATCTAGTGGCTGAAGAAAAACTCTCGGGTGTCATCTGTATAGAAAAAACATCCGTCTGAGCTGCCACCAGCCCGGGATCGACTGGGTTGGCCGGAGCGGAGGGTATAGAGCGGAGCGAGACTATTATCCAGCGGCCCAGGCCATAAAAGCACTCAGACGAACTCGATGACCGCCATTGGAGCGGCGTCGCCCTTGCGCGGGCCGGTCTTGGTCACCCGGGAGTACCCGCCCTCGCGGTCGCTATAGCGGGGGCCTATCTCGTCGAAGAGTTTGTGGACCACGTCGCGGTCCTGGATGATGGACAGGGCGCGGCGGCGCGCGTGCAGGTCGCCGCGCTTCGCCAGCCCCACCAGCTTCTCCACCAGGGGCTGGACCTCCTTGGCGCGCGTCTGGGTGGTTTCCACTCTCTCGTTCTCTATGAGGGAACGGGCCAGGTTGGAAAGTATCGCTTTCTGGTGGGAGGCGCTTCCCCCCAGTCTCTTCCCTTTTATCGGCTGCGGCATCTCTACTACCTCTCGGGTTCTCGGGCAGGCAGGCGCTCA
>CAYPZH010000140.1:0-7848 GCA_964415205.1 uncultured Actinomycetota bacterium | reverse complement strand
GTCACGCGGCATATCGAGGAGGATAACCGGCGCAAGATGGCCGAGGTCCTGGCCGCGGTCCCCGAGAAAGACAAAGAATTCCTGCTGGAGTTCCTGAGGGGACTGCTGCGGCAGTTCGACCAGGAAAGCACGGTTTGAGATGCTCGTGTGTTCGCCTCTGGGGTAACGAGAACCGCGGCGGGAGGCCGCGAGACGGAATAAGGTCACAACTGCTGAGGTGACTGGTGGTAGAGCGAGACAGGAGTCTGGGAGCAGAAAGTGGGGTTTACGCGCAGTGAAGATATTTGAGTTTTTCGCCAGTCAATCAGAGAAACGGCCCTGGCTGGTGGTGCTCGTGGTCGTCCTCATCACCGCCTTCCTCGCCGCCGGCTTCCCACGCATCAGCACCGAGCTGAGCCAGGAAGCCATGATGCCAAAGGACTACGAGTCGGTGCAGGCCCTTGACACCTTCAGCGATGCTTTCGGGGGTTTCTCAAGCGAGAACGTCCTCATCATGGCGGAAGACGTCACGGACCCCGAGCTGACCCGGAGACTCCTCGCTTTGAGCCCGGAAAGGATGGTGGAGGACGGCTTCGCGGAAGGCCAGGTGCTCAGCGTCGATACCTACCTCGATTTCATCACCAAACAGCTGCCGGTGATGATGGAGTCTTTTGGTATAGCGATGCCTTTAGATCTGAGTGCCGTAGACGATGCGATGCTGGCTCAGCTTCTGGATTTCTACCTCAACCCTGACCCCAATTCACCCTTCATAGAACTGTTTTTAGGGCAGATGGCGAGTTCCTCCGGAGTGGACCTGCCAGGGGGAGCCAAGGACCAGTTCATAGCGATGTTGGTCGACAACAGCGCCAGGATAAAGGATAAGTCCATCAAGGTCGAAACAAACGAGGGCGGCGGGGACGCCTCTTACCCCGCGACCCTGGTCAACTTCAAGCTCAGCCCCGACCTCAGCGAGAACGAGCTCACCGAGATGGGGAAGAAGTTCGCCGATTTCGTCAACGATGAGTTCGGGGACATCGAGGGAGTAGAGGTCTACCTCTCCGGGGACGCCTCCATGCAGAAGGAATCGATGGACTTCATGCAGCGTGAGACGACCAAGCTCATGCTCATCGCCTTACTCTTCATCTTGCTCATCCTCTACCTCACCTTCCGGCGCGTCTCCGATGTTTTCCTGCCGCTGCTGATAATCTTCGTGGCCATCTTCTGGCTCCTGGGGCTGATGGGCTGGGTGGGCATCACCTACACCACCATGAGCGTGGCCATCATGCCCCTGATGCTGGGCATAAACATCGCCTACGTCATCCACATCCTCAGCCGTTATTACGAGGAGAGGGAGGACGGGCTCAGCGTGGACCTCTCCGCCACCACCTCCATCAAGACGGTGGGGGTGGCGGTTTTCCTCACCGCCATCACCACGGTGATCGGTTTCTCGTCCTTCATGATCACCGACATCCCACCCATGCGTGATTTCGGCCTCCTGTGCATGCTGGGCATCGCCTTCAGCTTCCTGCTCTCGCTTACCCTGCTGCCCGCCATCGTCGTCCTCCGGGACCGGCGCAAGAAGGCGGAAAAACTGGATGCCCACCTGGAGAAGATGCGTGCCCGGCGGCGCGACGCCGTGTACGGGCAGTTCACCGACAGGGCGCTGGTGCGCATGGCTCTGGTTTCGGAGCGCAACCACTGGGCGGTGGCGATAGTGACCCTGGCGCTGGTGGCCTTCGCCGCCTTCGCCACCTTCAACGTAAAAACCGGCGCCGACATAAGCAGGATGTTCCCCGAGGGCATGCCCAGCCGCGAGGCGAACGATATGATCACCGAGATCTTCGGGCCTCAGAACTTCGACATCGTCCTGGTCGAGGGGGATGTATACGACCCCGCCAACCTGGAGGCAATCCTGGCCCTGGAGGACGCAATCGTCTCGGACGCGCGCAACCGGCCCGGAGACACCGACTATTTCAACCGTGAGGCCATCACTTCCATCGCGGACATCATCGGGAACCCGGAGGACGGAACCCTGCCCGACTCTAGAGAAGCCGTGCAGGAGACAATAGACAAGGTAAAGAACATACCGCAGGCCAGCATGTTCGTCCCCATGGAACGGGAGGGCCTGCCTCCCATGACCGTGGTCATGCTCAACTCCGGCTTCCCGGAGACCGAGGACGAGCTCAAGGTCAAGACGGATATCATGCGGGACAGATCAGCTGAGGCAATGGAGGGGGCGGACCTCAAACTCAGCTCCACGGGCTTCACCGTGCTCATCGCCGACCTCATGGGCAATATACTCCCCACCCAGCTAAAGACATCCGGCCTGGCGATCCTCCTCTGTGCCCTCATCCTGATCATCGTGTTCCAGTCTTTCGTGTACGGCATCGCCACCCTGGTGGTGGTCATATGCGGCATGGCGGCCGAACTCATCTTCCTCTTCGCCCTGGGCTGGCCCCTGGACATCATGACGGTGATGGTGGCCGCGCTGGTCATCGGGGCGGGAATAGACTTCGGCATCCACATAACCCACCGCTTCCGCGAGGAATGGCACGGCGGTGACCTGTCGCTGGAGGATGCCCTGAAAAACACGGTGAAGAACGTGGGGCGCGCACTGATAGCCGCCGCTCTCACCACCTGCGGGGTCTTCGGTATCATCGGTTTCTCCAGCATGGGCATGATGCAGAGGTTCGGCTGGACCACCGCCGTGGGCCTGCTGGGAGCCCTCTTGGGGGCCATCCTGGTGCTGCCCAGCGTGCTGGCCATCGTGGCCAACCGCCAGATAAAGAAGGAGGCCAGGCGCCAGTCTGCCCCGTCCGCCACGGCCCGGGAGTGAGACGGGGGATATACCTGCGATCTTCGCCGGGGCCGGGCCTGACCTGGCCCCGCTTGCCATCTTGACCGAGATGGCCGCACTGCGATCCGTGGCCGTTTTCGCCCCGGGACAGCGTCCGGGTCTCGATCTAGGGGCGCCGGGTATCGGCAGGAGCGGAGCGAACAGAGCGGAGAGACACGGTCACGACCGCGCCCTGGGACTTCCCCGCTTTATCCCCGCCGCGCCAAACCTTTAGAATAGCGGCAGGAGGTAGAGATGGTCCTGGCCATAGCGGTGGTGATGGCGCTGATCGCCACCACCATGATCAACTACAGCGGCTACATGCAGAAGAGGGAGCTGGACCAGCTCCCCCTCATCGGCTCCCAGAAACCCCTGGAGACGGTGAAAGCATTTTTCAAGTGCCGTCCCTGGCTGGAGGCGCAGGGGCTGCAGTTCGCGGGCACCTTCATCAAGGGCATCGCCGTCGGCTTGGCGCCCCTGTCCGTGGTGCAGCCCATCAACACCGCGGGCATCGCGGTGCTGGCCATGCTGGCCATCACCAAGCTGGGGGAAAGGCCGACCATCTCGGACTGGCTGGGCATCGGCACCATCATCGCGGGGCTCATCGTGCTCGGGCGCACCCTCATCGGCGTGCCCTCCAAGGCCTTCTCGTACAACCCCTTCGTACTCTGGTTCTTCGTCATCTTCTTCTTCGCGTCTGCGGGCGTCTCCCTCCACCAGGGTATTACGAAAAAGCACGCCAACGCCCCCAACCTCATCGCGGTGGCCTCCGGGGTGCTCATCGGCCTCACCGCGGTCATCATCAAGCTGGGGTGGAACGACATCGGCAGCCGTTTCTGGGAGCACGGCTTCCGAAATGCCCTGCTCTCCCCCTACCTGTACATCATCATCCTGCTGCCCATCGTCACCCTGGTGCTGGACCAGATAGCCATGCAGCGGGGTAAGGCCATCGTGGTGGTGCCCATCACCACGGGCATGTCCAACCTCATCCCCATCATCATCGGTATCGTGGCCATGCACGAGCCCATGCCCTCCACGGCGGGCATGTTCTTTATGCGCCTGCTCTCCTTCGTCTTCATCATCGGCGGCGCCATCATCCTCTCCCTGCGCCGCGAGGAGGGAGCGGAGAAGAGCCCTCCCGCGGCTTCGGCGCGTGACCGCATCAAACAGGCGAGGGCGCGCCGCCAGGCGGCCAGGGAGGAGGTTGAGGTCAGGGACATGTGACATCTCATAACAGATGGATTCAGCCCCTGGCATGTGACATCTCAAGTCCCGGTCGCAGAAAGGAAGTATCCCGACGCGTAAATTTCACATATACCTTACCCCAATAGGTGGAGCCGGTGAGAGGAATCGAACCTCCAACCGTCCGCTTACAAGGCGGGCGCTCTACCATTGAGCTACACCGGCCCACATTACATATTATATATAGGACCGGCTAGGGGGCCAGGTCTTGTCCTTTTGCATTCGTGCGGTCCAGGTCAAGGTAGCGGTCTTTGGTGGAAAGCAAAATCCAAGACCTGACCCCTTAGCCGTACCTCATCTCGTCCAGGAGGCGGCGCACCTCCTCGCTCACCCGCTCCTCCAGTGGGGAGCGGCCGCTGCCTGCCATCCTTTGCAGCTCCTCACGGGTACCCCGCCGCGCTTCTTCCGCGGCCTCCAGCAGGGAGTTCCCCCTCACGACGCGGGCCCCGAACCCGCCCACCAGGTCCGCCAGCATGCGGTCGGAGCTGGCCACCGTCACCTCGTGTGTGGGTAGCAAGCGGCGCGCCATCCCCTCGATGAAGGCGTCGGCGGACTGGCCCCTGCGGGTGAAGACGACCTCGATCCCCCCGCTTTCCCGTAGGACCGGCTCCGCATGGTACGACCCGGCGGCATCGAAGACCACCACCAGCATCTCGTAATGGTCGGGAGAGGCCAGGGGCGAGAGCTCCCTGAGCAGGCCCTGCCGCGCCCCCTCCTGGTCATCCTGCATGGCGGCCGTGAGGCGGGGGTGGGCGTAGATGAGGTTGTAGCCGTCCACCAGCAGCGCCTTCATAAGCCCTTCCTCTGGCGCAGGGCTTCGTAGATGATCACCGCGGCGGCGGCGGAGACGTTGAGCGACGACACCTTCCCGAACATGGGCACTTGCACCAGGATGTCGCAGGTCTCGCGGGCAAGGCGGTGCAACCCCCCTCCCTCGGAGCCCATGACCAGGGCGAGGGGTCCGGTGAGGTCGGACTCGAAGCAGGTCTTCCCGGCGCGCGCGTCGGCGCCGACCACCCATATCCCCAGCTTCTTCAGCTCCTTCATCACGTTCACCAGGTTGGGGACGGTGGCTATGGCCAGGTTCTCCACCGCCCCGGACGAGGAGTGGAAGACCGCCGGGGTCACCGGGGCGGCGCGGCTCCTGGGAAGAAGCAGGGCGTCCACCCCCGCCGCCTCGCAGGTCCTGGCCACGCTGCCCACGTTGCGGGGGTCGGTGACGCTGTCCAGCAGAACCACGAAAGGGTCGTCTTTTCCCTCCAGGTCACGGTAGACCGCCTTGAAGCTGGCGTAGCGGTAGGGCTCCACCCTGAGGATGACCCCCTGGTGGCTGTCGGATATGGCCAGGCGCTCGATCTCGCGGCGCGGCAGGTAGCTCACCGCCAGGCGCCTGCTGCGCGCCGCCGCCCGGATGTCGTCCAGCACCCGGCTCGGCTGCATGCCCTCGGCCAGCAGCAGCTCGTACACCGCGCGGTCGCCGCGCAGCGCTTCCAGCACCGCGCGCCTGCCCTCTACCTGTTCATATCTCAATAAGGTCAAGCCTCCTTTGTGCCCTGACACGGCGGCAGGAGAGATGCGAAGAAACAAAGCGGGTCACTCGGAAGGCCCCACCGGCTTCCAGCGCTGCCCCTCGCGCAGGTCGTCCACGCGTATCCCGAGTTCACGTAAGCGGGCGCGGATGAGGTCCGCGATCTCGAACTGCTTGTTCTTCCTGGCCAGGGTCCTCACCTCCAGGAGCAGCTCGATGAGGTCCTCCGCGGAGGGCATCCCGCCGCTGCCGCCTTTCGCCTCCGCCGCCCCACCGCCCTCTACCTGCGCCTCCACGGGTGAGAACAATCCCAGGATGTTGCACAGCTTGAGCAGGGTGTCACGGCCGTGGCTGGCGACCATGGGGGCGGCCAGGGTCTGGTAAACCTCCTGCTCGCCCAGGTAGGTGTTGAGCTCCTTCACCAGCTCGAACACCACTCCGATGGCGCGGGCGGTGTTGAAGTCGTCGTCCATGGCCTCCTCGAAACGCCGCTCGAAGTCGAAGAAGGAATCGGAGAGCTCGACCTCCCTCTGGGTGCGCTGCGGCGCCGTACGCTCAGGGGGTCTGGCCAGGAAGGCGTCGAGGGCGAAGAGGCAGTTCTCCAGGCGCTCGTACGCCCGGCGCGCCTCCTCCAGGGCGTCGGGCCCGAAGTCGATGGGATTGCGGTAATGGGTCTGCAGGGCGAGGAGCCTGACCGCGTCCGCCGGGTACTTTTTGAGTATCTCCCGCACCAGAACGATGTTCCCCAGCGACTTGGACATCTTCTCCTCCTGGATGTTGACGAAGCCGTTGTGCAGCCAGTAGCGTACGAAGGGCTGCATCCCCGTGAAGGCCTCGGACTGGGCGATCTCGTTCTCGTGGTGGGGGAAGACCAGGTCCTGCCCGCCGCCGTGGATGTCGAAACCCATACCTAGGTAATGGAGGGACATGGCCGAGCACTCGATATGCCAGCCCGGGCGGCCCTTGCCCCAGGGGGAGTCCCACGCGGGCTCGCCCGGCTTGGAGGCCTTCCAGAGGGCGAAGTCCATGGGATGGGCCTTCCTCTCGTCAACCTCCACCCTTTCCCCCGCGCGCATCTCGTCCAGCGTGCGCCCCGACAGCTTCCCGTACCCGTCGAAGCTCTCCACGCGGAAAAACACGTCGCCGTCCACGGCGTAGGCATAGCCCTTGTCCACCAGCACCTGGATCATCTCCAGCATACGGGGTATGGTCTCGGTGGCGCGCGGCGCGACGTCCGGAGGCAGCACGTTCAGCGCCCGCATGTCCTCCATGAAGGCTTTTTCGTAGAAGCTCGCTATCTCCTGCGGTGCCTTGCCCTCCTCGGCAGCGCGGTTGATTATCTTGTCGTCCACGTCGGTGAAGTTCTGCACGTAGAGCACCTCGTACCCCTTGAAGGCGAGGTAGCGCCGGATGACGTCGAAGACGAGGTAGGCCCTGCCGTTGCCCACGTGGATATAGTTGTAGACGGTGGGGCCGCACACGTACATGAAGACCTTGCCCTCCTCGCGGGGTACGAAATCTTCCTTGCGGCGACTCATGGTGTTGTAGACGGCCAGACTCACGTCGCACCGCCTTCCTGGCCCGGGGGAGGCTGCAGCTCGATGGTCTCCTCCACCCGGTGCAGCTCGTCCTCGGCGCGGCGCAGCTTGTCCTCGGTTATCTCCAGTTCCAACTGCGTGCTCAACAGGCGGTCCTCCAGTTTCTGGATCAGGCCGTCCAGTGCCTCGATGCGGTCCATGACCGGGTCGGGGATGAGCTCGTGGTGCAGGTCCACCACCGGCTCACCCTCCTGCATGACCACCCTGCCGGGAATGCCCACCACTGTGCAGCGGGGAGGCACGTCGCGGATGACCACCGCTCCCGCGCCCACCTTGGAGTCGTCCCCTATGGTGATAGGCCCGAGCACGGTCGCGCCGGCGGCGATGACCACGTTCCTTCCCACGGTGGGGTGGCGCTTGCCCTTCTCCTTTCCGGTTCCCCCCAGGGTCACGCCCTGGTAGAGAGTGACGTAGTCCCCTATCTCCGAGGTCTCGCCGATGACCACGCCCATGCCGTGGTCGATGAACAGGCGGAGGCCGAACTTCGCCCCCGGGTGTATCTCTATCCCCGTGAGCAGGCGGTTCAGGTGGGAGATGACGCGGGGCAGGACCGGGACACCCCCCTCCCACAACCAGTGGGCCAGGCGGTGCATCCACAGGGCGTGCAGCCCGGGGTAGGCCAGGATTATCTCCAGGGTGTTGCGCGCGGCCGGGTCGCGGTCGCG
>CAYPZH010000139.1:883-8008 GCA_964415205.1 uncultured Actinomycetota bacterium | reverse complement strand
GGGCATGCCCGGCGTGGCGGACCCGGGTTTCCGCGTGGTGGAGGAATGTGCTCACCGCGGGCTGGCGGTGGAGGTCGTACCCGGCCCCAGCTCCCTCACCGCCTCCCTGGCTCTCTCGGGGTTGCCGCTGGACGGTTTCCGCTACGACGGCTTCGTGCCCCGCAAGCGCGGCGAGAGGCGCACCCGCCTGTCCGAGCTGTTGAGCGAGGGGGAGGCCGTCGTCTTCTACGAGGCCCCACACCGTATCGTCGAGACCCTGAAGGACCTGGCCGAGCTGGCCCCCGAGCGCCGGGTGGTGGTCACCAGGGAGCTGACCAAGGTGCACGAGGAGGTGCTGCGCGGCAGCGCGGCAGAGGTACTGTCCTCGTTCGAGGAACGAAAACCGCGCGGCGAGTTCGTGGTCATCATCGCACCCGGCGAGGCGGGGGAAGCTCCGCCCCTGCTGGAACTGGCAGATGAGGTGGCCGGCCTTGTGGCGGAGGGGTTGCCCGCGCGCGAGGCGGTGCGCGCGGTGGCCGTGAGGCATTCCGTAGCCCAGCGCCAGGTCTACGACGCCTGGCTGGAGAGAAAAACGGGAGCGGCGGAAGGTGAGGCCCCGGACCGCTCCGGCACATGGAAAGGACAGAGCTGATGGACCCCACAGACCCGGTGTGGATGGAGACGAACGCGGCCCCGCCGGTCGACCCGGGTCAGCCGCCCGTGGAGGGCGGCAGCTCCCGGGAGGGAGAGACAGACTCCCCGGCCGCGGGTTTCGTCGATTTCGCCGAGACGGAGCCGGTTTGCGAGACCGGTGCGGTAAAAGAGCCGGCATCCCCGGGGCAGTGGATGATGCTGGTCCTGCTCCCCCTGGGCTTCACCTTCCTCCTCACCCTCCTCTTCCTGGCCATGCGCGGCGTGATGGACCTCGGCGGCATGGTGGCTTTGGGAGGACCCTACGAGATCGCCCGACCGGCGCCCGATTACTGGTGGATATTCCCCGTATCCATCATCGGGATGATCTTCATCATCTTAACCAGCATGGGCATGTTCTCGATGCGGAGGATCGCGGCCAACTCCGTGACGCTGCCCTTCAGTAAACAGGGCATCGTCTCGCCGGGCAGCGGCGGGGTCAGCCTGGTGGCGCTGTTCTTCTGGCCTGCGATATTCCTCTCCCTGGGCTGGAACTTCTGCGAGTACGGCTTCTCCGCGGGCGAGGGCCTGGTGTGGGGATGGATCATCTGCGGCGTGGTGTTCGTGCTCATGGGCGGCCTGCCCCTGTATCTGGTGATGAGAGATCTCTCGCGGCACGAGTTCCTCACCGCGGTCAGGACCAGCAGGAGCGGCTTGTGGCTTCAGCTGATGGGCATTGCCGCCGGTATACCCCTGGGCATCCTCTTCTTCCGCGTGGTCTCATAGGGGTGGTCGCGGGCGGGCCTGCCCCGACCCCGGCAGCGGAACCATAACCTCGCCGGTCGGCGTCAATATGATAAGGCACGTTAAGGCCTAAGAGGGTGATCGCGGGCTGTCAAGGGGGTATGAAAATGGGCAAGAAGATCCTGGGAACGGCTGTCGCCGCACTTATCGCGTGTCTCCTTTTCGCCGCCCCGGCTTGCGCGGACGGCGGCCTTTTCGGTCCGGAGGGAAGCGATATCTCGGAGCCGGGGCAGAAAGCCGTCATATTTTTCCATGAAGGCTCGGAAGAGCTTGTGCTCTCCGTACGTTACGATGGGGCATCCGAGGACTTCGCATGGCTGGTCCCCACCCCGGAGCCCCCGGTCATCGAGGAATCCAGCATAGCCCTTTTTCAGCTGATGAGTACGCTCACGCTATCGTATGCGGACGACATGAAAGATGGCGGTGAACGCTGGCAGGATCTGAGTGCGGGGGTGGAAGTGATCGATGAACTCACGGTGGGCGCCTTCGACCTCACCGTGGTGCGTGCGGGCGACGCCGGCGAACTCGGGTCCTGGCTGGAGGAGAGGGGTTTCGCATATGAAGAGGAGGCCGAGGAAGTGCTCGCGGATTACATAGAGCGCGGCTGGTGTTTCACCGCCATGCGCATCGACCCATCCGCGGCTCCCGAATCAGGCGACATGGGATCTGAGCTCTGGCAGGGGAATGTCGACCACGAACTCTCGCAAGGGACCATCGACCCGCTCCGGTTCACTTTCAGCACCCCCGAACCCGTGTATCCCCTGCGCATATCCTCCCTCAACCCCGGAGACACCGAGGTGCTCCTCTACGTACTGGGCCCGCAGGCATACGGGCACGAGAGCCTGGAGCTCGAATACGCGGAGAGGTGGCAGCCGGGCCAGATCGGGGCGCTCGGGAAGTTCAGCGAGATGGCGGGCAAGATGGAAGAGAGCGGAGGCTGCTGCATCACCAAGCTGCGCCGTACCTTCTCGCCCGAGCAGATGGAGGACCTCTACCTCTCGCCGCTCGATCCCTCCCGGCTGGAGCAGTGGCCGGGCCTCGCGGCGACCTCGCGGGATGGCGACGGTCTGCCCTGGTGGGCCTTTGCGCTCATCGCGCTGGCGATGGCGGCGGTGGCGGGCGTCACCTACGGCTTCGCCCGAGAAGGCGGGAGCGGCCGGCTGAAGAAAACGGCGGCCGTGTTCACTGTAACCCTGCTGGTCAGCTCGGCAGTCCTGCTCCCGCTGGGGATATGGGTGCTGCCGGATGGGGGAAAAGATGAGGCTGCGCCGCGGATAGAGTGGCCGTGGCAAGACGACATCCTGGCCACAGATGGTCTCTGGTATAGTCTGATCCATCCGGACGGGAAGACCGAGATAGTGGGGTTAGGCGAAGATGTGACCTATATGTTGGAGGGCCCGCAGGCCGGCTATTATACGGACCTCGAACCGGGCTCGGATATCGTTTTTCCCAAGGGAGAACTGGACGGGGAAGGCAAGTGGAAGTGGGGCATCCGCGAAAGACTGCAGGGCGAGGTTCTGCGGCCTACTCACCTCAGGGTGGAGGAGAGCGCGAGCGGTGAGTACCACGAAGTGGAAATCGGCAGAGGGTACATCGTCGATGCCCGCCTCTCTGCGGGCGGCGGGACCATGTGGGTTGTAGCGGCGTGGTCTGAACCCAGCAGGGAGACCGAGGTAAGAGAGTACACCTTTCCATCCCTGGAGCTAGTGCGAACCGTAGCACATAGCAGTTACATGGCGGAGGGGGAGATTACCATATCGGAGGAGGGCGAACCGCTGCTCGCGGGCCGCTTTGAAGGCGTGGAGGAAAACTCCAATATCTACTTCGGTTTCATCCCCATGCTGGAGGAAAACGCGGCCTTCAGTGGAGTGCCAATGGTACTCGATTACAATGCGATGCTCGCAAGGGGCGAGCCGCTGAAGAAGCACTGTCTGGATTCCTACTACAGCGATGCCAAGGATGAAAGCGCCTTTCTCCTGCTTTCCGGGTACACAGCGAAAAGCAAGGAAATGGTCTTCGTTTTCGACACGGAAAACGGCAGGCTTTACGAGGCGGGTGAAGGATTCCCGATCGGCTGGCAATAAGCGGGGTATCAGTCGTGCTGGATACAAGTGACGGCAAGCTGTACGAGGTGGGGAAAAGCTATCCGGTCGGCTGGCGTTGAGCGGGGAAGGTCAGCCACGCAGGGGGAAGGGGTCGGGGAGGGGAAGCCCTGTCAACGCCGGGTACGCTCTGTCAACCATAGTACCCCTTGGTAAACGGGGGGGTCAGCCCGAGCGCAGGGGGAAGGGGTCGGGGAGGTCCAGCTCCTCCACGCTGATGCCCTTGAGCTCGGCCACCTTCTCCGCTATGAGCACCAGCCTCTCGGGGGAGTTGGGCTTGCCGCGGTAGGGGTGGGGGGAGAGGAAGGGGCAGTCGGTCTCGATGAGCATGCGCTCGAGCGGCAGCTCGCGCACGATGTCCTGAAGCTTACGCGCGTTGTTAAAAGTCACCGGTCCCGCTACCGAGACGTAGCCGCCCATGTCCAGGACGGCGCGGGCCATGTCCAGGTCGCCGGAGAAGCAGTGCATGATCAGCCTGCCGTCGAAGGGGGCGTACTCACCGAGGATGCGCAGGGTGTCGGCGTGGGCCTCGCGGTCGTGCACCACCACCGGCAGGGCGGACTCCCGCGCCAGCTCCAGCAGGGAGCGGAAGGCGCGCTCCTGCGCGGGGCGGGGCGAGAGGTTGCGGTAGAAGTCCAACCCCGTCTCGCCGATACCCACCACGCGCGGGTCCGCGGCGAGGCGGCGAAGCTCGCCTAGGGCCGCGTCGTCCAGGTCGCTCGCGTCGTGGGGGTGCATTCCCACCACCGCGCGCACCCCGGGGAAGGCGTGCGCCAGCTCGACGGCACGGCGGCTGGAGGCCACGTCGATGCCTATGGTGACCACGCCGGTGACGCCCGCCGCCTGCGCGCGCTCCAGCACCTGCGCCACGTCGCCCTCCAGGAGGTCCAGGTGGGCGTGGGTGTCGATAAGTCTCATCCCACTCCTTTATGGGGTCAGAGCTAAAAAGTTGCGTATTCATGCAACCCTTTAGGGTCAGAGCTCATTTGTTGCATTGATGATAATGCGGGCCGGTTTCCAAGCCAGCCGGTACGCAACTTTTTAGCTCGGACCCCATGGTGTTACTTGGCCGTTTCCATGCGGGGGAAGAGGGGCTCTCCCTTGCCCACCTTCTGCCCCGGGGGGAAGAGCCCCCACGTTCCCGCGGCGGGGAGGTGGTGGAGATAGACCGAATCGGTGAACCCCAGGCGCTGCCAGATGCCCTCGCCCGTCCAGGGCATGAAGGGAAGCACCAGCAGGGCGGTGATACGCACCGCCTCCACCGCATTGTAGAGGACCGCGTCCAAGCGCTCGGCGCCGGCGGGGTCCTTGGCGAGGTCCCAAGCGGCGGTCTCGTCCACGTAGCGGTTGACCGCTCCCAGGAAATTCCATGCCGCCTGCAGGGCCTCGTTAAAGGCCAGCTTCTGCATGTGGGAGTCCACCTCGCCGAACACGCGCGCGGCGGCCTCCTTCAGGGCCTGGTCAGGGGCCTCGCCTCCTCCGCTCCCAGGCTCGGGCACCGCGCCGCCGCGGTAGCGCTCCACCATGGCCAACACGCGGCTCACCATGTTGCCCAGCGCGTTGGCGAGGTCGGCGTTGTAGCGCCCGGTCATGTTGCCGCGCGAGAAGTTGCCGTCGTAACCGAAGGAGAACTCGCGCAGGAAGTAATAGCGGTAGGCGTCGACGCCGTATTCCCGCACCAGTTCGTAGGGGCTGATGGCGTTCCCTTTGGACTTGGACATCTTCTCACCCTCCACCGTGAGCCAGCCGTGGGCGAAGACCTGGCGGGGGAGGGGCAGCCCGGCCGCCATGAGCATGGCCGGCCAGATGATGGCGTGGAAGCGCAGGATCTCCTTGCCGATGAGGTGCACGTCGGCGGGCCAGGTGGCGTTGAAACGCGCGTCGTCGATGCCGTAGTCGATGGCGCTCACGTAGTTGAGCAGCGCGTCGAACCACACGTACATCACCTGGTCCTCGTCGAAGGGCAGGGGGATGCCCCAGGTGAGGGTCTTGCGGCTGATGCTCTGGTCGGTGAGCCCCTGGCGGATGAAACTGGTCACCTCGTTACGGCGCATGTCGGGCTGGACGAAGTCCGGGTTGGCCTCGATGTGTTCCAGCAGGCGGTCTGCATAGGCGGAGAGGCGGAAGAAGTAGTTCTCCTCCTGCACCATCTCCACCTCCCGCCCGCACTGCGGGCACTTGCCGTCTGCGAGCTGGGAGGGGAGCCAGAAGGACTCGTCGGGCACGCAGTACCATCCCTCGTAGGTGTCCAGGTAGATGTCCCCTTTGTCGTAGAGGTCCTGGATGAACCTGCGCGCCACCTCGACATGGCGGGGCGAGGTGGTGCGGATGAAAAAGTCGTTGCTGATGTTGAGTTCCCCCCACACCCCGGTGAAGTGCTTCACCATGCGGTCCGCCCACTCCTGGGGGGAGACGCCGTTGCGCTCGGCGGCGCGCGCCACGTGCTGTCCGTGCTCGTCAACGCCGGTGAGGAAGAATACGCGCTCTCCCTTGAGGCGGTGGTAGCGCGCCAGGGTGTCGGCCACTACCGTGGTGTAGGCGGTGCCGATGTGCGGCAGGTCGTTGACGTAATAGATCGGTGTGGTGACGTAGTAGGCTTTGTCCATTTTTTCCTTCCCATGTAAAAATATTACAAGAAAACATTGACACCTTTCGTGCGATGTACTTATAATTATATCCCTGGTATATCCCCGCATTGTCAAGGAGAACGGGAGGCGTCCGGGCATCAAAGACCGGGCACACAAGGCAGAAAGGGTGGGCGAGACATGAAAGCGACCGGCATCGTAAGGAAGATCGACGAGCTCGGCAGGATAGTCATCCCCATGGAGTTGCGACGCACCCTGGACATCAAGGAGCGCGATCCCATCGAGATCTTCGTCGATGGCGAAAAGATCGTGCTGGTGAAGTACCAGCCGGGTTGTATCATCTGCGGTAACCCGGATAAGAACAAGACCTTCAAGGGCAGCCGGATCTGCCAGAAGTGCATCAATGAGCTGAAGCGTAAATAGTCTCTAACGGAGCGGATGGGGTCCGTTAAGATTCCGTTCCTTACATCATTGCTTAGGGCGGGCACGCTGCCCGCCCTAAAGCATGCGGAACATCGCCAGCAGTTCCTCGCAGGAGAGCTCCTCCGCCCGGGCGCCGGGGGGGAAACCCGCCGCTCTCAGGGCCGCCTCGATGGATGAACGCGGGCAGTAGGGGTCGCGGCCGCCGCCGAGGGAGTTCACCAGCATCTTCCTGCGGGCGGAAAAGGCGGCGTTGACGAAGCGGAAGAAGGGCTCGATCTCGACCTCGGACGCGGGCTGCTCTCTCCTCTCGATGCGCAGCACCGCCGACTCCACCCGCGGCGGGGGGAGGAAGACGGTGGGGGGTACGTAGGCCAGGCGCCGCACCTCGCCCAGCAGGCGCAGCTTCACTGAAACGGCGCCGTAGGCGGGGTGGCCCGGGAGCGCGGTGTAACGGTCGGCCAGCTCGCGCTGCACCGTCACCACCATGCTCCGCGCCTGCGGGAGCTCGCACAGCAGCCGAAGTATGCGGGGTGGGGCGCGTTTTTTGGGTTGTTTGAAACCCACATACACCTGCCCCCGGGGGCAAAACCGCCGGGCCGGAA
>CAYPZH010000139.1:0-873 GCA_964415205.1 uncultured Actinomycetota bacterium | reverse complement strand
ATGGTCCGCGCCTGCGGGAGCTCGCACAGCAGGCTCATGTTGTGCGGTGTGGCGACGTTGTTGGGGAGGTTGGACAACTCCTTCAACTGCTCCCCGGGGGAGAACAGGCCGTGCAGGTCCACGCGCATGGCGTCGCCTTCCACCAGCTCGAGGTTGGGCCTGGGGCCGACGGTCTCGTCCAGGACGGCGAGGAGGCGGCGGTCCATCTCCACCGCCACCACGCGCCCCGCGCGCTCGCACAACTCCTCGGTGAGGGTACCGATGCCCGGACCTATCTCCAGCGCAGTGTCCTGCGGGGTGAGCGCGGCTGCCTCGAGCAGGCGTGAGAGGACGTTGCCGTCCACGAGGAAGTGCTGGCCAAGGGCGCGGGTGAGGCGCAGCCCGTGCCGCTCCAGTATCTCCGCCACCACGCTCGGCCTGGCGAGCTCTCCCATACCCTTCTCCTTGAAAAAGACCGCCGGCGCCCGGCCCGGCGCTCAGCGCCGCTCAGGCTTATTATGCCTCAGGCTTATTATGCCCCACCCACGCTCTTCTTCGCCCGCGCCGGGGTGATCTCAACGTGGCACTGTCCGGGTTTGACCCCAGGCGTGCCGCCATCGCAAGGTGGCGCCCGTGCCGTGGCGATCTCAACGTAGCACGGTCCTGTGTTGACCCTGTATGTGCCGCTGGCCGGTTTCCGGGCGTGACCCCAGGCGTGCCGTATGGTGGAACGCCCCGCTCATGCCCTTGCGAGTCGGCCCGCTCATGTCATTGCGAGGCGGCGTCCTCGGCGCCGCAGCAATCCCTACGCGCCCGCACCGCCGCAGGTGCATATGGGTCCGATGTATAAGGCACGGCCGGATATGGCACGGTCCGGGTTTGACCCCTCGGCCA
>CAYPZH010000138.1:0-8031 GCA_964415205.1 uncultured Actinomycetota bacterium | reverse complement strand
CATGCAGGAGATGGCCACGGCGGTGCTCGAGGGGGCGCCGGTGAAGGTGGCCATCCTCAACAACGGTTACCTGGGCATGGTGCGCCAGTGGCAGCAGCTCTTCTACAACCGCACCTACTCCTGCTCGTGCCTGGAGAGGGAGCAGGAGAGCCCGGATTTCGTGGCCCTGGCCGAGGCCTTCGGGGCCAAAGGCATACGGGTAACCGACCCGGACCTGGTGGAGGCGGCCCTGGTCGAGGCCATAGAGGCCGACTGCCCGGTGCTGCTGGACTTTCGCGTCGAGCCGGAGGAGAACGTCTATCCCATGGTGGCCCCCGGGGCGCCGCTCTACGACATGATCGGTGACATGCTCTACCCGGTGGAGAAGATCCACCCCGAGAAGGCCGAGGAACCGTTCCTCTAGGTGGTGAAGGAGATGAAACACACGCTTTCAGTGCTGGTGGAGAACAAGCCCGGCGTACTGGCAAGGGTAGCCGAGCTCTTCGCCCGCCGTGGCTTCAACATCGAGAGCCTGGCGGTGGGGACCACGGAGAAGCCGGACATCTCGCGCATGACCATCGTGGTGGACGTGGAGGAGCATTCCCTGGAACAGGTGCGCAAGCAGCTGCACAAGCTCATCAACGTCATCGAGATCAGCGACTTAGACCCCGACACCTCGGTGGCGCGGGAGATGGTCATGGTCAAGATAAAGGTTGACGCTGGTAACCGTTCCGAGGTCATAGAGATAGCCGACATCTTCCGGGGGAACATCATCGATGTGTCTGCCGAGAGCATCATCGTGGAGGTAACCGGCAACGCATCCAAACTAAGGGCGTTCGAGGACCTGCTCAAGCCGTACGGCATACGGGAACTGGTGCGGACGGGCAAGGTGGCCCTGCCACGCGGGAAATAGACGAAATGCGCGCAGCCTAGAGGAGGTAGGAAATGGCGGAGATATATTACGAGAAAGACGCGGACCTCTCCCTGCTGGACGGGAAGACGGTGGCCGTGATCGGATACGGCAGCCAGGGGCACGCTCACGCCCTCAACCTTAAAGACTCAGGTATCAAAGTTGTCGTGGGCTTGCGAGAAAACAGCACGTCCCGCGCCAGGGCTGCGGAGGCCGGCCTCGAGGTCATGAACGTGAAGGAAGCGGCTTCAGCCGGCGATATGATCATGGTGCTCGTTCCCGACCAGGACCAGCGGCAGACCTATCTCGATAGCATCGAGCCGGGTCTTGCGGAGGGGAACGCTCTCTTCTTCGCCCATGGCTTCAATATCCATTTCAACCAGATAATCCCCCCCGAGAACATAGACGTGATCATGGTCGCCCCCAAGGGTCCGGGACACATCGTGCGGCGCATGTACGAGGAGGGGAGCGGCGTGCCCTCGCTGGTGGCCGTGCACCAGGACTACACGGGAAAGGCGCTGGCCATCGGCCTCGCCTACGCCAAGGGCCTGGGCGCGGCGCGCGCCGGCGTTATCAGGACTACCTTCGAGGAGGAGACGGAGACCGACCTCTTCGGCGAGCAATGTGTTCTATGCGGAGGCGTCACCGAGCTCGTTCGCGCCGGTTTCGATACCCTGGTAGAGGCGGGCTACCAGCCGGAGATCGCCTACTTCGAGTGCCTGCACGAGCTCAAGCTGATCGTGGACCTCATCTACGAGAGGGGCATCTCCTACATGCGCTATTCCATCAGCGATACAGCCGAATACGGCGACCTGACGCGCGGACGCAGGATCATCACCGAGGAGACGCGCCGCGAGATGCGCGCTATCCTCGAGGAGATAGTGAGCGGCAGGTTCGCGACCGAGTGGATCCTGGAGAACCAGGCGGGACGCCCAGCCTACAACGCGCTGCGCCGCCGGGACGCTGCACACCTCATCGAGCAGGTGGGACGCGAGCTGCGCTCCATGATGAGCTGGCTCCCGCAGGAATAACCTGCCGGCGGCGGGGAGCATTAAAGCGGGAATTGTGGTAGTTTAGGTTTGCGGGGTTGCTCTTTGGCCCCGCGGCCATTGCCGGTACCGTAGCTGATAACCAGGAAAAGGATGACAGTGGTGAAGGTTACTCTGAAAACAGCGCGGGTCAGGTCTTGTTTCTTACGTCGTGGGATCGCCGAGCCGTTTGGAAAAGACCTGTATAATAAGGTGATTTCGCCGGCAGACCGCATCACATGCCGGAGTATGCAAAAAAACAAGACCTGACCCCAAAGAGGTTGAAAGAGGAGGTCCATGATGATACGCAAGGAATACCTGATGACGCCGGGGCCCACACCCATCCCTCACCAGGTAAGCTTGGTGCAGGCCGAGCCGATCATTCACCACCGCACGCCTGCTTACGCCGAGCTGTTCGTGCGCATGATAGAGGGGCTGAAGAAGGTCCTCATGACCGAAAACGATGTGCTCACCTTCGCGGCCTCGGGGACCGGCGCCATGGAGGGCGCTGTGTCCAACTGCTTCAGTCCGGGAGACCGTGTGCTGGTGGCGGCGGGAGGAAAGTTCGGTGAGCGCTTCGGGGAGATATGCAAGGTCTTCGGCCTGCGGGCGGAAAAGTACGAATACCCCTGGGACGAGGCGGCCGACCCCGAGTTCATAGCGGACCGGCTGAAAAGGATGCCCGATATAAAAGGCGTGTTCGTCACCCACAGCGAGACCTCCACCGGCGTGGTCAACGATATCGCGGCCATCGGCGAGGTGGTAAGGGAAACGCCTGCCATACTGGTGGTCGATTCCGTCAGCGGAGCCGGGGCCCTGGAGCTGCGCACCGACGCTTGGAACATCGACGTCCTGGTCACCGGCTCGCAGAAAGCCCTTATGACGCCGCCCGGCCTGGCCGCGGCCGTGGTGAGCCCCAAGGCGTGGGAGATGGTGGAGAAGGCCGAGTCACCGGCATACTATTTCTGCTTCCTCAAGACGCGCAAAAAATTCAATTCCGACAACCCTGAGTCTCCCTACACGCCCGCGGTGAGCCTGGTCAAGGCCATGTCCACCGCAGTCGGCCTCCTGCTGGAGGAGGGCATGGAGGAGGCGTGGGAAAGGCACCGCGTACTGGCCATGTGTACCCGGGCGGCGGTGCGGGCCATGGGGCTGGAGCTGTTCCCCAAAGACCTGGAGCGCGCCTACGCGGTGACGGCGGTCAAGGCGCCGCAGGGTATAGGGGGCGGAGATATCGTGAGGCATATGGACCGCATGCACGGCGTGATCATCGCGGGCGGACAGGACCGCCTCAAAGGGAAGATCTTCCGTATAGGACACGTCGGGTACTACAACTTCCTCGACATCGTGGCGGCCTTGTCCGCCCTGGAGATGACCCTTGCCGAGCTGGGTTTTCCCTTCCAGCTAGGCTCAGGCGTGGCGGCGGCGGAGAAGGTATACTTGGAGATGACATCCTCCCCGGGGGGATGAGGGGAGAGCCCACGGGAGCTGCGGCGGCTCTGTGGATGAGCCGCGGACGACGCCGGAGAGCGCCCGTCGAACATATGCATACAGAGACTGATGAGAACGGGGGGAAGAGCAATTGGCCCGAATTCTGGTTAAAGAGAAGATCGCCGAAGCCGGGATCGAGCTGCTGCGCAGGGATTTTGAGGTAGACTTCTTGCCGGATATGTCCCGGGAGGAGATGCTGGAGCGCCTGGGGGAATACGAAGGCCTTATCGTTCGCTCGGCCACCAAGGTGGACGCCGAGGTCATTGGGGCGGGCACGAAACTCAAGGTGATCGGACGAGCCGGGGTGGGCGTGGACAACATCGACGTCGAGGCCGCCACCAAGCGGGGGATCATGGTGATAAACGCCCCCCAGAGCAATATCATCTCCGCCGCCGAGCAGACCATGGCCTTGCTCATGGCCATGTGCCGCAACGTGCCGGACGCTGTCAACTCCCTGCGCGAGAGATGCTGGGACCGCAAGAAGTTCGAGGGAGTGGAGCTGTTCCACAAGGTGATGGGCATTGTCGGGCTGGGCCGCATCGGCACCCTGGTTGCCCACCGCTGCCAGGCTTTCGGCATGCAGGTCATAGCCTACGATCCCTATGTCTCCGAGGAGAAAGGCAAAAAGCTTGGCATAGAGCTGGTCTCGGACCTTGAAGAGTTGCTCGCCCAGGCGGACTTCGTCACCGTCCACCTGCCCAAGACCCCGGAGACCCATCATCTCCTGGGGGAAGCCGAGTTCGCGAAGATGAAGGACGGCGTACGCGTGCTCAACGTGGCGCGGGGCGGCATCGTGGACGAGGAAGCCCTTTACGCCGCCCTGGAAAGCGGCAAGGTGGCCGCCGCCGCCCTGGACGTATTCGAGAACGAGCCTGCGACGGAATGCCAGCTCATAGGGCACCCAAAGGTGATCGCCACGCCGCACCTGGGCGCCTCTACGCAGGAAGCCCAGGACCGCGCGGGGACCATGATTGCGGAGTTCGTGAGCGAGGCCCTGAAAGGAGGCTTCGTCTCCAACGTGGTGAACCTGCCGGTGCCGGCGGAGGTGGAGGAATCGGTGCGCATGTTCTTGTCCCTGGCGGAGAAGCTGGGCCTGCTCCTGACCCACTTGCTAGAAGGACACGTGGACGAGATAGAGGTAGAGTACCTCGGCGAGTTGGCCTCTTACGAGACGGGCGTGCTCACCGTGGCCGTGCTCAAGGGTTTCTTCGAAAAGGTGGTCTTCGAGCCCGTGAACTACATCAACGCGCCACTGTTCGCGAAGGACCGGGGCATCGCCGTGCGTGAGACCAAGTCCGCGCAGACCCGCGACTACGTCAACCTCATCATGGTGCGCGGGCGGCGCGGGGGTGACGAGGTGGCGGTGGGGGGAACCCTGGTGGGGCTCTCCAACGCGGAGCGCTTCGTGCACGTGTACGAATACGACATCGACCTCGGGCCCTCGCAGTACATGGCGTTCTTCCGTTACGCGGACGTCCCCGGCATGATCGGCAAGGTCGGGACCATCCTCGGGGACCACGGTATAAACATCGCTCACATGCAGGTGGGAAGGCGCAAAATAGGCGGGGAGGCGGTCATGGGCATCAACGTCGACATCCCCATACCGGAAGAGGTGATGGAGGAGATCCGGGCCGTACCCGACGTGAACGACAGCAGGTTCATAACCCTGTGGTAAGGGGCTTCAGGCATTCTGGCAGTATAATCGGGACAGGCGCGGTAAAGGCGCGAACCTTGTAGGAGCTCCGGCCATGAGAGCGGGCGGGAGACGGGGCGGCACGGCCGTGCCGGGGAAAAGAGCAGAGACGGAAAGGACAGTACGATGACGCAGAGGATATATATCTTCGACACCACGCTGAGGGACGGCGAGCAGGCGCCGGGCATAAGCCTTAACCAGAGGGAGAAGGTGGAGATTGCGGAACAGCTCGCCCGCCTTGAGGTCGATGCCATCGAAGCCGGCTTCCCCGTCTCCAGCCCCTCCGAGTTCGAGGCGGTCAAGGCCATCGCCAAGAACGTCAAGGGGCCGATCATCTGCGCCCTCTCGCGCACCGACCGTAACGACATTGACTGGGCCTGGGAAGCCCTGATGTTCGCGGAGCGGCCTCTGATCCACACCTTCGTGTCCACCTCGGAATATCACATGAAGTACCAGTTGAAAAAGTCTCCCAAACAGGTGCTGGAGATGGCCAGGGACGCAGTGGCCTATGCCCGCAAGTACACCGACAACGTGGAGTTCTCGGCCATGGACGCAACCCGCTCGGACCCCAAGTTCCTCTACGAGGTCTACGCGGCGGCGATCAAGGCCGGCGCCACGGTGATCAACATCCCCGACACGGTGGGTTATGCGGTTCCCGACGAGTTCGCTGCGCTGGTGAAGGGCGTGCTCGAAAACGTGCCGGGGGTCGAGGACGTCGTCGTCAGCGTGCACTGCCATAACGACCTAGGCCTCGCGGTGGCCAACTCCATGGCCGCGGCCAAGGTGGGTGCCCGCCAGATCGAGTGCGCCATCAACGGCCTGGGGGAGCGTGCCGGCAACTGCTCCCTGGAGGAGATCGTGATGATCATCAACACCCGCAAGGACGCCACCGATATGACCACCGGTGTCAACACGCGGGAAATCTACCAGGCCTCGCGGCTGGTGTCCATGCTCACCGGATACAGCGTGCAGCCCAACAAGGCCGTGGTGGGAGACAACGCCTTCGCGCACGAGTCCGGCATACACCAGGACGGGGTGCTCAAACACCGCGAGACATACGAGATCATGCAGCCGGAGGACGTGGGGCTGGTGGAGTCGGAGATCTATCTCGGCAAGCATTCCGGCAGGCATGCGCTGAAGACCAAGCTGGAGGAGATGGGTTTCTACCTCGACGACAAGGGCCTGGAGCGCGCTTTCATCCGCTTCAAGGAACTGGCGGGCAAGAAAAAGGAGGTCGCGGTCAAGGACCTGGAGGCCATCGCCTTGGACGAGATCCGCACCCTGGAGGAACTCTTTCAGCTCGAATACATGCAGTCCTCCTCCGGCACCGGGGCGGTGCCCATCGCCGCGATAAAGCTGTCGCGCGAGGGCAAGAGCTTCGAGGCCACCGCCACCGGCGACGGCCAGGTGGACGCCGTGTGCAGGGCCATCCTGAAGGCCACCAAGATCAGGGCGAAGCTCAAGGCCTACCAGGTGCAGGCCATAACCAAGGGGCTTGACGCCATGGGCGACGTCACCGTGAAGCTGGAGATAGAAGGAGACGAGGTGGTGGGCCGTGGCGTCAGCCCGGACATCATAGAGGCCAGCGCACGCGCCTATATCAACGCCATCAACCGGGCGGTACAGAAGGGCCTGATGGAGAAGAAGAAGCTGGCGCGCCAGGCCAAGTCCTCCGCCGGGGCCAGGAAGAGCGCGGCCAAGAAGGCGCCGGCCAAGAAGGCCAAGAGCTGAACCGCTTGCAGGTTGTGACCACATGGGACAGACGATCACCGAGAAGATACTGGCGTGGCATGCCGGCCGCGACGAGGTAAAGCCGGGAGAGCTGTTAAACGCCCGCGTGGATCTCGCGCTGGCGAATGACATCACCGCCCCTCTGGCCATAGAGGCCTTCAGGGCAATGGGGGCCGAGAGGGTGTTCGACCCCGCCGGGGTGGTACTGGTGCCGGACCATTTCGCGCCCGCCCGCGACGTCCTGGCCGCCGAGAACTGCGCCATGATGAGGGAGTTCGCGCACCGGCAGGGACTGGAGCACTATTACGAGGTGGGCAGAGTGGGTATAGAGCACGTGCTCCTGCCCGAGGAGGGGTTGGTGCTGCCGGGCGAGCTCATCGTCGGCGCCGATTCGCACACCTGCACCTACGGCGCGGTGGGCGCCTTCTCCACCGGCATGGGTTCCACCGACGTCGCCATGGCCATGGCCCTGGGCGAGGTGTGGTTGCGGGTGCCCGAGAGCATCCGCCTGACTTACGCGGGTGAGCTCAGGCCCTGGGTGGGCGGCAAGGACCTCATCCTGCACACCATCGGCCGCATCGGGGTTGACGGGGCACGCTACCGCGCCATGGAGTTCACCGGCCCCGCCATCGAAGCCCTTTCCGTGGAGGGGAGGTTCACCATGGCCAACATGGCGGTTGAGGCGGGCGCCAAGAACGGCATCTTCGCCGTGGACGAGAAAACGCGTGCCTGGATCAAGAAAAGAGCAAGGCGCGAATACCGCGTCTTTGAGAGCGATCCAGACGCCTCGTACGCACAGGAGCTCCACTTCGACGTGGAGCGCCTCGAGCCCCAGGTGGCTTTCCCGCACCTGCCCTCCAACGTGCGCCCGATCTCCATGGCGGGAGACGTCAAGATAGACCAGGTGGTCATCGGCTCCTGCACCAACGGGTGGCTGGAGGACATCGAGACGGCAGCCCGCATCCTGGAGGGGAGGGAAGTGCATCCCCATGTCAGGGCCATCATCTTCCCGGGTACTCCCAGGATCAAGCTGGAGATGATCCGCCGCGGCTGGATGGAGACCTTCATCAAGGCCGGGGCGGTGGTGAGCACGCCCACCTGCGGTCCCTGCCTGGGCGGCCACATGGGGGTCATCGCCGCCGGCGAGAGGGCCGTCTCCACGACCAACCGCAATTTCGTTGGGCGCATGGGGCACAAAG
>CAYPZH010000137.1:6505-8133 GCA_964415205.1 uncultured Actinomycetota bacterium | reverse complement strand
CTCCAGATGCCTTGCGGTCATTCTCCTCGCCGCTCTCATATGCGCCGCCCACGGCAGCCCCGCCGTGGGGGGGGGATACGGGAGCAGGGAGGACTCCCCCGGTCTTACATATATCCTCAAGCCGGAGAGGGGCAGGACCGCCGCGGCGCTCGTCCAGCTCTCCATGCGGGGCATGCGCCTGGAGAAAGCGCTGCCCGGTGGCATGCTCCTCGCCGAGGTCCCCCCGGGCATGGAAGCTTCGCTCGAGCAACTGCCGGGAATAGCCTGGGCGGAGCCCGACCTGGTCTTTTATGCCGCCGAGACCCCCGACGACCCCGACTACCCCTGCCAGTGGAACCTGGAGAGGATAGGCATGCCCGCGGCGTGGGACGTGGCCGGCGGAGGCCGCGAGCCGGTGGTGTTGGCCGTGGTGGACTCGGGGGTCGCCTACCGCAGCGCCGGCGATTTCACCCGCGCCCCGGACTTCGCCGCGACGCGTTTCGTTCCCGGATACGACTTTTCGGCCGGCGACGAGTATCCCGACGACGAGTACGGACACGGCACCCACGTCGCCGCCATCATCGCCTCGACGTTCGACAACTCTTTTCGCGCCGCCGGCATGGCCTACGCGTGCTCCATCATGCCGGTGCGGGTGCTGGGGAGCGACGGCGCGGGCTATGCTTCCGCGGTTGCCTCCGGCATCTATTACGCCGCCTACAACGGCGCCGACATCATCAACCTCAGCCTGTCGTCCCTGCGGCACAGCGAGGCGGTGGGCCAAGCCGTTAGATATGCCCATGAGCACGGCGTGCTCTGCGTGGCCGCAGCCGGGAACAGCGCCTCCGACGCCGGCTACACCGGCGGGATGGACTGCCCCGCCGACGAGGGCAAGTACGTCTTGGCGGTGGGCGCGACCGACTACCGCGACGTGCGCGCCCATTACTCCAACTACGGTGAGGGGCTGGACCTGGTGGCCCCGGGAGGCGACCTCATGCGAGACGACAACGTTGACGGCAACCCGGACGGCATACCCCAGGAATCCTACCGCGTGGCCGGCAACTGCCAGTCCGGTTACGCCCTGGTGTGGGGGGAGGGGACGAGCATGGCGGTGCCCCAGGTCTCCGCCGCGGCTGCCCTTGTGCTCTCCATCGACCCCAAGCTCACCCCGGCGGAGACGGCCGCCATCATCACCTCGAGCTGCGCCGACCTCGGGGCCTCCGGATGGGACGAATACTACGGTCACGGCAGGCTGGACGTCGCGGCAGCCCTCGCCGAACTGGGCCGCAGCAGCTGGTACCTCGCCGAGGGGACCACGCGCTCCGGTTTCGACGAGTTTTTATGCGTGCTCAACCCCGACACCGCCTATGCCCAGGTGGAGTTCACCTTCCTGCTGGCCGACGGGCAGACCAGCAAGGCCTCGTACGGTGTCCCCGGCAGGAGCCGCTTCTCCTTGAGCGTCAACAGCCAGGTCGGACCGGGGCAGGACGTGGCCGCAGTCGTCACCAGCCCGCAGCGCGTATTCGCGGAGCGCGCCATGTACTTCGACTACCGGGGCGGGTGGCGGGGGGGGTCGGCCACCATGGCCACCAGGCGCCCCGCCACCTCCTGGTATTTCGCCGAGGGGACCACGCGTACCGGTTTCGAGGAGT
>CAYPZH010000137.1:0-6405 GCA_964415205.1 uncultured Actinomycetota bacterium | reverse complement strand
GTCCATGCACGTCACCTCGGACGAGGGCATCGTGGCCGAGCGGCCCATGTACTTCGCGTACACCAGCGGCACCGACGGCGGTGTTGTCCCGGGCGGGCACAACGTGATGGGCGCCACCATGCCCGCCACCTCCTGGTATTTCGCCGAGGGGACCACGCGTACCGGTTTCGAGGAGTGGCTCACCCTGGCCAACCCCGGCGACACGGCGGCCCGGGTCGAGGTGGAATACATGCTGGGGGCGGGACAGGGAGAGAACGTGACCCAGGTATGGGAGGTGCCCGCCCGTTCCCGCGTGACCGTGAACGTGAACGACGCGGTGGGCCCGGGCATGGACGTGTCCATGCACGTCACCTCGGACGAGGGCATCGTGGCCGAGCGGCCCATGTACTTCAGCTACGGCGGCGCTGCGTGGAGTGGGGGCAGTTGCGGGCTCGGATACGACACCGTAAACGGTGCCTTCTGAGCCTTGTTACATGGATGGGAGATAAAGCAGGATGATGGCATCGGGAAAGCACGGAGCGACCGGGGCAGGGCTGCGCAAGAAGGCGGGTAGGAGCCGCAGGGCGAGCGCCGGGCTCATCGTAACGTGGCCGCTGGCGCTGATCCTGGTCCTGGCGCCGCCGCTCATCTTTCCCTCCGCAGCGGAGGCGAGCGCCGGCGAGGGACGCATCGTCGTGGAACTGCAGGGATCGTCCTCGACCTCCTCCCACAAAGGCCTGACCATCAGCGGTACCAACAACGTCACCCGCCAGGCCTACAAATACGAATACGAGAGGTGGGGCACGGATTTCCACTACGTCCTGAGCGGGCTCTCGCTTCCCGCCTACGCGGTCGAGTTCAGCTTCTTCGAGCCCGTATACCAGCCGGGGCAGCGCGTTTTCAGCGTGACCGCGAACGACGATCCCCACCCCCTTCGCGGCCTGAACGACCTGGACATAGCCGCCAAGGTCGGCATCAACGCCGCCTACCAGGTGACGGCGCTCGGCGTCCCCAGCCCGGGAGGGCGCATGGACCTGCACTTCGCCGCCAGCAGCAAGGAAGCCACCATCTGCAACATCCGGCTCATAGCCGCCGGGCAGACGGCGGTGGAGATAAACGTCATGGAGACGCGCCACCTGAGCTCCCTACCCATGCGCTTCGTCAACGCGGAGGGCCAGGACGCGAGCGAGGTGGTCCTCGGCCGCTTCGGATCGCGCAGCATGGTCAACGCCGTCCCGCAGCTGCTGGCATGGCGTCAGTCGCCCCTGGGCACCTGGACCGCCGACCTCTCCGAGCTGGTGCTCGCCTTCAGGGATGCGCAGGGCGACATACGCTGCCTGCCCTTTACCGACCGCTACCCCGTCTTCTCCGCCATCGACCAGGAGCTGACCCTCACCGGGGTATCCTATGCGTGCCAGGACGCGTCGCTTCCCTTCGAGGCCACCGTGACCTTCACCGCCCCCTTCTACCCCAAGGACGTCAAGCTCTCCACCGCCCCCATCTTCTACGTCGACATAGAGGTCTCAGGTGATGCGGGGGAATTCATCCTGGCGCGGCCGCACAAGGACGACAACACCGGGGCGGATGCCCCGGTCGCCCTGGGAGGGAGCTTCTCGGGGTTCAAGTACAAGACCAAGTATCATTATGCCGACGAGAGCCGCAACGACTCCCTCTCCGGCATAAACGGCGTGACCTTCTGGGAGGCCCTGGCGGTGGGCGACCCCACGGACGTGGAGCTTAAGTACGCCGACATCAGCGATACCAGCTGGATATGGGATTCTCCGCGCGGCTATCCCCTCCCCTACGGCCACAAGGTCTATACCTTCGAGCCCCGGGGTTACTCCGGCCTGCGCTGGGACTTCTCCGGCGGCGGCGACAGGCTCTCCGCTGTCATGGCCAGCCATACCGACCAGAAGGTCCTCGCCGTGCGCAAGGATGAGGATTCGCCCAACGTGCTCCATTCCTTCCTCTACCGCGACCCGGCGGGGCCGGGCCTCACCTCCGTGGAGGAGGTGGTGGACTACGCCCTGGGGTCGGAACGGGAATCCATTTTGAAAAAGACGGCGTTCTTCGACGGGGTGCTCTCGGAAGCCTACGTGTCCCCCCTGCCGCGTTCGGCGCGCGACCTCGCCGCCTGCGCCCTGCAGAGCTTCATCATCAACGCCTGGTGGGTGAGCAGCGCCGGAGAGGAGTGGTTCAGCGTGTGGGAGGGAGACTGCTTCTTCCACTCCACCATCGACGTCGAGTACAACGACGCCTGGTTCTACCTCTGCTTTTGGCCGGAACTGCTGGGCAGGTTGCTGCGGGAATGGCCGGGCTTCGAGAAGTCGAACGCCCAGGGCAGGTACCTCTCGCACGACATGGGGTGGATGAACAGCGTGACCGGCATGGCCTACACCCACGACATGCCGGTGGAGGAGAACGCCGACTACGTGCTTTTGCTCTACTCCTACTGGAAGACCACCGGGGACGACGCCCTCATGAAAGACCTGTTCGCCAGGGCGAAGCTTTATACCCGCTTCATCTTCAACTGCGACACCGACGCCGACGGGCTGCCGGACCTCAACACCGCCAACACCATCGACCAGGGGTCGCCCGCGGTCCAGGACGCCCGCAACCAGACCTACCTGGGGGTGAAGGCGCTGGCCGCCTACCGCGCCGCGGCCGAGATGGCGCGCGCCCAGGCCTTTTTGGACGAGCCTTTCATCGCCGCCTGCGAGCAGCGGGTGAGGCTCATCAACCTCACCCTGGAGCAGAAGATGTGGCTGGGCGACCACTTCGCGGTATGCTCAGACCCCGCTATCTCCCGCGCCGAGCGCGAGGCTTATTCCATCTATCCCTCCAACGGCCTGCTCTACCTGCTGGCGGCGGGCCAGGACAGCGGGCTTACGGCGGAGAACCTGGAGAGGTTCAGGCAGGACATAGTCACCGCCGCCGACGCTACCGCGCGCCTCTACGGCTCGGTGCACACCAGCGTGAGCAACGAGAACGAGTGGGTGTCCCAGAACATTAGGAGGGACGCCCTCGCCTACTGGCTGGGGGCGGACGGCTGGCCGCAGGGACAGGAGAAACGCACCGACGGCTACTGGGACCTTGAGCGCTACTACGCCACCAAGAAGAACGGCGGGTTCTGGGACGTCATCCTCTACCGCGATTACCTGCTCATCGGCGCCAGCGAAGCCGCCGGCCTGGGCTTTTCCGGCCCGGACGCGGCCACCGCCTACCTCGGGGGAGAAAGGGCCGAGGCGGGGGGAGCGCGGGGGGCCTACGCCCTGGACGCGCATTACTGGCAGTTGCTGGGATATTATCCCAGGGGCACCGCCTTTTTTTCCTGCCTCAGCGCCATGGGGCGCCTGCGCCTGGACCGCGTATCGGGCCTGCTCCTCTACGACCCCGCCCACACTCCCGGGCGCGTGCCCGTCTTCACCTGCGCCGACTGGGCAGCGGCCGCGGAGGAAGAACACATACCGGTGCTGGAATTCGACGCCTCCGGCGACCTGCTGTCGGTGAAGAACGATGGCCTCCTCCCTGCCGGCATCGCCCCCTCGCAATACCGGCCCCTGACCGGGCTGGAGGCGCGTCCATTCTCCTGCTCCCCCGGCAGCTCCGGTCCCCGCCGCCAGGTGAACGTGTCCTACGACGTTCCGTCGGGGTCCTCGGTCAAGAAAGCCCTGGTGATGTCCGGGCCCCAGGTGATCCGGGAGCTTACGCCCGGCCCCTCCGGGCTGACCTGGGACGGGCTTGACGCTGACGGGAGCCCCGTGCCCGACGGCACCTACACCGTATACCTGGAGACGGAGCCCTCCGATCCGGCCGTTCACACCCCGCCCAGCGCCGTGCAGGTGGGGGTGAACACGGTCCTGCCCTCCCCCGCGAACACCTGGTACCTGGCGGAGGGATACACCGGCTCCAACGACACCGGGGGAGAGTTCGACACCTGGGTGCTGGTGCAGAACCCCGGGGACGCTGCGGCGGCGGTCACCGCCACCTTCATGCAGCCCGGCGGGGCGAACACCGAGCGCTCCTACTACCTGCCGCCGCACTCGCGCTTCACCATCCTCGTGGACGACATCCTGCCCGCGTCGGAGGTGTCCACCTTCATCGCCTCCGACCGGCCCGTGGTGGCGGAGAGGGCGGTCTACTTCAACGGAGGCCTGGCGGGGCACGACACCATCGGCGTTAACACCCCCGCCCAGGAATGGTACCTGGCAGAGGGTTTCACCGGCGCGGATTTCGACGAATGGGTGCTCATCCAGAACCCGGGCGAAGCGGGGGCATCGCTGAAGATACAGTTCCAGACCAGGGACCAGGGGGTGCTAGACCGCGCCTATTACGTGCCCCCGCGCTCGCGCTTCACTATCCACGTGGACGATATCCTGCCCAACGCCGAGGTGAGCACGCACGTGAGCTCGAACCGGCCGGTGGTGGTCGAGCGGGCCCAGTACCTCAACTCCATGCGCAGCGGCACCTGCTCCATCGCGGCGCGTTCCCCCTCCCACACCTGGTTCTTCGCCGAGGGCTATACCGCGGGGGGATTCGAGGAGTGGCTGCTGGTGCAGAACCCCTGGGATTCCCCCACCCTGGTCGATATCTCTTTTATGCAGGCGGACGGTACCAACGCGACCATGCAGTTCACCGTGCCCGCACGCAGCCGCTACACCGTCCCCGTGCAGGAGGTGCTCCCCGGTACGGAGGTCTCAGCGCGCATATCCTCCACGCTGCCGGTGGTCGCCGAACGCGCCATGTACTGGAAGAACCGCAGCGACGGCCATGCCACCCTGGGCGCGCCCACACCCGATTACACCTGGTTCTTCGCCGAGGGCTACACCGGGGACGGCTTCGAGGAGTGGCTGCTGGTGCAGAACCCCTGGGACGATGTGGCCACCGTGAGGTTCGATTTCATGCTCCCCGGGGGCGACACCGAGAGTCACACCGTGAAGGTGGATGGGCGCTCCCGCTTCACCCTCAACGTGGGCGGAAAGCTCGGCGCCACCGAGGTGAGCATCAAGCTCACGTCGGACCTGCCGGTGGTGGGAGAGAGGGCCATGTACTTCCGGGAGCGTTCCGGCGGCCACTGCTCCATCGGCGCCATCGAATAGGCGCACAAGGTCACAGGCAACGGTCCACGCTTAGGGCGCTTTTTCGGACCGGGGACTCGGGTAACGGTCTCGCTCGGCTACGCTCCCCGCATCAAGGAAAGAGGAGACCTGTTCTTTGGACCTGTTCTTTGCGCGCTCGCTGCGACCGACCCGCAGTTCCCCGGGCTGGTGGCAGCGCAGACGGGGGCGTTTTCAACTGCCCCCGGTTATCTTTTTATCCGTCTCTGTCTATTCGATGGCGCCGATGGAGCAGCGGACGGGGAAAGGGGGTTTTCTTATTACGACACCCGGGCGACTCCGGTTTTTCCACGGCCAAACGATGCACGGTTGTGTATGTATCGAAAGAGCGCCTCAGCTCGCTATCTTTTATCGAGGAACCGCGTGGCTTTCAGGGCAGAGCTGGGGTCGTATATCTCCGGCGACTGCACGAACTCCACCTTGGGGTCTATGCCCGTGGCCTCGCGCACGCGGTCGACCACCTCCTCCATCAGATCCTGGCGCATCCTCCCGGCTACGGAGAGGCGGATGATGAGGCGGTCGGGGCTGAACTGGTTGCCCGGCTCCTCCTTCTCCACCACCAGCTGGTATTCGACCATCCCCTTCACCCCCACCAGCTGGTTGTGCACGGCCTCGGGGTTGACCAGTTTACCGCCGACGTGGATGACCTCCTCGGCGCGCGCCGCATAGGTGGAGCCCATGCGCACCACCAGCCGACCCCCGCTGCGGCCGCAGTGAGGGCAGGCTCCGTGTTCGTGCGCCGCCAGGTCGCCCAGCACGTAGCGCAGCAGCGCCGTCCCCCTGCGGTCGATGTGGGTGACGGCGATGAGCCCGACCTCGCCGTCGGGGAGCGGCTCGAAGCTGCGGGGATCGAGGATCTCGACGAGGTACAGGTTGGGCGCGGGGTTGTGGTTTCCCCCGAACTCGCAGCATTCCACGAAGGAGCCCTGGCACTCAGTGGTGACGTAACCGTTGTTGACGAAAACCTCCCGCGCTCCTGCTTTCTCGAGGTGGCCGCGCATCTCGTCGCGCATGCCCTCCGGCACGGTGTCGCCGAGGGCCATGACGATGCGCACGGATGAGAGGTCGGCACCGGTCTGCTCGCCGCGCAGGATGAGCCGGCGCTCGTAACGGCCCGTGCCCGCGAGCACGCTCACGCGGTGCGTCTGCGCCAGTTCCAGTACCTCGTCCACGGACCGGTGCAGGGGAAAGCCGGGCGCGTCCTTGCCCGTCACCCCGTTGACCAGCTTCATCCCCACCGACGAAGCGAGATGGATAGCGCGGTAAAAACCCACGTGGGGCAGGCTCCCGTAGGGAAAGAGGTTCAGCA
>CAYPZH010000136.1:0-8146 GCA_964415205.1 uncultured Actinomycetota bacterium | reverse complement strand
CATATCAGCATACCCATACAGCACGAGTTGAAGAACATCAACCTCTACCTCTTCTTAGGCGCACATCCCGCGCTTATAGACGCGGGGCCTTACCACCCGCTGTTGCAGGACCTCATCACCGCGGCCCTGCGCCATGCGGGAATCGACGGACTGGCGTATATCTACCTCACCCATTCCCATATAGACCACTGCGGCCTGGCTGCGCGGCTTAGCAGCACGACCGGGGCGCGGGTTGCGGCCCACCGCTACGAGCGGCCGCGCATCGAGAGGGCCGGGGAGCGCCTGCGCGAGGAATACGGCTGTTACTCCTCCATGTCCACCGCCATGGGATTTCCCGCCGATGTGGCCCAGCTGGTGTTCGACCTAGCATCGGTGTGGATGAAGCTCTCCGAGCCCTGCCGCGTCGATGTGCGCCTGGGCGGCGGGGAGAAGGTGCAGGCCGGGGACCGCGAGCTCGAGGTCGTCCACACCCCCGGGCATACCGCCGGTCACGTCTGCTATTACCTGCGGGAGGAAGGCCTGCTCTTCTCGGGAGACCACATCATGCGCACCATCACCCCCAACCCGGAGCTGTACTGCCCCCCCTGGCGAGGCCATATCACCGGCCTGCCCCAGTTCCTCGACTCGCTGCGCCTGCTCGCTTCCTACGACATACGCGCCGCCTACCCCGGCCACGGGAGGTCCATACGCAGGGTCCAGAAGAGGATAGAGATTAACCTCGCCCACCATGAGCAGAGGCTGGCGAAGACGCTGGAGGCGGTGTCCGGGGGTTGCCGCACGGTATGGGAGGTCGCCCTGCTCCTTTTCCCCCAGGTGAGGGGGAAACCTCCCGACGTGGACCATTTCCTGGCGCTCAAAGAAGCCCTCGGACACCTGCTCATCCTGCAGGACCAGGGGACCGTCAGGCGTGAAGACGAGGACGGATTGTGGATATACAGGCCCGCTTGAGCTGGGCCCGCGTGCCTCTCCGGCGGGCGTTACGGGGGCCGAACTCGATTGAAAAGCATAAAACCCCTTGTTAATATGGAGAGGAAATCCGGGGTATCGGTGCCCTTGTAGCTCAGTGGATAGAGCAGTGGCCTCCGGAGCCACGTGCGGGAGTTCGAATCTCCCCAAGGGCGCCATTCTTTAAAGGAATCAGGGTGCCTGAGACTACGCGTTGCTTCAACTGTACCAAGGAGATACCCGTGGGGGTTGAGAATTGCCCCGTATGCGGTTTCTCCCTTTCGGGCGGGCGTATAGAGGCCATCAAGGAAGCGGCGGAGCTCAACTCCCGGGCACAACTGCACGATTCCAGGGGGGAATGGGAGCAGTCGATCCCCATGTATATGCGCGCCGTGGAGCTCTACCCCGAGTTCATAGTCGCCCAGTACAACCTGGGCATCGCCCTGGGCAAGACGGGGAGGTTCGACGAGGCCAAGGGGGCCTTGACCAGGGCCATTAAGCTCAAGCCGGATTTCGCCGCCGCCTATGCGGCGCGCGGCGATATCGACGCGGGGGCCGGGGATTATGATTCTGCCGTGAGCGATTATTCCATGGCCATAGAGCTCTACCCGGATTATGCCCAGGCCTATTACAAGAGGGCCCTGGCATGGATCGAGAAAAACTGCCCGTTGGAAGCCCGGCAGGACCTGGAGGATTACCTGTTCTACAAGCCCCACGACGCCCGCGCCCGCAGGCGCCTGGAGAAGCTGAAGGAAGGAGCGTGAACACCGTGGCCGAACTGGAAGGATTGCGGCGCGCATGCAAGGACATGACCGGACAAGAGGTGATGATCTGGACCGCCGGCGGCCATTACTTCCGGGGCGAGCTGGGTGAGATCACGGATGACGGCTTGATGGTGGTCAGAAACGTCAGCTGCACCCTGGCCGGTGACAGGCACGAGCGGGACATGGTGCTGGTGAGCGTCTCTTCCATCGACGCCATATCCTGAGCCGCCGCGGAACGGCCTTAGAGGCGTTTCGCCTGCACGAAGTTAAGCTGCAGGTTGGCTAGGGTGCCTCGGAACGGGCGCAGCAGCTCCTCGTCCACCTTGTTCTCGGCCGCCTTGATCATTCCCTCCAGTATATCTATGGCCAGTCCCGCCTGGGCGAGATCGCGGTACTTTAGGTTAACGCTCTCCGGCAGGCCCATCTTCATGTAGCCGATGCTGGCTAGCTCGTTCATCATGGCGAGCACGACCTCCTTGACCGTGACCTTCTCCAGGCGCTCCTCAACCATGCGGCGGAGCTCTTCCTCGCTGAGCTCGCCCTCTTTTTGCCCTGCCGCTGCCTCCCCGGGCTCTTCCCGCGCCGCTGTCTTCGTATCGTCCAGGATCTTTTCGAACTCCTCTCTCGGTGGCTTGGCTGCGGCCTTTTCCTTCTTAGCGGCGGTTTTCTTCTCTGCGGTTTTCTTGGCGGAGGCCTTCTTCGCGCCCGCTTTTTTCGCGGGCTTTTCGGCCCCTTTCCTCTTCCCGTCGTCGCTTTTCTCTGCCATTGGATTTACCTCCTTTCGATTGAGATTATACCCAATATAGGCCGGTCACGGAGCGCGGGAAACGGGAGCTTTCCCGGTTTTCCCCATCTGGGTTATGATAAACATGTGATCGCACGGCCGTTTTTTTGAGAACCGCATAAGCGCCATGTGGGGGTGCTCCCGAGCGGGGGCTGAGAGCATACTCCTGAACCTGAACTGGGTAATGCCAGCGGAGGAAACGTGTAAGAGGACGCGTTATCGCGCCGCATGCCCGTTCAGGTCTGCGGCCTTTGTTTTATTACGTATGAGAGTATGCATCGCGAAAGCGACAGCGGCACCCGCAGGGTGGCGCGACGGTGTCCAGCGCCGTGACGCTTCCGAGTGTCACGGCCTGGCACGGGTACGTTGCGATCGTGAGCCCGTGTGTACGACCGGGAGGAGAAAGCGCGAGCATGCAGGGTCACAGGCTGGGACTGTACGTCGTCACCTATGCCGACCCGGCATCGGGAAGGGGCCACCTCGACGTGGCCGAGGCCGCCCTGGAAGGGGGAGCCGATGCCGTCCAGTTGCGCTGCAAGGATATGGGCGGGCGGGAGACGTACGAGCTGGCGTTGCGCATCGGAACCATGGCAAGGGAGAAAAGCGTCGGGTGCCTTTTCTTCGTCAACGACCGCGTGGACGTGGCCGTGGCGGCGCGAGCGGACGGCGTGCACCTGGGGCAGGACGATCTTACGCTGGAGGCCGCGCGCCTGGTGGCCGGCCATGACATGATAGTGGGGATATCCGCCACCACCGTGGAGGAGGCTCTGGTGGCGTGGCGCGGCGGCGCTGATTACCTCGGGGTGGGCCCGGTGTTCGCCACCCCGAGCAAGCCGGACGCGGTCTCTCCCATCGGGCTGGAGGGGCTGCGCGGGATCAGGGAGGCCGTCACTCTGCCCATCGTGGCCATAGGCGGAATCGACGAGGAAAACGCTAGGCGGGTGTTCGAGGCGGGCGCGGACGGTATCGCGGTGATCTCCGCGGTCACCGGGGCCGCAGACATGACGCAGGCGGTGCGGCGGCTGCGCCGGCTGGTCGATGAATACCTGCCGGAAAGGTAGAGGATGGAAAGAAAGACGTTCCTGGAAGAACTGGGGCGGGGGGCGGTGCCGCCGCTGCTGGAGAGGCTGGCCGCTGACGAGGGGCTCGAGCTCTCAGCCCTCGTCGACGCCCTGTGCGAGGGCACGGCGGTGGTGCCGTACAACAACGCGCGCGTGCTGCAGAGTCCCCGCGTGGTGGGCGGTGGCTCGCGCACCAAGGTCAACGCCAACATCGGCACCTCCAGCGATTACACGGGTATCGACGACGAGCTGCTCAAGCTGAGGACGGCGGTGGAGGCGGGAGCGGACGCGGTCATGGACCTCTCCACCGGCGGACCCATAGACCGGGTGAGGGACGCGGTGGTCGCAAATTCTCCCATCCCCGTCGGGTCGGTCCCCATCTACCAGGCGGCGGTGCGCGCCATGGACGAGAAAGGGAGCATAGTCGCCATGACCCCGGACGACATGTTCCGCGCCATCGAGGACCACTGCGCGTCCGGCGTGGATTTCATCACCGTGCACTGCGGGGTGACCGCCGGCGTGCTGGAGACGCTCAGGAAAAACCCCAGGACCGCGGACATCGTGAGCCGCGGGGGCGCCTTCCTGGCGGGGTGGATACTGCATAACGATAAGGAAAACCCCCTGTTCTCCCAGTTCGACCGCTTGCTGGACCTCGCCCGCAGGTACGAGGTGACCCTGTCCCTGGGGGACGGGATGAGGCCGGGCTGCATCGAGGACGCGTCCGACGCGGCGCAGGTGGCGGAACTCGTGGTCCTGGGCGAACTGGTCAAGCGCTGCCGCGAGGCGGGGGTGCAGTGCATGGTGGAGGGGCCGGGGCATATACCCCTGCACCAGGTGGAGGCGAACATAAGCATGGCCAAGGCCATCACCCGCGGGGCCCCCTTCTACGTCCTGGGCCCCCTGGTCACCGACGTGGCCGCGGGCTACGACCACATCGGCGCCGCCATCGGGGGAGCTGTCGCCGCCATGGCTGGCGCAGACTTCCTCTGCTACGTGACCCCACGCGAGCACCTCGGCCTTCCCACCGCGGAGGACGTGAGGGAAGGGGTCGTCGTCACGCGCATCGCTGCCCATGCGGCGGATATAGCGCGAGGCATAGCCGGCGCGAGGGAATGGGACCTGCGCATGAGCGTGGCCAGGAAAGGCCTGGACTGGGAGGAGCAACTGCGCCTAGCCCTGGACCCGGAGAAGGCGCGGCGCCTCTTCGGCGAGCGCCAGGTGGAGGGCGAGAAGGCCTGTACCATGTGCGGGGACTTCTGCGCCATGCGCTTCATATCCGAATACCTGGGCCGCGAAAAGACGGCAGTGTGCGATTGAGGAGCGGGGGGGAAGACCTTGCGGGTGGCGGACGCGGGCGAGTTCGGGGTGATCGCCAGGCTGCGCTCCATGCTGGCGGGCGAGCACGAGGACCTGGTCCGCGGCATCGGGGACGATACCGCGGTCCTGCGCACGCGCGCCGGAGGGCTGTGGGCTTATACCGCCGACGCGGTGGTGGAGGGAGTACACTTCGACCCCTCTTACACCTCCTGGCACTCCCTGGGCTACAAGTCCCTGGCGGTGAACGTCTCCGACCTGGCCTCCATGGGGGGATGCGCGCCCTGCTTCGCGCTGGTGGTGCTAGGGATCACCGGCGATATGGAGGTGGAGGAGGTGGAGGAGGTCTACCGCGGCCTGCGTGACTGCGGCGAAAAGTTCGGCTGCGGCGTGGTGGGGGGCGACATCGTGCGCTCGCCCCGGGACATGTTCATCTCCGTCTCCGTCGTGGGCAGCATACCAGGGGAGAGGTTCCTCGCCCGCGACGCGGCCAAGCCGGGGCAGGAGGTGCTGGTCACCGGGACCCTCGGCGACTCGTACCTGGGTCTGCGCTGGCTGATGGAGGGACGCGGCGACGGCAACGCCTGCGCGCGCCGCCATCTCTATCCGCGCCCGCGCGTCGCGGAGGGCAGGAAGGCCCTGGAGCTCGGCGCGACGGCGGCCATCGACGTCAGCGACGGCCTGCTGCGCGACCTCGGCCACATCTGCGAGGAGAGCGGGGTGGGGGCGGAGGTCTTCGCCGACAGCCTCCCCATCTCGCCAGAAGCCGCAGCGGCCGCGCTGGAGCTGGGCGAGGACGCGCGCGGCGCCGCTCTCTTCGGGGGGGAGGACTACGAGCTCGTCCTCACCGCGGATGCCGGCGGGGAAAGCGGCCTGAAAGGCGAACCCGGTTTCAGGGTCATCGGCAGGATAACGGAGGGAAGAGAAGTGGCAGTGCTCGATGACTCGGGACGGCGTATCGACGTGCGGCGCATGGGATACGAGCACTTCAAGGAGGGCTAGGGCATGCGCATACCGGTGGCCCTCACCATCGCCGGCTCCGATTCCGGGGGAGGGGCGGGCATACAGGCGGACATCAAGACCTTTTACGTGTGCGGAGTGCACGGCGCGTGCGTCATCACCAGCGTCACCGCGCAGAACACCCTGGGCGTGAACTCGCGCTTCGACCTCCCGGTGGAGATGGTGGTGGCGCAGATGGACGCCGTCCTCGACGATCTGGAGGTGAAGGGCGCTAAGACTGGTATGCTCGCGAGCGCGGACATCGTCCGGGCCGTCGCGGAGGTGGTGGCTGAGCGCGGCGTCGCGCCGCTGGTGGTGGACCCGGTCGCGGTGTCCACCAGCGGCCACTCGCTGCTGGGCGGCGGGGGTATAGAGCTAATCGCGGAGCTGCTATTTCCGCTGGCTGCGGTGATCACGCCCAACCTCGCGGAGGCTTCCCTGCTGCTGGGAAGAGAGATCGTTGACGTGGGGGATATGAAAGCCGCCGCCGAAGCCCTTAGGGACCTGGGGCCGGCCAGCGTGCTGGTGAAGGGAGGCCACCTGCCTGGATCAATGGAGGCGGTGGACGTCTTCTACGACGGCTCGGAGATGGCCGTCCTGTCCTCTCCCCGCATCGACACCGAAAACACCCACGGCACCGGCTGCATGCTGTCCGCGGCCATCGCGGCCTACCTCGCCAGGGGTTACGATCCCCGGCTGGCTGTGGACAGGGCGAAAGAAGACGTGTCGCGGGCACTGCGGGGCTCCCTGGATATCGGGGCGAGCCGGGGTCCGGTCAACCCTGTCCCCCGGCGCTGAGCCCCGCGTATCTGCGGGAGAGCGCTTTTCCACGCGGGCAGGCGTGTTATAGAGTGTAATGCGGGACGAGCGGACCGTAACGGGATGCCGCGGCGTGGCCGTGGAGTAGACGGGGAAGGCGAGAGACGGGTCGAGGGAGGGAGATCGAGAGATGATATTAGGCCTGATCAGCGATACGCACGGGGACGTGGCGGCATGGCGGCGGGCCGCGGAGCTCTTTGAACCGTGCGAGTTGATCCTGCACGCGGGGGACCACCTTTATCACGGAGCCTTCAACCCGGTGCTGCCGACCTATGCTCCCGGAGACCTGGCCCGGGAGATGAACGAGTGCCCCGTACCCATACTGCACGCGCGGGGAAACTGCGATTCGGAGGTGGACCAGTGGGCCCTGAAGGACCCCATCATGAGCCCGTATTTCTTCTGCCGCCTGGAGGGGCTGAACATCATGGTGACCCACGGCGATGGGATGGAAGAGACGGCGCTGGCGGAGCTGGCACTGGGCTATGGGGCCGGTCTGCTGGTCAGGGGGCACACGCACATACACGGCCTGTGGGAACACGGGCCGCTCCTGGTGTGCAATCCCGGGAGCCCGTCCCTGCCCAAGGGTGACGGGGTGCCCGCGGCGGCCATTCTTCGAGATGGGGAGGTGACGCTGTACGACCTGAGGGACGGGAGCGCGCTGGACTCGCGTTCCCTGCCGTACGCCCGGGGGTATTGAGGCTGCCCACTGGCGGGGCCATGCGGGAACCGACTGCGGCGGGGCGGCATCACAAGCAGGATTGAAGGAAAATCCCGCCGTGGGGTTGAATACTGTTAATTGGAGAAGGAAAGAGAGGGAACTGACAGGAGGTAAGGTGATGAAAAAGGCAGTGGTGTTCATTCTGGTCGCCGCGCTTTCCCTGACCGTACTCGCCGTTGTGTCGGGGTGCGGGGGCGATCCCAACAAGGAAGACGCGAAGGCCTTCATGGTCGAGGGAGACAGGCACATGACGACTGTGGATGAAAAGACCGAGGAGCTGATGACGGTGCAGGCCGACCTGACCAAGACCGCCATGGGTGGAGACACCTCCTCCCTCACCGGCGAGGCAGGAGCGGCCATCCAGGCGCAGGTCGAGGGCATCCTGGACGATACGGAAAGCGCCCTTATGTCTGCACAGGCAGAATACAAGAAGATCACAGCCTTGGACGGCGTCCAGGACTACAAGGACTATGCGAACAAGATGCTGGAGGCCATCGCTGTCGGTATGGAGCAGCTGGGCTATACGCGCACCCTCGTCTCCAACCTCGTCGCGCAGCTTGGCAGTATGGCGGCAGCCGGGAACATCGACCTCAACGCCCTCATGGGGCTCATGGAGAGCGAGGAGTTCACGAAGATAGAGGAGCTCGGGGAAAAGGCCGCTGAGCTGCGTGATGAAGCGGAGAAAATAAAGCTGGACAAGAAGCTGGAGCAGTAATCAGAAAAGGTCCCGTAAAGCGGGACA
>CAYPZH010000135.1:0-8199 GCA_964415205.1 uncultured Actinomycetota bacterium | reverse complement strand
TAACCAACCGCCTCGCGCTGCCACTGCATGCGCAGCTGCAGGTAGTCATTGGAGGCCTCGCTCATGAGCCGCAGCGCCAGGTCCACCAACTCCGCGTCGTCACGCGCGGGCAGCGCTCGCCGCACGCGCGCCTTGGTAAGACGGTCGCGCGAGCGCAGGTTGAGGAAGAAGTCCGCCAGGGCGAACTCTCGGAAGCGGGCCTTGCGCGCTTCCTCCTCGCGGCGGTTGGCCTCCAGGATGTCCTGGAGGGATTCGCCGCTGCCCTTGAAGACCGGTCCGGGTAGTCTCATCTAAGACCGCCTAAAAGGTTGCGGCTTGAGCGCCGGGCTCCCGATGGCGGAGCGGGCGCCTGAAGGTTGCTTCGTCGCATCGCTCCTCGCAATGACGTCGACCGAAGTCCTCTTGTTATAGACGGCGGTGGCTTCCCTCGCTGACATCGTACTAGGCGTAAAGGTCGTGGGCTTTGCCGGCCACGATGCGCACCAGGTCCTGCCCCCGCGACACCGGGAATATGTCGTAACCGGCCTCGCGGATGGCCTCGGCCTTCTCGTTGTAGGACTGGTCGATGAGGAAGACCGAGCCGGAGTTCTCCGGGTGCATTAGCAGAGCCTCGCCCAGGTGATAGGACGCCTCGGCGATGTTGGTGATCTCGGTGTCGGAGATGAGGCAGAAGTGCTTGGCGCGGTGGGTCTCCAGTGAGGCCAGAAAGCGGAACTCCTGCACCGGGAAGACCGTGCCCCCGCCGTAGTAGGTCACCAGCCCCTCCTCCACCTTCCGCAGGTCCCACACCGGCTTTACCACCAGGGAACGCTGCTGGTCGGAGTAGACGACCAGCCCCACCTTGGCCCCCAGGTTGCCGGCGCTGCGCGCCATGACGAAACCGGCCAGCACGGCGTTGGCCACCTCCGAGGTGGGGTTGGTCATGGAGCCGGACGCGTCCAGGATGATGATGACGTCCGGGGGGGTCTTGCGCTTGGCCACCACCTCCATCTGCACCTTCTCCCATTGCTTGGTGGTGAGGGTGGGCACCGCCTTGCCGCAGGTGTACAGGGTGTAGGGGAGGTCGAGGTGCTCGAAGGGGTCGGCCATGCCCCAGGCCAGAGGGGCATGGGGTACTTCCTCGCCTGCCTCGCTGCGCACGGGCTGGAAACGCACCTCGTAGCGGCGCGAGAGGTCGCGGTAATACCACACCAGGGCCTGCGTCTCCGTGCCGGCGCCTATCCCTCCCACCAGCTCCTTGAAGTCCTGCATACCCATCTCCTGGGCCATGGAGCGCAGCGCCTCCTCGGGGGATCGCGCGCGCAGGTCGTCGATGCCGTGATCCATGAGGCGGCTGTCGTCCATCTCGGCCGGGTCCTCGTAATAGCGGTGCAGGTATCCCACCAGGAAGCGCACCTTCTCCTCCCACCCCACCGCGGCGAAGGGCCGGTCCAGCACGCGCGCCGCCAGGCGGCGGGCGTCGTCGCGCATCTCCTTGGGCACCCTTCCCACCAGGGTATCGGGGGCCTCCCACAGCTCCTCGAAACAGCAGAGCATGAACTTCCACATCTTGCTCTGCTTCCACCCCTTGGACTTGTCCAGCGCATGGTAGAGGCCGATCATCTGCTGGCGCATGCCGCTGCGGGCGGCATAGGTGACGTTGACCATGTCGCAGAAGAGGCGCTGGATGGATATGGCCTCCTGGAAGGTCACCGTGCGGCCGCGGTCCTTGACCTCCTCCAGGGCCAGCTTGGCGGAGGCGGTGAGGCGCAGCGAGGTGCGCATGTCGAAGGGGGCCAGGGCGTAGTGCAGCAGTTGATAGACCACCACGGCCTCCAGGTTGCGGATGCCGAGCTTCTCGATCACCTCGGGGACGTTTATATACACGCGGTTCTCGGTGGGCTCCCAGATGCCGAACTCATCCGAGAGCTTGGCCGCGTGCGGATGCCCGGAGGGATTGAGCACGAATTCCGGGTCCATGATGCGCGGATAGCTGCAGAAGGCGCGCGCGCGCTCCAGGATCTCCTCGAGATCTACGCCCTGAATGCGCAATCCGGCCTCACCTCCGGGTCTCGCGCGCGATCTCCCGGTAGACCTGGCGCAGCATGGTGGCGATGGGGTACTTGGCCGGGGAGTCGTAGCTCTTGAGCGAGTCCAGGGCCTCGAGGACCAGGCCGGCATCGACCGCCTGGCCTTTCACCGCCTGTTCGTACAGCCCCAGCACGCCGTCGAGGGTCTTGACCATGCGGCGGCTCTTGAGGTAATGGTTGCGCGAGGTGGCGAATAGGTCCTTGACCAGCGCGATACGGTCGTTCATGAACTCGGGGTGCTCCGACCAGGCGCGGTCGGTGGGGATGAGCTTGAACCACAGCACGTAGGGCACGACCGCCTCCACTTCCTCCAGCCCCGCCCGCTCGCGCCCGCGGAACCAGGCCATGGCCTTGGCGTAACGCTCGATAGTCTTGCCCGCGCGCACGCTGACCTCGTTCTCTGTCTTGTAACAGATGTTCTCGGTGTTGTGGTAGTGGCAGCCCCCGAGATGGCCGCCTCCCGCGCCTCCCCCGTCGTCCACCTGGGAGCAGAGGATGGGCGGCTTCACGAACCAGGCGAAACCCTTGTTCTTGCGCTCGATATCCGGCGAGGCCAGGGTACAGCCGTTTAGCTCGGAGATGAAATTGTAAAGGATATAAAGCGCGTCGGGCTCGATCTCAACAGCGGCGATCTGCTCGCGCATGGACTCAAGGTCGGAGGCGGTTATCTCTACGGCTATCTCCTCGCGCAGGTGGGCGACGTAAGCCTCCTCGTCGCCGGTGAGCTTGCGGTCCTCTCCTCCCTGCGCCATCTCCAGAAAATAGGGGTTGAGGGTGGGCGCGAACACTCCCACGTCGATGCGGTCCAGGAAGGGCGGCGTGAGGTCCGAGGAGGCCACGTCGCGGAAGTTGGCGGTGAGGAAAGTGGCTCCCTCGGCGGCGTAGATCTTGGAGTCGCCGTAGACGGAGAAGCCGCGGTCCATCATCTCTAAGAGGTTGTTGGTGCGGCCCGGGGTGAGGCGGTTGACCTCGTCCACCATGCGGAAGGGCGAGAGCATGAACTTGCGCGGGATGATCTCCTCCTCGCCGTCGCGCATGAGCTTGCCCAGGTGGGGGCGGCCGATCATCTTCTCCTCGGTCAGCTCGTGATGGCCGTGGATGGTGGCCTCGTGGATGGCCTCCATGACCTTGAATTCCGCCCCGCCGTCGCCGAAGGTCTCCTGCAACAGCTTGCCGTGTACGAAGGCCCCCACGAACTCGGCCGAGGTGGTCTTGCCCGAGCCCGGCGAGCCGTAGAGGATCATGGTGCCGTTACGCAGCACCGAGGTGAGCAGGGCCATCAGCAGGGGAGAGTTGTAGCTCTCCTCGGCGAGCACGATGCTCTCGGTCTCGTTGAGGTTGAGCGGCACCTCTCTCTGTTCGCGGAAGCGCACGTCGTGGTTGAGGTTGATGTACAGCCCGCTGTCCTCGATGGCCTCATAGATCTGGCGCAGCTTGTGGTTCAAATCGCCCATGGCTAGCTTCTCTCCTGTTCCCGTTCGTTCTCCCTCCCCGCTTCCGGCGCAATCCCGCCTGGCGGGGCCTTTGATATAATGATTCTACCTTATCCCGGCGGAGGTAAGGGTAACCTACGTCAAAGCGGGGTTTCGGGTTCCGGAGAAGATACCTAAAGGAATACAGGCGGCAATCATGGAGTAGGACGCCGTGGCCGTTTGGCAAGGTGACGGGGGAGGTAGTCATGGAGAAGGACGCGTTAGTGAAGGCAGGGCAGGTACTTGCGGTGATGCATTTCTTCGAAGCCCTCATCGCCAGGCGGGCGGCGAAGAAGCGCGGCTTGAAGCCGACGAAGTATTTCTGCCTGACCCTGATGTTCGGGGTGTTCGTCCTCGTGCCCCTGCTGCGCAAACCCAAGCCGGAGCCGGCGAGCAAGGCGGTCGACATCTAGCCGGTTGGAGGCATGCATGAAAATACCCGGCTGGTTCGTGACCGCATTGAAGGCATGGATCGTAGCCGCGGTGGTCGGCCATACCCTGCAGGCCCCCTTCGCTTACTTTGCCGCCAGGAAGAGGGGAGAGGACCCGTGGAGATGCGTCTACGACACCCTGGCCCTGGGGGTTATTGCGTTCATCCCCCTGCTGCGTAAGCCCAAGCTGGAGAAGAAAGCCTAGGCGCTCGACGTCTGGTCGAGTTCGGCATCTCTGGGGTCAACCCCGGCTCGTGCCAAAACTCGTTCCGCTGCCAAGCCGAGGGATGGCACGGTCGAGGGTTGATACCAGGCGTGCCTACCCCCATCATCGCGACGAGCCCCGTTAACGTCATTGCGAGGAGGCGAAGCCGACGAAGCAACCTCAACGAGCCCGCATTGACGAAGGTGCACACGGAAATGATGTGTGCGGCACGGTCGAGGGTTGATACCAGGCGTGCCGCTAGCGGGGTTTGATGCCGTGGGTCTCGAACATCAGGCGCACCACGTCCCGCGAGTGCATGCGCGGACCGAGCCCCAGCGCCTCACGCGTCATCTCGTCCGAGGCCGTCCAGCGGTAGCGGACGAAGTCGAGCATGCCGGAAGGGCTCTCGATGAGCGGGGCGTGCAGTCTCCACAGCAGGTCCATGATGGGGTAGATGACCTTCGCGGGCAGGGGGAACAGGGGTTTTCCTGCCATACGCGCGATCTCGTCATAGCCGATGGTCCCCTCCCCGCAAGCGTGAAATTGCCCTTCCGCGCCGGTCTCGAGCACGCGCATGAAGACCTCGGCGGCGTCGTCCTCGTGCACGAACTGCATCTGCACCCCGGGGTCGCCCACGGCGGGGAGGAAGGGCAGCCTGAGGAAGACGCGCGATACGAAGTTGTCGACGTTGGGGCCGAGGACGATGCAGGGCCTGATCACCGCCACCTTCACATGGGGGTTTTCCTGCTTGAAGATACGCACCAGCAGCTCGTTCTCGTATTTATTGGAGGCATACGGAAAACTGCGCTGGCGGCGAGGGGGGTCTTTTTCCGTGAGCCATTCCGGGTTGCCGGGCAGAGCGCCGAAGGCGGTGGTGGAGGAGGCCACGACGAGTTGCCTCGCGACGCAGGCGGCGGTGGCGGCGAGCACGTTGCGGGTGCCGCCCACGTCGATGTCGTACTCGAGGTCTTCGTCGTGCAGCGGGTTGAAGACATAGGCCAGGTGTACCACCACCTGCACGTCGTTCAAGGTGAAGAGGTTGGTCATGGAGGGGTCTCGCACGTCCATGCGGTGGAAGTCCATCTTGGCGCGGTCAATTCGGGGTGGGTTGAGGTCCACACCGATTATCCTCTCCACCTCGTCGCTCTCATCCAGGAAACGGAGCAGGCACGATCCTATGTAACCCGAGCAACCGGTGACTGCGATCACGGACATATCGATCCCCTCCCTTACCGCATCTGCGCTGACATGTCCGAAAGTACCAGAAAAAGAGCCGGGAAAACAAGGCATAGGCAGGGGAATCACCCGTTGAACAGCGGGCTCCTAAAGGTATGAAAAGCCTTGACCGGAGCGGGCAGCCGTGCTATAAGTTAGTTAGTATTCACTAACTTTTTACGCGAGGTGGGCATGGATACCTCGAGCGGACGGCTGAGCGGGACGGAGCGCAGGCAGCAGATAGTCCAGGCCGCGATATCCATCATGGCGGAGCACGGCCTTCCCGGCACCACCACGCGCCGCATAGCGGAGGAGGTGGGCGTCTCCGAGCCCGCCCTGTACAAGTACTTCCCCGGCAAGAAAGAGCTTGTCCTGGAGGCGTTGGACGAGGTGGGCAACCGCTTCTTCTCCTCCCTCGCCGCGGCGGCGAAAGAGGGTGAGACGGTGCCCGACCGCATCTTCAACATGAGCGCTTCTTTCTACGAGTTCGTCATGGACCACCCCGAGGAATCCATGCTGCTCTTCGAGACGGTCACCGGGACGCGCGACCCGGAGATACGGGCGGCGCTGGGCGACAGGATGCTGCAGTACACCGAGGCGCTCTCCCAGATGTTCGAAGCGGGTAAATCACAGGGCTCGGTGAGGGCCGACCTGGACACCACGGTGGCGGCATGGCAGATACTCTCCCTGGGCATCACCCTGGTCTTCGCGGCCCTGACCGGGCTGGAGGACGTGCTCACCCGGGACAAGGCGCTGCTGGCGGTGAAGGAGGTCCTGGAGAAGATCGTGAGGGGAGCCGCGGCGGGAGACGGATAGGCGGCGCACCAGGGTGCGCAGCCGTGCGAGCATCGATGTTGGCGAGAGGCGGGTATTACGGGTGCGGACGGTTATGGACGGTAAGGACCTTCGAGTTACGTAAAGACCCTCGCCTGCGGGCGGGGAAACGCTACGAAAAGCGGCTAAAAGAAAGGAGAGCGAGAGATGAAAGCACTGGTCATGGGGGGAGGTATGGCCGGGCTGGCCACGGCCATCAACCTGCTGGACCTGGGTATCGAGGTCGAGCTGGTGGAGGCGGACGAGATCTTCGGCGGGCGCGCCAGCTCGTGGCTGGACGAGGATGGGGACATGATCGACAACGCCCTACACGTCTTCTTCCCCTACTACGCCAACCTGCTCAACTTCTTCAACAAGATGGGCATCCAGGACAACATCCAGTGGAAGCAGACCGAGTTCTACTATATGCAGGAAGGCGGCAAGGAGGCGGTGCTCAGGTTCGCCAACCTGCCCGCGCCCTTCCACGCCGCGGTGGCCTTCGCCAACCTGCTCAAGTCCTACACCGCCGTGCCCAAGTGGAAGCTGCTCTTCACCGCCGCGGGCATGGGCGGGGCGGTTATGTACTCCAACCACAAGCTGGAGAAGCTGGACGAGATGACCTTCGGCCAGTGGCTGGTTAGGCGGGCCCCCAGGGACGCTTTCCTGCCCCTGGAGCCGGGCATAAACGGCCTGACCTTCACCCCCTCGTGGATGATCTCCGCCAAGGTCATGCTCAACTGGTTCCGCAAGGTGGCGGCGGACCCGGACAGCGCCCGCGTGGGCTTCGCCAACGGCGGCCTGGGAGAGATCTGGGTGGACACCTGCCTCGACTACATCCACGGCAAGGGCGGCAAGACCGAGCTCCGCAAGGCGGTGACCGCCATCAACATGGAGGACGGCAAGGTGAAGAGCGTCACCGTGGACGGCGAGGAGAGGACGGCGGACATCTACGTCTCCGCCATCAGCCCCTACGCGCTGCGCCGGGTGCTGCCCAAGGAGGCTTTCTTCTACGAGTACTTCAGGGACCTGTGGCACTTCCGCTACGCCCCCTCACTATCGCTGCAGGTGTGGTTCGACCGCAAGCTCACCGACGTGGACGTGACCTTCTTCTCCAACAACTGCATCTTCAACACCTACGCCGACCTCTCCAACGTGCTGCCCCACATCTTCAAGGGAGGGACCATGTTCGAGATGGTGCTCTCCCCAGCCGACCATATCGAGGGGCTGCCGGACGAGGTCATCTTCGACATCGCCATCAAGCAGATCAGGGCACTCTTCCCCACGGCGCAGGACGCCGAGGTGCTGAAGTACAAGGTGGTCAGGGAGCGCCAGGGCGTCTACCGCGCCCTGCCGGGGATGGAAAAGCACCGCCCCTACCAGCGCTCGCCCCTGGACAACCTCTACCTCACCGGCGATTACACCAAGACCCACGTCTCCTCGGGGGGCATGGAGGCGGCCATCTGGAACGCCAACCACGTCGCGGAGGTCATCGCCCTGGACAAGCTGGGCAGGACCATATCCCTCAACGTGGAGTGGAAGCCCAAGAAAGGGTTCACCCCCCTGCTCAAGCCGGCGACGCAGGTGGGTGCGGCCATGGGCGGACTGGCGCTGGCGAGGAAAGCCCTGAAGGCGCTCAAGGCGTCTCCGCAAGAGGATTAGCCCCGACAGACACGGGTGGTCAGCAGGGAACAAACTGGCCTCTCCCCCCCGGAGGCCGGAACAGCGGGGCGCGGCTCACCGCCGCGCCCCTTCCCGTTACTTCACGTCGTAGATGTAGAAGGTCCCCAGTGCTTTAGCCACCAGGCCATCGTCGCCGCGTACCTCGGACTCGATGGTGGCGATGCGGCGGCGGCGGTCGATGACCCTGGTGTCGCACACCAGGTGCCCCGACTTGACCGCCGAGACGTAGGAGATCTTTAAAACAAGGGGGGTCCAAAAATTTTACACCCCAAAATTTAAAAACCCCCCCCCCCAAACCCAAATGGGCCAATTAA
>CAYPZH010000134.1:6526-8292 GCA_964415205.1 uncultured Actinomycetota bacterium | reverse complement strand
GCAGGACATATCTAAGCGGAGGGCGTGGGCGGGTTGAAAACCCGCTGGGCCAACTCGCGGTCCATCATCATCAGGGCGTTTCCCTGTTCCTGCACCAACTCCAGCTGGTTAAGGATCTTCTCCGGCTCCGCGACCTCCTCGACCTGTTCCTTCACGAACCACGCCAGGAACTGCACGGTGGCGTGGTCTTTCTCCCCCACCGCCAAGTCCATGAGGTCGTTGATGCGCCTGGTCACCAGCTTCTCGTGTTCGACCGTCTTGCGGAAGACCTCGGTGACCGATTCGTATTCGTTCTCCACCTGGTCAAACGCACGCACATCCGGCCTGCCGCCGGCCCCGTCGATGTAAGTAAAGAACATCATGGCGTGTGCGCTCTCCTCCTGGTACTGGACCGTCATCCAGTTAGCGAAGCCGTCCAGGTTCTTCGACATCAGATAGCCGGCCATGGCCAGGTAAAGGAACGCGGAATAGAATTCCCATTTCATCTGGTCGTTAAGGGCTTCCTGCATCTTCTCTGAAAGCATGGCGACTCCTCCTCTCTTAACCCCGAGGTAACGGTTCTCCTGCAAATGCTCGAAATCCGACATGAGAGCTAATATATATTTTTACCGCGCGGCGGCATAAATAACACCACGGCGAGGGTGCGGCGGATACGCCCGTTTTCCCATACTCACATCCTCTCTCATGGTATGGCCCTTTCAACGGAGGATATGTCGGAGCGGCACATACATACCGTTTACCATGCCCATATCCCCGGATCTCTCTCCCCGCCCCCGTACGCGAGGCCACAAGAACGCGCATACGGATAGGGGCTGTTTCTGTGGAGAAAAGGGCCCTTTGCGCAGGCAGGAGGAGCGAAGGCGCGGGCTTGACGGGTGCGCTGCTTGGGCATGCAGCCGCGATGCCATACAAAATCAGGTGATTTGTCGTATTTCTATTGACGGCCCAAATCAGCGATGATAAAATGTGACAGCCAGTCATATTTAGATCGCAGCCCCGTTCACAGCAACTATCACAACCCGGCTAACAGTCTCTTTCTTTCTAGGTACAGCAGGTTGGTATAATTGCCATAATATGACATCTACTCGGCGGCCTCGGCAGAGAGAGCTAGGAGGTAGGATCACATTGGCGGAGACACATGGGGTTTACATCCTCGCGGAGACAAGAGAAGACGACCGTCCGACACCGCTCACCCTCGAGCTCTTGGGACTGGGGCAGAGGCTCTCGTCCAGCCTGGGCGCGCCATTGTATGCCCTGCTGCTTCGCCGCGCAGGAACTGGCACCTTACGGGCCCGGCGAGGTCCTCTACCTGGATGACCCCTCACTGGAACGCTATGAGCCCGAGATCTATACGACCGCTCTTGCCGGTTTCTTCCAGACAAGAGGCTCCGCCATTTTGCTGGCCGGCCACACATCCATGGGACAGGACCTCCTGCCCCGCCTGGCGTTCGCCCTGGAATGCGGACTGGTTACCGACTGCGTGGGCTTGGACGTCGAAGCCGGAGAGGTCCTTTTCACCCGCCCCATCTACGGCGGCAATGCCCTGGCTACCCAGAAGGTCGACACGGCCATGGCCATGGCCACGGTGAGGGCAAGGGTGGGCGAAGCGCCGGCGCCGTCTGACAGCGCCGCGGCGGTCACGCCCCTCGATATCCCGCTGCCGGGGCAGACCCGGCTGGAGTTCAAACACAAGGAGACCGTCTCCGGCAGGGAATGCCCCCTGGAGGAAGCTCCCGTGGTGGTCTCGGGAGGCAGGGGTATGGGGG
>CAYPZH010000134.1:0-6516 GCA_964415205.1 uncultured Actinomycetota bacterium | reverse complement strand
CTCCCGGCCCCCCGTGGACTCGGGCTGGGCCGCGACGACCTGCCAAGTGGGCATCACCGGCAAGGTGGTCGCCCCGGATATCTACATCGCCGTGGCCATCTCCGGTTCCACCCAGCACCTCTCCGGCATGGGTGAGTCCGGAAAAATAATTGCCATCAACAAAGACCCCGAGGCCTATATCTTCAAAGTGTCCGATTACGGCGTGGTGGGAGACTGGAAGCAGGTACTGCCCTCCTTCACCGCCGCGCTCGAAGAGATCGTGCGGGACTAAGGGGTGAGCATGGGCATCAACATCATCGTCTGTGCCAAGCAGGTACCCGACCCCGAGGGCCCTCCCTCCTCCTTCGAGATAAACGAGGCTGAACGCACGGTCACGCCCCGGGGTATCCCCCCGGTTATCAACCCCTTCGACGAGAACGCCCTGGAGGCTGCCATCCGTATCAAGGAGACGACGGGCGGTTCCATAACCCTGCTCTCCCTGGGCAAGGGGCTCTCCAGGGCGGTGATCCTGAAGGCGGTGGCCGCGGGCGCGGACGCCTCCCTCCTGGTGGAGGGCGACGCGCTGGGCGCCGACCTGCTCGATCCCTCCGCGACCGCCCGCCTGCTCGCCGCGGCCATAAGCAAGGCGGGACCGTACGACCTCATCCTCTGCGGCCGTCAGGCCGCGGACACCAACGCTGGAATAGTGGGTCTGGGCCTGGCCCAGCTCCTGGACATACCCGCCATCACCCTGGCCCAAAAGGTCGAGGTGGCGGGGGAACGGGTGGTGGTCGAAAGGGTTCTGACCGACGGATACGAGGTGGTGGAGGCGCCTCTGCCCGCCCTGGTTACCGTGTCCGGGGAGGTGGGCGACCTGCGCTATCCCAGCCTTCAGGCCATCAAGGCGGGTAAAGCCCTGCCGCAGACGGTGCTGGGCATCGCGGACCTCGGAGTGGACCCCTCCGGTCTGGGGCGGGTGCGGAACGTCAGGCTCGCCGCTCCCTCGCGCGAGCGGCGCTGCAAGCTGGTGGAAGGAGAAACGCCCGAGGAAGCCGGCCGCAAGCTGGCCCTTCTCCTCAGGCAGGAAAAGGTGCTGTGAGGGGGGCGCATCATAGGACGGCGGCGCCCGCCGTCTCGCAAGGCCTGTCCGGGCTGACGGGAAAAGGGGTAGGCTCCAGGCCTCTCGCCGCAGCGCAAAAAAGCAGGGCACCGAACCCACGGGGCCAGTCGCCCTGGCTCCCGTTCCCCTCCCCGGCCCGAGGTGGCGAAAAGCGAGGAGAAGACGCTTTGAATAGGACGGAGGTGATTGGATTGTCGCTCGATCCCCAAGAGGTGTTCCGGGTCATGCAGTGCGCCTACCGCAACGGGGTGCTGGACAAGTTCATGGTCATCCAGGGGGAGGCCATGGAGGGGGTGATGTCAGACACCGGCATGAACATGGGCGACCTCCTGAACCGCCTGGACGAGGCAGAGGAGCAGACGGTCAAGAAGATAGACCGGCTCCTCGACCGCGCCGGGCCCCTCATGAAGTACCTGGACTCGGACGCGCTCATGAGGCTGGCCTCCCGCCTGCTGGACATCGGGCTGGTCAGAAAGGTGGTGACCGCCAACATGCGCGCCATGATGGGGCGGGCGGCCACGGGCAAAAAGCCCCCCTCCCTCTCCGAGCGCCTCCGGTCCCTGAGCAAAAAAGCGGCCTAGGAAGGGGTGGGAGAGATGGCAACCGACAAGGGAAAGCTCGCCGCCATCGTGGGGGCGGAGAACGTATCGGACGACCCGGGCCCGCTGGCCTCCTGGCGGGAGGGGGGGGCGGTCACCGGCGGGGAGCCCCGCCTCCTGGTCAGGCCCCGCTCCACCGCCCAGGTCAGGGAGCTCGTGAAGCTGGCGCGCGCGGACGGCCTCAACCTCGTCTTCACCTCCTCCGCCCCGCCCCGCCTGCGCGGGGACTCCGTGCCCGCGGGCGAGGCGGTGATGGTGGACATGAGCGCCATGGATAGGATCGTGCGCCTGGACCGGCGCAACAAGGTGGCCCTGATCGAGCCCGGGGTGACCTTCGAGCGGCTCATCCCCGAGGTGGACGCGGCGGGCCTCAAGGTGCTCTCACCGCTCCTTCCCAAGCGGGGCAAGTCTGTGCTGGCCTCGGCGCTCGAGCGCGAGCCCATCTTAATCCCCAAGTACCACTGGGACATGACCGACCCCATGCTGTGCACCGAGCTCGTCTTCGGCTCGGGCGACCTCTTCCGCACCGGCTCCGCCGCGGGGCCCGGCTCGCTGGAGCAGCAGTGGGCGGCGGGAGGGGCGCAGAAGAACCCCATGGGCCCGGCCCAGACCGACTTCGTGCGCGTGGTGCAGGGCTCCCAGGGCACCATGGCCGCGGTCACCTGGTGCTCGCTCAAGCTGGAGGTGAAGCCGACCATACATAAGATCTACTTCGTCCCCGACCGCAAGCTCTCCCGCCTCAGTGACTTCACCTACCGCGCCATGCGCCCCAAGCTCGCGGACGAGTGGCTCATCCTCTCCGCCCGCCAGCTGGCCACCATCATCTCGGAGGACCCCGCGAAGGTGGACGAGCTCGCCTCCCGCCAGGCCCCCTGGACGGTGGTCTACGGCGTCAGCGGTTACGAGTACCTGCCCGAGATGCGGGTGGCCTACCAGGAGAAGGACCTGGCCTCCCACGCCCAGGCGGCGGGGGTGGCGGCGGTGCGCGAGGTGCCGGGCTGCTCGGCCAAGAGGATGGAGAGGATCCTCGCCTCTCCCTCGCCCGAGCCCTACTACAAATCCGCCCCCAAGGGGGGCTTCCGAGACATCTTCTTTCTGACCACCCTGGACCGGGTGCCGGACTTCGTGGCCGTGATGGAGGCCGAGGCGGAGAGGTTCGGCTACCCGGCGGAGCGGGTGGGCACCTACATCCAGCCCATCCAGCAGGGACGCAACGTGCACCTGGAGTTCACCCTCTACTACGACCCCGCCGACGCGGAGAAAGCGGGCGAGCTCTTCCGCTCCGCCTCCGCCGCCCTCTCCGCGGCCGGGGCCTTCTTCTCCCGTCCCTACGGCCCCTGGGCCGACCTCGCCTACGCCCGCTGCCCCGACACCGTGGCGGCCCTAAGGAAGGTCAAGGACATGCTCGACCCCGACGGGGTCTTGAACCGCGGCAAGCTGTGCTTCCAGAAGGAGGGGGTGGTCTAGATGGCGCTCTCGGACTACAAACGGGACATGGAGGGCTGCTCCCGCTGCTCCTCCTGCAAGTGGGTGCCCTTCAACCAGATCAAGAGCTGGCGCTTCGCCAAGAACTGCCCCTCCATATGCAGGTACAACTTCCACGCCTACTCCGGCTCGGGGAGGATGATCATCGGCAACTCCATCCTGGAGGGCAGGAGCGAACTGAACGACAGCGTGGCGGAGATCATATTCCGCTGCCAGCTGTGCGGGGCCTGCGACACCGCCTGCAAGGTTTACCGGGACGACATCGACCTGACCGAGGTGCTTTTGGAGCTCCGTGCCCACTGCATAGAGCAGGGCGAGCTCATCGTGGAGCACATGGCGGTGATCGACGCTTTGAAAAGGGAGGACAACGTCCTGGGCGAGCCCAAGGCGAAACGCGGCGAGTGGGCTGAGGGCCTCCCTCTCAAGGACATCAACACCGAGACCTGCGAGGTCATCTTCCACGCCGGCTGCCGCTACTCCTACGACCCCGACTTAAGGGACACCGTGCGGGGGCAGGCGAGGCTCCTGCTCGCGGCCGGGGTGGACTTGGGGATAGCCGGGGCCGAGGAGAGCTGCTGCGGGGGGCGGGCCTACGAGCTCGGCTACCGCGGCGAGGCCGAGAACTACGCCGACGACCTGGCCTCGAGGGTCAAGGCCTCGGGGGCGAGGACCCTGGTCACCCCCTGCGCCGACGGCTACGCCCACCTCCTCTACCTCTACCCCCGCATGGGCAAGGAGCTGGGGGTCGAGGTCCTGCACACCACCCAGTACCTGGAGAGGCTGGTCCAGGAGGGCCGGCTGCGCCTGAAAGAAGAGATACCCCTCCTGGTCACCTACCACGACCCCTGCCACCTGGGGAGGATGGGCGAGCCCTTCCTGGCCGACTGGACCGAAGATAAACTCAAGCGGCCCATGAGCCTCAAGCGCGCCGGGAGAAAGGGCGTCTTCGACGAGCCCCGCCGTCTCCTCCGCTCCATCCCCGGCATCGAGCTCACCGAGATGGAGCGCATCCGGGAGTACTCCTGGTGCTGCGGCGCCGGGGGCGGGGTGCTGGAGGCCTGGCCGGACTTCGCCACCTGGACGGCCAACGAAAGGCTGGAGGAGGCGCTGGCCACCGGGGCCGAGGCCCTGGCCACCGCCTGCCCCTGGTGCGAGCGCGTCTTCCGCGACGCCGCCTCGGAGGCGGGGATAGACCTCCCCGTCTACGACCTCGCCGACCTGGTGATGCAGTCCGTGGGCATAAGCGCCGAGGCCAAGGTCTAGGGGGTGATGCGAGATGACCACAGACACCGAGACCCGGACCTTTCAGACCATCAGCGACGAGGCCTACTCAGACCTCGAGGCGGCGGTGGGGGCGGAGTACGCCTCCCGCGAGCCCGGCGTCCTCGACGGCTACGCCTGGCAGCCCACCATCAACGACGACCCCGCCAAGTGGGTCAAGCGCCCCGTGGCCGTGGTCCTGCCCTCCTCCACCGAGGAGGTGCAGGAGGTGGTCAGGGCCTGCAACAAGCACGGCCTCAAGTTCAAGGCCTTCTCCACCGGCTGGGGCGTTTATTCCGGCTGCACCTACGACAACGTGGTGCAGGTGGACCTGCGCAGGATGAACCGCATCCTGGAGATAGACGACAAGAACATGTACGCGGTGGTGGAGCCCTACAACTGCGGCGCCCAGCTGCAGGCCGAGGCCATGAAGCTCGGCCTCAACTGCCACATCATCGGGGCGGGGCCCGCCTGCTCTCCCCTGGCCAGCGCCACCTCGGGATGGGGGGTGGGATGGGACGGCGTGTATATGAGCTACGGGCACCGCAACCTGCTGGGCGCGGAGTGGGTGCTCCCCGATGGCGAGGTGCTGCGGGTGGGCTCCCTGGACTCCGGCCTGGGGTGGTTCAACCCTGACGGCCCCGGCCCCTCCCTGCGCGGCATCATGCGCGGCTCCGCCGGCGCCCTGGGCGGGCTGGGCATCTTCACCAAGTGCTGCTTAAAGCTCTACAACTGGCCGGGCCCGTCGCAGATGAAGACGGAGGGGGTGATGCTGGACTCCCAGACCGAGCCCCCGGAGAACATGAGGTTCCACCTCTGCTTCTTCCCGGACCGCGCCAGCCTTGACGAGGCCGTGTACAAGATGGGAGAGGCGGAGCTGGCTTACATCTTCACGCGCACCGCCGTAGGTGCCTACATCAACACCTTCGCCCCCCACCTGCTGCAGAACATCTCCAGGACCAGGGCTTTCAGAGACGTCATCAGCAAGACCCTGAAATGGGGTTGTACCGTCATCCTCATGGGCAGCTCAGAGAACGAGATCGCCTACCAGGAGGCGGCGCTCAAGGCGATCATCGCGGAGCACGGCGGCCTGTCCATGGAGACCATGCAGGCCCCGGCCATAGGACCGATGATGGTCATGAACTTCATCAGGGTCAGCGCCATCCCCATGGTCTTCCGCGCCGGCGGGCTGTTCAGCACCGCCCTGGCCCGCAACGAGGCCTGGAAGACCCAGATGGACTGGGCTGAAAAGGGCGAGAAGATAAAGCAGCGGTGGATCGACAAGGGCGGCATACTCGACGACCTGGCCGACAACCCCTTCATGGCCCTGTACGAGCAGAACACCTGGGGGCACTGCGAGGAGATCTTCCAGTACAACGCACGCGACCCCAAGCACCTGGCGTCGCTGGAGCCCCTCTTCGTCGAGTTCTCCGTGGCCGCCATCGAGATGTGCATGGAGCCGCTTTCGGTGACCGATGCACGCCTGCGTGAGGTCGTCAGCCCCATGATGGGACATTACAACGAGTGGCAGAAGAAGATATCCCTGTTCATGGACGCCAAGCGGGCCGCGGACACCGGAATGTACTGCGACGAGGTGGACTTCGACCTGTCCAGGGTGGACCCCGAGGTGAAAGCGAAGCTGGACCGGTTGGCGGCGCGTTTCACCTGGAGCGAAGAGGGGCCACCGGCTTAGACGTTAACTGCGCGGAATGGGGCGCCAATTACGGCGCTCCGTTCTGCGATTCAGGTTACCCGACGCAGAGGGGGTGGGCTATTTCCGGATCGTTGTCCTGTTCTTGAAAGAGGCTCCTATTAGCAGAGACTTCCGCACTCCATTCCGCAACACCGTATTCAGTCCCGGGGGCGATGACGAAGGGGGTTGATGTGTAATGGAGAAATGGGACGTGGTAGTCGTGGGCGGCGGCCCCGGCGGCTCCTTTGCCGCGAAGACCGCCGCCGAGGAAGGCCTGAAGACGGTCTTCTTCGAGCGGGGGCGCAAGTCGGGAGAGAAGAACTCCTCCGGCTGCGGACTGGGCCAGAGGTGGTGGAGGGATTTTCCCGAGATGATGTCCG
>CAYPZH010000133.1:6245-8318 GCA_964415205.1 uncultured Actinomycetota bacterium | reverse complement strand
CTTCCCTATATATCTGGCCATCACCGGCGCCGGTGCGCTCATGGCGCTATATTTCCCGCGCGTGCCCTGGCTCAACTTCCTTATCTTCTTCATCCCCCTCCTGCTGGTGCGCCTGGAGTCCAACCGGGACAAGGAGCTGGACGAGAGATACTTCCAGACCATGCTCGTCCTCGGCGATGCCTTCGACCTCGCCCACGGCATGCCCGGCCATTCCGGCCGCGTGAGCAACCTGGCGGCGGAGGTGGCGCGGGAGATGGGCGTACCGGCGGAGGAGACGCGCAACATCCGCTACGCGGCCGCCCTACACGCTATCGGCAGCATCGAATACGAGGGCGAGCCCGAAATGAGGAGCCATGCGGAGAAGGGGGCCGAGGTGCTGGAACAGGTGACGCGGCTGCGGCCCATCGCCGGCATCGTCCGCTACAGCCACCCCACCTCCGAGGAGGAGGCGGGAATGCAGCGCTTGCCGGTGGGGTCGAAGATAATCGGGGTGGTCTGCGATTACGACCTGCTCACCAACCAGCCCAAGAAGAAGCTGTCCCCCCCGGAGGCCCTGGAGGAGATGAGCATGGAGAGAGGAAAACTCTACGACTCCATCGTGCTGCGCACCCTGTCGCAGGTGGTAGAGGAGCAGGCGCGGGCGAGGCGGCGGCCGGAGAGGGAGATAAGCCAGAGGGCAAGGGTGCTCGAGGAGGAGGAGCTCAGGGAGAGTTTCGAGGAGCTCTTCAGGGAAGGGGAATAAACCCCGCAGGGGTTCAGGTCCGTTTTTTCGCACGTTCGGTTATCTCGAGCGTTTCTTAAGTCGTGAGCGCTGGCGGCCGGCATCCATGCGCATGGCGACGTGCCATCGCATGACCCAGACAAGACCCGAACCCCGGGTGTCCGCTATATTTGACCTATGATGATACCGGCGGACAAGGCGGAAGAGGAGTGAAGGCGCATGCTCAAGACCTTCGGAAAAGTGCTGCGCATGGGAGAGCGCAAGAGGCTGGAGCAGCTCGCCGATGCGGTGCGGGCGGTGAACGGGCTGGAGCCCGAGATGCAGCGCCTGAGCGACGAAGAGCTGCGAGCGGTGACGCAGCGATTGAGGGACCGCCTGCGGGAGGAAGCGGCCCTGGACGAGCTGCTGCCGCAGGCTTTTGCGGCGGTGAGGGAGGCGTCCGTGCGCACCCTGGGGCAGCGCCACTTCGACGTGCAGATCATGGGGGGCATCGTGCTCCACCAGGGCAAGATAGCGGAGATGAAGACCGGCGAGGGAAAGACGCTGGTGGCCACGTTGGCGGCTTACCTCAACGCCCTGGAGGGCAAGGGGGTTCACGTGGTCACGGTCAACGACTACCTCGCCCGACGCGATAGCGAGTGGATGGGGGCCATCTATAGGTTCATGGGCCTCGACGTGGGTCTCATCCAGGCCCAGATGCCGAAGGATGAGCGCAGGCGCGCCTACGCGGCGGACATAACCTACGGCACCAACAACGAGTTCGGTTTCGACTTCCTCCGCGACAACCTGGAGATCAGCCCCGGCGGCATGGTGCAGCGCGGCCACAATTACGCCATCGTGGACGAGGTGGACTCCATACTCATCGATGAGGCCCGTACCCCCCTCATCATCTCCGGCGCGGCCGAGGAATCCGCGCGCCTCTACCGCCAGTTCGCCGGGGTCGCCCCCCGGCTCAAGCTCGGCGAGGACTACGAGATAGAGGAGAAATCGCGCACCGTTTCCATCTCCGAGGAGGGGATACACAAGGTGGAGGCCATACTGGGGCTGGAGAACCTGTACGACCACATCAACACCCCCCTGGTCCATCACCTGCAGAACGCCCTCAAGGCCAAGGAACATTACCGCCGCGACGTCGACTACGTGGTGACGGAGGGACAGGTGGTCATCGTGGACGAGTTCACCGGCCGCCTCATGCCCGGGCGCAGGTGGAGCGACGGTCTGCACCAGGCGGTGGAGGCGAAGGAGGGTCTGAAGGTGCGGCAGGAGAACCATACCCTGGCCACCATCACCCTGCAGAACTACTTCCGCATGTACGGGAAGCTGGCGGGCATGACCGGCACCGCCGCGACCGA
>CAYPZH010000133.1:4482-6235 GCA_964415205.1 uncultured Actinomycetota bacterium | reverse complement strand
ACGTTCCACGCCAAGGAAGTTACGGTCGGGACAGAGGCGGGCGAGTTCGAGGAGATTTACGGACTTGAGGTGGTGGAGATACCCACCAACCTTCCCATGATACGCGACGACGTCAACGACCTCATCTATAAAGGGGAGGAGGCGAAGTTCCGTGCCGTGGTCGAGGATATCATCTCCTGCCACGAGCGGGGCCAGCCGGTCCTCGTGGGCACCATCTCCATCGAAAAGTCGGAGCGGCTCTCGGGCATGCTCAAGAAGAGAGGGGTGCCCCACCAGGTGCTCAACGCCAAGCACCACGCGCGCGAGGCGGAGATCGTGGCACAGGCGGGACGCCTGGGGGCGGTGACCATAGCCACGAACATGGCGGGGCGCGGTACGGACATCATGCTGGGAGGAAATCCCGAGATGCTCGCGAAGCAGAAGCTTGTGGGTAGGGAAAATGTGAGCGAGGAGGAATACCGGGAGGTCCTGGAGCAGACGCGCCGCGAATGTGAGGAGGAAAAGAGGAAGGTCATCGAGGCGGGGGGGCTTTACGTCCTGGGGACGGAAAGACACGAGGCCAGGCGCATCGACAACCAGTTGCGAGGCCGCTCCGGGCGCCAGGGCGACCCCGGGCTGTCGCGTTTCTACCTCTCGCTTGAGGATGACCTCATGCGCGTCTTCGCCTCCGCCGCGGTGGGCTCGATCATGGACAGGCTGCGGCTTCCCGACGACCTCCCCATCGAGAACAGGATGGTCACCAGGGCTATAGAGACGGCCCAGCGGAACGTGGAGGCCAACAACTTCGAGATCCGCAAGAACCTCCTCAAGTACGACGACGTGATGAACACGCAGCGGGAGGTGATCTACTCCGAGCGCGGGCGCCTCCTCAGGGGGGAGGACCTGCACGCGAAGGTGGAGGAGATGATATCGGACGTCATCGCGGTCGCACTGCGGCAGCACCTCGATCCCCAGGAACACCCGACGGACTGGGATCTGGAAGCGCTGTTCAAGCACCTGCAGTCGCTGTACCCGGTCAGTTTCGGGCCCGGGGACATCGACCTGGAGGCCGTTACCTACGCCGGGCTCGAGGCCGCGCTGACAGAGGACGCCATTGAAGCCTACGCGGCCAGGGAGGCAGAGTTCGCGGAGTCGGGCAGGGACATACGCGAGCTGGAGCGCCTGGTCATGCTGCGGGTCATCGACAACCGCTGGCGCGACCATCTCTACGACATGGACCACCTGCGCGACAGCGTGGGGCTGCGCTCCTTCGCGGGGCAAGACCCCCTGGTGGAATATCAGAACGAGGCCTTCGCGACCTTTCAGGAACTCGTCTCCGGCATCCGGGAGGAGTTTTTGCGCTACATGTTCCACGTGCGCCTGGTGAAAGCCGAGGAGAAGCCAGCCCTGCGCGTGGTGGAGGAAAACGGCAAGGAGGGCGGGAAGGAAAAGGCCGGCACGGTGCGTTCGCGGAAGGTGGGGAGGAACGCGCCCTGCCCCTGCGGGAGCGGGAAGAAGTACAAGAACTGTTGCGGACAGTGAGGACGTACACGTGCCAGGCCTAGACACGTCAATAAACGCTAGGTTTCAGATGAAGGTATGGTCGACGTGTCAAGGCACTGGACACCGCCGCGCCACCCTCCGGGCGGCGCTGTCGCTTACGCGATGGCAAACTACACATGTTAGCGAAGAGAAGTAGGGATTAAGGAGAGAAGAGTGCTTAGCGACTACCGCAGCGAGCTGGAAGAGATAGCCGACAGGCTGGACAAGATAA
>CAYPZH010000133.1:0-4472 GCA_964415205.1 uncultured Actinomycetota bacterium | reverse complement strand
AGAGGGGAAAAAGGCCCGGGCGCAGGAGCTGGAGAAGCTGTCCGCCAGGCCCGACCTCTGGGACGACCAGGACAACGCCCGACGCATCCTGGGGGAGCTCGCGGCGGTGAAAGACACCGTTGATACCTGGGAGCGGCTCTCAGCCGAGAGGCTGGAGCTGGAGGAGCTGGCGCGGCTGGCCCAGGAGGAAGACGACGCCAGCCTTACCGGGGACATCGGACGTGGGGTGGCGAAGCTGCAGCGCGATGTCGACCTCCTGGAGGAGGAGAGCCTGCTCTCGGGCGAGTTCGACTCACACGATGCCATCGTCAGCATCCATCCCGGCGCGGGTGGGCTTGAATCGCAGGACTGGGCGGAGATGCTGCTGCGCATGTACCTGCGCTGGGCGGAGGGGCGCGGCTTCAAGGTCGACCTCAACGACCTGCAGCCCGGCGAGGGCGGCGGTATCAAGAGTGCCACCTTCACCGTGCACGGACGTTTCGCCTACGGACTCATCCTCTCCGAGAAGGGCGTGCACCGCCTGGTGCGCATCTCTCCCTACGATGCCTCCAGCCGGCGCCACACCTCCTTCGCTTCCCTTGACGTCATCCCCATGCTGGACAAGGAGGAGAGCATAGAGATCGACCCCAAGGACCTGCGGGTAGAGACCTACCGCTCCAGCGGAGCCGGCGGGCAGCACGTCAACGTCACCGATTCCGCGGTACGCATCACCCACCTACCCACGGGCATCGTGGTCTCCTGTCAGAACGAGCGCTCCCAGATCTCCAACCGCGCCACCGCCATGCGTATCCTGGAGGCGCGCATCGCGGACCTTGCCCGCCGTGAGCGCGAGAAGGAGATCGAGAGACTGCGGGGAGAGAAGATGGGGATCGGCTTCGGGAGCCAGATACGCTCCTACGTGCTGCATCCCTACCGCATGGCCAAGGACCACCGCACCGGTATGGAGATGGGCAACGTGGATGCCGTGCTCGACGGAGAGTTGGACGAGCTCATCGACGCCTACCTGCGCTGGAAAGCCGCGCAATAAGGGGCCAGGTCTTGTTTTTTGCATACACGTATCGGAGCATTTTCGGCAAAAGCGCTTGTTAACGAGGTGAGAAATGGCAAGTAAAGGAAGACATACCCGAGTATGCAAAAAACAAGACCTGGCCCCAAAGGCCGATCTGCACGTACACAGCGTAGCCAGCGGGCACGCGTATTCCACGGTAGAGGAGTGCGCGCGCGGCGCCGCGGAGAAAGGCCTCGAGGCTTTCGCCGTGACCGACCACGGACCCGCCATGCCCGGCTCCGGCACGGTGTACCATTTCTGGAACCTCAGGGTGCTGCCGCGCAGATGGCATGGCCTGCTGGTGCTGCGCTCGGCGGAGGTCAACATCCTGGACGTGGAAGGACACCTGGACCTGCCGGATGAGGTGCTGGAAAAGCTGGACGTGGTACATGCCGGGCTGCACCCCTACACCGGCTACGCGGGGGAGGGCGCCGGGGACAACACCGCTGCCCTACTGGCCGCCCTGTCCCATCCGCTGGTGGACGTCATCGTACACCCCGACAATCCCGCTTACCCCGTGGACATGGAAAGGGTGGTGGAAGCCGCCCTGCGCGAGGGCAAGGCGCTCGAGATCAACAACAGCTCCTTCGTCTATACGCGCCGGGGGAGCGAGGAGAACTGCCTGGAGATGGCGCGCATGATGGCGGAGCGCGGCGGCCTGGTGACGGTGGGAAGTGACGCCCACGTGGCCTCCTTTGCAGGAGAGTTCTCGCATGCGGTCGAAACATTACGGGAAGCCCGTATCGCTCCCCAGAGCGTGGTAAACTACTCCATCGAGAGTCTAAAGGCTTTTCTCGCGGCCAGGGGCAAGAGACTGGACCTGTGACGAGGTAAAGGCCCGGGAGTGGGCCCCAGCGTTAGCGCGTGAGAGGGCCGTCCCCGGGCGGAGAGCGGAAGGGAACATCTTGAGGCTGACGAAAGAGGAAGAAGAGCGAGGCAGGTATCTGGAAGAAATCGCCAGGCAGGTGCGCTGGGACATCGTGCGCATGATCGGGCTGGCCCAGAGCGGCCACCCCGGCGGCTCGCTTTCTTGTGCGGACATCCTGGTCTGCCTGTACTTCCAGGCCATGAACCACGACCCCGGGCGGCCGGACTGGAGCGGCCGCGACCGCTTCGTCCTCTCCAAAGGCCATGCCGCGCCCGCCCTCTACGCCGTGCTGGCCAGGTGCGGTTACTTTGAGCGCGATGAGCTGTGGCGCCTTCGCCAGCTCGGCTCCATCCTTCAGGGCCACCCCGACCGCCTCAAGACCCCGGGGGTCGAGATATCCACGGGTTCCCTGGGCCAGGGGCTGGCGGCCGCGTGCGGCATGGCGCTGGGGTTGCGCATGGAAGCGAACCCCGCTCGCGTCTACGCCCTCATCGGCGACGGCGAGAGCCAGGAGGGCGGCATCTGGGAAGCGGCCATGCTGGCGGGACACCATTGCCTGGACAACCTCACCGCCATCCTGGACCTGAACGGGCTGCAGATCGACGGCTGCTGCTGCGAAGTGGTCAGCCTGGGCGACGTCTCCGCGAAATGGCGTTCCTTCGGCTGGGAGGTGGATGAGGTGAACGGCCACGATATGGTGGAGATATGCCGCGCCCTGGTGCGCGCCCGCGCGCAGACGCGGCCGGGCATCATCATAGCCCATACGGTGAAGGGCAAGGGGGTGTCCTTCATGGAGAACAACGTCGATTTCCACGGCAAGGCGCCTTCGGCCGAGGAGATGGAGAGAGCATTGAAGGAGATCGAGGGCTCGTGACCACGTCAGGCGAGAGCAGAAACACCCGGGACGGCTACGCCGCTGCCCTGCTGGAGCTGGGGGAGAAGGACGAACGCATCGTGGTCCTCGACGCCGACCTCGCGAAATCCACCCAGACGGAGAAGTTCAAACAGCGCTTCCCGGGACGCTTCGTCGATTGCGGCGTAGCGGAGCAAAACCTCATGGCCACCGCGGCGGGGCTCGCCGCCACGGGCAAGATAGCCTTCGCCTCCACCTTCGCCATTTTCGCCACCGGGCGCGCCTACGACCAGGTGCGCAACACCATCGCCTACTCCGACCTAAACGTGAAGATAGTCGCCAGCCACGGCGGCATCACCGTGGGTGAGGACGGTTCGTCGCACCAGGCGCTGGAGGACATCGCGCTCATGCGGGCGGTACCGCGCATGAAGGTCGTGGTGCCGGCGGATTATTACGAGACACGCGAGGCGGTGAAGGCGGCGGCGGATATCGAGGGGCCGGTCTACATCCGTATCGGACGTCCCAAGGTGCCCGTACTCTTCGACGATGGCTACCGCTTCGAGTTCGGCAAGGCCCTCACGCTGCGCCCGGGCAGGGACGCGACCGTGCTGGCCTGTGGCTTCATGCTGCACAAGGCGCTGGAGGCGGCGGAAGAACTGGCGGCGGAGGGCATAGAGGCCGAGGTGATCGACCTGCACACCGTAAAACCCCTGGACCGGGAGGGCATCCTGGAGTCCGCCTCGCGCACCGGCCGCGTGGTGACCTGCGAGGAACACTCGGTCGTGGGAGGGATGGGAGGGGCGGTCGCCGAACTCCTGGTAGAGGAGTTGCCGCTGCCCATGCGCAGGATAGGCATGCGGGACTGTTTCGGCACCTCGGGCAAGGCGGAGGAGCTGGTGGAACATTTCGGGCTCGGCTCCCATCACATTGCCGAGGTGGTGCGCCTCCTGTGCGGGCGGTAGAATGGGACGGTCTGTACGCCAGAGGATAAAGCGGAGATGATGCGGATTGATCCGGATGAGAAGGGTCACCAAGGTATATAAGGGCAACGTGTACGCCCTCGAGGACGTCACGCTGGACATCGAACGGGGCGAGTTCGCCTTCCTGGTGGGGCCGTCGGGCTCGGGCAAGAGCACGTTCATCAAGCTGCTCATAAAGGAGGAGGAACCCACCGGCGGCCAGATCTACATCGCCGACACCAACATCAACCAGATGCGCAAGTGGAAGGTGCCCTACCTGCGCCGCAAGATCGGTTGCGTGTTCCAGGACTTCAAACTGCTTCCCCACAAGACCGTGTACCAGAACGTTGCCTACGCCATGGAGGTCACGGGCAAGTCCCACCGCCTGGCGGAGCAGCAGGTGCCGGAGGTGCTCAAGCTGGTGGGCCTGGGGCACAAGCTCGACGCCTTCCCTGACGAGCTCTCCGGCGGCGAACAGCAGCGCGTGGCCATCGCACGCGCCTTCATCAACCGGCCCCCCATACTCCTCGCCGACGAGCCCACCGGCAACGTGGACCCCTCCCTGGCGGAGGGCGTCGTGCGCCTGCTGGAGAAGATAAACGACAGCGGGACCACGGTGATCATGGCCACCCACGACAAGCAGATCGTCAACACCTTCCGCAAGCGGGTCATAGCCATGGAGAACGGGCGCATCATCCGCGACCAGGACAGGGGCGTGTACGGGTATGAATAAGATAACCTATT
>CAYPZH010000132.1:0-8349 GCA_964415205.1 uncultured Actinomycetota bacterium | reverse complement strand
CATATCCCCCTAAACGACTCCGTTTCACGGGCCGGACCGGTGGCCGGACCTTGAAGGTTCCCACGTCTACCCGGTCCCTATCGGTCGCAGCCGCCAGCTCGCTCGCCAGCATCTCCTGGCAGAACCTGCCCTGGCAGTAGCCCAGGCCTACACGGGAAGTCCTTCTCAGGGCGCCGAGGGCGTAAAAACCCGACTTCGCGTATTCCCGCGCACGCGAGAGGTAGACCTCCTCGCAACGGCACAGCAGGCATTCCCCTTCTCGCGCCCGGTCTTGAACCTCCCGCGGGCTCCCTAACCTCTTTACTCGGACTCTCAGTCCTCTTACCTTTAGAGCCCATTCAAGAGGCACCTCTATTGTAACCAGGAGAGACAGCTCCCCCCTGCCAGTCTTCGCCGCCCTGACCACCTTTCCCTTGCCCAGGGGCTTTCCCGACGCGTCCACCGCCCAGGCCTCATCTCCCTTTCCTAGCTGCTCCTTCATCTCGTATGGCAATGTAACCCGCGCATGCCCGCCGCCCTCGCTGCGGTCCAGCAGGACTATGGCCATGCCGGGACATACCGCCACGCAGCGACCGCACCCGTCACAGCGTGAAGGGTCGTATCGCGGCAGCGCGCAGAGGTCCTCTCCCACCTCTATGGCTCCCTTCGGGCAGGCGGACTCACAGGGGTTGCAGGGTATCCTTTCCCGGCAGTCTATGACCGCCACCGCCTTCTCCGCCGCCTTTTCCCATATCTGCTCCAAGTCATACATATCCCGTCGTCCCCCCCGGCTCATGCAACATAGACGCTGTTCTTCGCCGCATATGCCGCCGCCCCGTGCGGCCCGCCGCGCAATGAATCAAGGCGCTGCCGCACCGGCGCTTTTCTCGCCTCCGCCTTGCGACCTCCCAGCCTGCCCAGGTCTTCAGCCGCCGATAGGCCAGACATCCTCCCCTCTTCCATGGCCACGGAAGCCTCCTCAATTCCCGCCGTGTCACCCGCCACGTACACGCGCGGCTGGCTAGTGCGCATATCCCGGTCATGCCAGGGCAGAAAACCTCCCAGCTCGCCGCAGAAGACCATCCTGCACCCGCGCATGGCGGCAAGTTCCGCCAGGGGCGTGAGGCCCACCGCCATGCACAGCGCATCGGCCTTGAAAAGCTTCACCTTGTCGTTTATCACGTCCAGCACCAGCACCGCCTCGATACTCTCCCCGCCCTCCGCGCCGATTATGCGGTGGTCCAGGTATATCGGGACCCCCTCTCGCCGCAACCGCTGGTGATGGACCTCGTATCCGCTCACCCTCTCCCCGATATCGACGATGCCGACGACGTCGGCGCCGGCCTGAAGCAGCTGGTAGCTGACTATGAGACCCACGTTGCCGGACCCGGCCATGAGGATTCTTTTTCCCGGCAGGACACCGTGCACGTTAACCAGCGTCTGGGCCGCGCCCGCCCCCATGACCCCCGGCAGTGTCCATCCCGGGAAGGCCACACACCTCTCCGACGCCCCCGTCGCTATCACCGCCGCCTCCGGCATGACCAGGTAAACGCCCTGCGGTCCGTCGACCATCATCTCTCCCGTGGAGAAAAAGGCGATCACGGGGGAGGAGAGGCGGACCTCCACGCCTGCCCTGGAGCATTCTCCGACCAGTTCAGCTGCGATCTCGAAACCCCTCCTGCCCGCGCCGTGGTGGTGAGAACCGAAAAACCTGTGCACCTGCTTGAAGAGCTGCCCACCCGCACGGTCGTTCTCGTCCAGGACGACCACGCCCAACCCCGCTTCCGCCGCCTCCAGGGCGGCGCAGAGCCCGGCGGGTCCGGCGCCCACCACCGCCACGTCCACCTGTTCCAGCGGCAGGTTCAAACTTCCCGCCTTCCCGGCGTCTCCACCCTCATGCCTTCGCGGACCGCAGTGATGCAGGTGCGCACGTTGGCAACGCCATCGACGGTCATGGCGCATTCCGTGCACCGCCCGATCATGCAGAAGGGGCCGCGCGGCTCGCCGGAGCGCGGGGAGTAGCGGGTGATCTTTATGCCGTTACCGTAAAGAGCCGCGGCTATGGGCTCTCCCTCGCGCGCGGGCACGGGCACGCCGTCCACGTAGATGGTCACCTTGCGCCCGGTCCCCATCTCTCCCAGCACCGCATGCCGACCGACCCTGAGATCCATGCGTCTCATGCCTCCTCCCGGTCATCTGCCCAGGTCACGCCGGCGGGTGGCGTTGTACACTGCCCGTGCCGGCCTTTTCTGCACGATGTCCTTACCGATAATATAATGGATTGCGGCTCGCTACACATCGCCGAAGGAGGTATGACTTGCATATCGGACCCGAGCAGATACAGGAATTGCGCCTGGGTGCGCTGACCGCGATCGACGGGCTGTGGTTCATGGCCCTGGAGGATAGATACGGTTTTGACGTCGCCCTCGAAGTGGATCTGGAGGTATGGAAGAAATACGGCAGGGTGATGATGAAGAGGGTCGCCCGTATGCTTGGATCGACCATAGACCCCGATAACCCGCCGGACCTTGCCACCATCAACCTGCTCCTGGAGACGGTTTGCCGCGTAGACGGGACGCAGTGCGAGGGAAAGGTCGGGGACGGAGAGATCGTCTTCCGCGTACTGCGCTGCTCCTGGTGGGACAATCTAAACCGTTCGGGCCGGGAATCACACGTGCCCTGCGAGTTCGTTGACAACACCATATTCCGTGACTGGCTCGAGGCCGTCGACCCCACGGTGAGCTTCGAGATCACGCATTCCCTGCCCCGGGGGGACGACCACTGCGAATGGGTGATAAAAAAAGGCGCTAAGGCCTGAGGGCGCGGGTAACGAACTCCACCGCCTCGCGGGTTATCTCGTCCATGTTGTGTTTCAGGGGGTCCTCCATCCAGTAGTTGGCCAGCCGCACCAGCTGGCCGATTATGGCGTTGGCGGTGATATCTGGGTTGAGCTTGCGGATGGTCCCATCCTTGACGCCGCGTATGATGGTCGCCTTGAGGTCCTTGACTATCCAGCCCATTATCTGGGCCAGCTTGCGTTCGTAAGAGGTCTCGGCAAGCACCGATTCCTCGAAGAAAAGGGTGTAAATCTCGCGGTTTTCCACGATCACCTGGAAAGCAACGGGTATGGAGATGCGGATCCTCTCCAGCATGTCAGGCACCAACGCCAGCCTCTCCGACACCCTCATCCTGAAAAGGCGCACCCCTTCCTCGGCGAGGTCCAGGAGGAGGTCCTCTTTGCCAGAATAGTGTTCGTAGAACTCCGCCGCGGAAACACCCGCCGTCTCGTATATGTCCTCTTCGCTGGTGGCGTGATAACCCCGGCGCGAGATGAGGCGCTCTCCCGCCTCCATGATCATCCTGCGCGTATCTCTTTCATCGGGGTGCGCTGAACTTCCCGGCTTGGACACCTCGTCCGTCATGAGCCGCGGGTCGTTGTCGAGGTCCCTCCATATCTTGACCTTCCTGGCCATGATCTCCTTTATCCTCTCCAGGGGGAGATGCTTCTGGAGCTGCAGCCTCTTTATGTAGTTGATCATCTGGATATAGGAGGGATCGTAATAGGCCATGTTCCTATGCGTCTTCAGGGGAGGGGGCAGCAAGCCGATGCGCACGTAGTAGTTTATGGCTGAAGTGGAAACCCCGGTAGCCCTCGCGACCTGGGATACCTTTAGCAGCGATGCGTGGTCGGGCCGCTTATCCGTCTTTCTCTTGCGCGTCTTTGGCTTTTCCGACATATGTTAAGTATAAGTTAACACTAACAAGAGTGGAATAGGGCAAATGCGGCCGGGCATCCCGTTATCCTCAGGCAAAGGCCATATCGTGATCGTAAATCAACAACCCCGAGGGGAGTTTGGGATAGAAATACGAGCTCTTATGGGGCATGCGTTCTCCCCCCGCGGCGATATCCCATATATCCCTCACGCTTGCGGGACGCAGCAGGAAAGCGGCCTCCGCATCCCCGTTCTCCAGCGCGGATACCGCCGCGCTCTCCCAGGGTGTGAAATACAGGTCGCCGTTTTCGGCCAGCCGCGATGCGTCAAGGCGTAGCACTTCCTCGATGACCAGGGAGTGCAGGACGGATATGTCGAGGTTCTTCCACCTCGCGCTCTCCGGCCCGCTGACGATGTGTCCCGGCTCCACGCCTTCTCGCAAGGTGGCCAGCGCCGCCCCTGCGCGCGTGACCATGACGAAGGCGGGGGTCCTCTTCGACTCGAGAAGGTCCTTGAACATGCCCTCACGCCGCGCCGGTCCGCTCTGTATCACCTCGACGTTAAAATGGCGTTCCAAGCGACGGTTCACTTCATCCACCGCCAGAGGCAGACGCCGCAGGAGGCGGTGCACGGGCAGCACCACGAGACCGGGGTCTTCGCAACGGAACATCGCCACGGATACATACGCGGCTGCCTGTGCCGCGCTTGCGCTGGCATGTCTCTCCTTGCTGAAGCTGAGAGCGGTCTCGTAGCGGTGATGGCCGTCCGCGATGATCAGCCTCTTCTTCTCCATGATCCCGGCCAGGCGTGACGCCGCATCGCCCTCTTCCATGCGCCAGACCTGGTGCTCTACGCCCTCATCGTCTCTGATCTCGATGAAGGGGGATGATCTCTTTGTCACCTCCATGAACGCGAGCACCTCCTCCTCCGCGTCCCGGAAAACCGTGAACACCTGGCTGAAGTTCGCGCGGCATGCACGCAGCAGGTTCAACCTCTCCAACCTCGTGCGCGGGAAGGTCTTCTCGTGCGGGAGGACCTCACCGGTGGAGAAATCCTTGCACCTCAGAAGAGCCGCTATCCCGGTCCTGCTCAGCGCCCTTTCGCCTGGCACCGGGAAGGTCTGGCGATATATATAAAAACAGGGCCCGCTATCGCCGGTCAGGACCTCTCCCCTCTTCCATGCCCTGAAAAGGGTGGCCGAATCGTGCCAGAACTCAGCTGGGCCGCGCTCCTGGGCAAGTATCAGCCTCACGATGTTATAGGGAGAGCGTTCCGTGAGCTGCTTTTTCTTCTTATCGTCGATGACATCGTAGGGAGGGGCTATTGCCCTGGACAGGTCCTCGACCACCCGCGGATTATAAAAAGTGCCCCGAAAGGCCCTTACGTCCGCCAATCTCTTACTCCCATTAATTTCCAAACCGGAAGGACTCAACAGGACGCTACCTGAAACATTATATCCCGCCCCCGAACCCTTGTATATGCGCTCCACGCTGCAGCACCTCCGCTTCTCCGCCGTCTTTCCCGACCGATATGCCGCTTTTCCTCAGCGGCGGACACGCCATGATGGCGCTCCTCCACCACCGGATACAATCTTGCTTTCGGCGACCACTTGGCGCATACCTCTTTTTTATATTCCGCAGCCTTCGTGCGCGGCGCGGGCGCACCGGCGCCCGCTTCCGCAGCACTGCGGCAACCTAGGTCACCGCGGCGCATAAAAAACCGTGGGACTTGTGCTTTTGCTGTCCCTTACCGGCGAAGTTGAAACGTACCAAGGCATCCCGCGCTGAAAAAACCGGGGATTTTGTGCTTTTGCTATTGAATCTTCAATAGCGGATGTATTAAAAATATTCTTACCGATTAAACAGGCTACTGGTGCCTTTTCGGGTACCTGGTGCATTCTTTTAGGCCCGGGGGAGGGCTAATGGATTTCAACGCGGAGCAGGCCGCATGCATCTCCGGTTGTTCACAACGCCAACTGCGCTACTGGAAGGAAACGGGGTTGATAAAGCCGGCCCGTTGTTACCGTGATCTCAGCGGTTCGCTGCGTGAGCGCTATGACTTCGGCAACCTGGTCGAGCTCAGGACCATCATCGGCATGCTGCAGAAGGGCGTCAGTTTGCAGAAGATCAGAAAGACCCTGGCTTACCTGCGTGAAAACACCGATTATTCGCGTCCGCTGGCGCAGTGCAAGCTGGTGACAGATGGCTCGACGATCTTCGAGATATGCGAGAGCGACGCGAGCATACTCGATACCCTTAAGCGCGGCCAGGTAGCCCTGTGCATCGCCCTGGACGGCATATGCGAGGACCTTTCGACCCGGCTGGTGGAGATAAGCCGGGACCGCGAGACCTTCGTGGAATCCCTCATGGCCAGATAACCGGCCCGCGGCAAAAGGCTCTCCCTCTACCTCCTGTATACGCGGCCCTGGTGTATGTAAGCTTGCTTGTCGGGAGGACAGCGTATATCATATCATCCACCTTAAAGGGATTTGGCTTCCGAGGTGGGAAGATGTTATTCGCCAGGCCAGACATCGCCCTTCTGCATCCCCCCAGCACATACGATTTCAGGCACCTGACCCTGGTACCCAGCCCCATAAGCGACCTCGTGCCGTCCACCCCCGTCTTCGAGATGTATCCCATAGGATTCACCTACTTGGGGGAATACCTGGAGCGTAACGGCATTAACACAAGGATCATAAACGTCGCGCAGCGCATGCTCGAGAGCGGTAAGTTCGGCGTACCCAGGTTCCTCTCCCGTATCCGGCCAGCCGCTTTCGGCATCGACCTGCACTGGCTGACCCATGCACAGGGAGCGCTCACGCTGGCGCGCCTGGTCAAGGAGGTCCATCCCAACGTCCCGGTGATCATGGGAGGCTATTCGGCCACCTTTTTCCACCGCGAGCTCATGGACTACCCCCAGGTGGACTACGTCGTACGCGGAGACTCGACCGAGGAGCCGCTGCGCATGCTGGTAGAGGCCATCATGCACGGGGAGCCCCTGGACCAGATCCCCAACCTGACCTGGCGTGACCGTAACGGCGACACGGTATCGAACCCGCTCACCTACTCTCCAGCCAGCCTGGACCATCTGGGAAACAACTACAAGTACATGATACGCTCCGCCTTCAAATACGGTGACTGGAAGAGCCTGCGAGCCTTCTGGAACTGGTGGGCTTATCCTATAACCATGGTCCTCACCTGCCGTGGCTGCACGCATGACTGCGGCTTCTGCGGCGGCTCAAGCAGCGCCCTGTCCGATTTCTGCTCCAGGGAGAGCATCGCCTACCGGGCACCCGAGAAGATCGCCTACGACGTCGAGCTGATATCCAGTTTCACCACCGCGCCCATCTTCATCGTCGGCGACCTCCTGCAGGGCGGCAAGGAGTATGCCCTGGAGACGATCGATCTCATCAGCCATATCGCCCCTCACAACCATATCGTACTGGAGCTTTTCGCGCCGGCTCCACGGGATTTCTTCGACCGCGTCGCCTCGAGCATCGAGCATTTCGACTTCCAGTTCTCGCCTGACAGCCACGACGAGGAGATACGGGCGTGGATCGGCAAGCCTTACAGCAACGAGGAGCTGGAGCAGAGCATCGGCTGGGCGCTTGAGGCGGGCTGCGGGAAGTTCGACCTCTTCTTCATGATCGGTCTGCCGGGTCAGACGCGCGATTCCGTCATGGAGAGCGTCCGTTATTGCGCGAGCCTGCTGCAAAGATACGGCCCGCGGCTCAACCCCTCCATCGGACCGCTCGCGCCCTACATAGACCCCGCGTGCCCCTTCTTCCGCGAACCGGAAGAATACGGCTACCGCATCATCCACCGCAGCCTCGAGGATTACGTGCAGGCCTCCCTTTCACCCCACTGGCGCGACCACCTGGGGTACGAGACCAGGTGGATGAGCCGCCAGGATATCGTGGACGCAACCTACGAGGCAATGCTGGCAATATGCGCCATCAAGGAGAAAAACGGCATCATATCCCCCAGGCACGCGACCTTGAACGACCGCCGTATACGCGACACCATCTCGCTTCTGAAACTGGTGGACAACATCCTCTCCATCGCCGATCCCCGGTTGCAGGCGTCCGAGCTCGCAAAGCTGCACAACGAGTCGAAAAAGCTGTTCAAACAGCTCAAGCTGCCCAAGGAGGAGCTGATGTGGCCGGTGGTGGGAAGCCGCTTCCGGCCGCTGAACGTCTTTCGTATCTTCATGGATTGGATTTGATTTGCCCGAGCCCGGGGGTAACGGTCTTCGCTCCGCACTCGCAGACTGCATAGTTCGAGCGTTCAGCCTGTTTTGCGAGTATACTGCTCGCGAAGGTCGCTTCAGACCGACCCCCGGTTCTCGGGCAAGGGGTTTTATGCGCAGGCGACACCCGGGTGGGCCCTTCTCTCTTAGGTGCTGATATGCTCGGTCGCTGCGACCGACCTGGCAGTTCCCCGGGCTGGGGGTCACGCAGAAGGGAGTTCGGACCGCCACCTGGCCCCCGGACAGGAGGGGTTAGTATAGGCGACACCCGGGTGGGCTCTTCTCTTTTAGGAGCTGAAATGCGCTCTCGCTGTGACCGACCTGGCAGTTCCCCGGGCAGGTGGCGGCATGGAAGAGGTCTGATCAGGCCAGCCCGTTGGTCAGGGGGTGAAGTCCTCGTCCATTATCT
>CAYPZH010000131.1:0-8401 GCA_964415205.1 uncultured Actinomycetota bacterium | reverse complement strand
CCGGCGGGCACGATGTCGCGGCTGGCTATCATGCGCCCGCACAGGCCGAGGTTGAGGTCGGTCACCACCCCGTCCGCGTTGGTGACCGGCACCCCCTGGCCCAGCGCTATCTGGGCCAGTTCGTCGGCCCTGGTGAGCACCTGCTTAGCGTCCGCCGGGAGGTTGAAGACGCCTTTCTGGCTGCGCCCGAGGCCGCCCACGTCCACCTGGCTCATCACCAGCTGTTCCGTGCACGCCAGGAACATCTCGGTCTCGTTCTTCATGTACCTGTCGTAATACTTGGTGCGGTAGTCGTCGCTGGAGCCGTAGGTCGCCGGGTCGTAGTCGCGTGCGAAACACACGCATTCGGCCGCCATGAGCTGGTAGATCCACGAGTTCTTGAACAGCGTCTCCAGGTTGTCCTCGTAGGCGGAGAGCAGGGAGGTCCCCTCCACGGCCTGGGTGCAGTTTATCGTCCTCCTGCTCCTTGCCGGTATCCTTACCTCCTGCACCTGCGATTTCCCGTTCCCCTTGAGGTAGGTCACGCGCACCTCGGCCTCGCGGTCTTCGGGGTTCTGGATGCACAGGTAGGTGGTGAAGCCCGGCCTCCTGGTCCCCTCGGCGAAATAGTGCCTTGCCGAAGCCCCGGCAGCTCCACCCTGGCAGTGCCCCCCGTTCCACCTGCCCTCGTAGTCGTAGTACATGGGGCGCTCGGCCACGATGAGCTGCCCGTTGGTGCATTCCACCCTGGCCGAGAAGTCGTGGGCTTCGTCGCTGGCCTCGCCCAGCACGTCCTTCACCGCAACGGTGGAGCGGGAGAAGGGGGCCACGGACAGGGCTTGCTCGGCGGTGCTGCCGTCCCCCTTCATGTAGGTGATGGCGACGTCTGCGGCCGCGCCGCCCGGGTTCTGGATGCAGATGTAGGAGTCGAAGCCGGGGCGGGTCGTGCCCTCGGCGAAATACTGCACGGGGGAGGCCGCCGCGGCCCCTCCCTGGCAGTGCCCCCCGTTCCACCTGCCTTTGTAGCTGAAGTACACCGGGCGCTCGACCACCAGCCCGGCGCCGTCCGTCGCTTCCACCAAGGCCGAGAAGTCGCTGGCGGGGCTGTCGTCCTGGCCGATGACGTCGTTCACCTTCACCGTGGAACGCGTCCGCGGCGGCATGGTGAACTCTTGCTGCTGGCTGGAGCCGTCCCCTTTCATGTAAGTGATGAGCACCTCGGCCTGGCGGTCCTCGGGGTTCTGGATGCACAGGTAGGAATCGAACCCCGGCCTGGTGGTCCCCTCGGCCAGGTAATGCTTCACGGCGGGCGATGTCGACCCGACACTGACGTGGCCGCCCGCCCAGGCCCCGTTGTATTTGAAATACATGGGCCGCTCGGCTACTATGCCCACCCCGCCGGTGCTCTCTACCTTGGCCGAGAAGTCGGCCGCGGCCCCGTCAACCGCCCCGAAGACGCCGTTCACGTCGACCGTGGTCCGCGAGCGCGCGGGGAGGAGCATGTCCTGCTCCGCCGTCGTCCCGTCGCCTTTCATGAAGGTTATGCGCACGGCGGCATCCTCGAAGGCGGGGTTCTGTACGCAGATGTAAGAGTGGAAGTCGGGCCGCACCGTGCCCTCCGCGAAATAGTATGCGGTCCCCGGCGCGTCCATACCGGACTGGCAGGACCCGCCGTCCCAGGCCCCGTTGAAGGCGAAGTACATGGGCCGCTCGGCCACTATGCCGACCCCGTTCGTTGATTCGACCATGGTGGAGAAATCGCTCGCCGGCGAGCTGCCGTTGAGCTCGTCCAGGGCGATGTCGCGCGCCTGCTGCAGGGCGCAGTTGGGCGAGCCGGGGGGATGCACGACCAGCGACTGGTAGAAGGCCTCCACCGCCGTCTCCATGGAGTTCAAGGGGCGGATGACGTCCAGCGCGAACTGGGTCAGGGGAGCCTGGTTGCCCTGGTAGTAGTCGTAGCCGTTCGCCACCATGTCCTGCATCTGGGCATAGAAGTCGGTGATCGCCGCTATCTGCTTGTTTGCCTCCTGCGTAAGGTTGTTGAACTCCAGCTTGGCCGTGATGGCGCTTATCTCCTCCGAGATCTGCGCTTCCTCGTCGATGATGGCGAGGAGCTGTTCCTGCTGCTGCTCCAGGAGCTCCATGGCCTCCTCGGTGGGGTTCGGGCCCAGGAAGAACTTGGCCAGGGAGAACATGTCCTTGGTGAACTTTATCGCCCCGAAGGCCACCTGTATGGCCAGCCACACCTCTCCGAACTGCGCCCTGGCCGGCTGGATGGTCGTAGGTGCCAGCCCGGGTATGCCGAAGCCGGCGAGCATGCAGGCCAGCACGGCCACGCATATCGCCTTTTTCAATGACATCATCCCTCCGTGCATCCTCCTGTCTCCCTCTCTCCATGGCATGCGGTCCTTCATAGGGCGCCTCATGGTGTCACCACCCCCATGCTGGTCAGGTGGACCAACTGGTTGGCTTCGGCATCGCCTCCGTGACCGGCCAGGCCGCCCTCGTCGCACTTGATATAGGCCTCGAACTTGACCACCAGGCAGTAGGTGTGCCCACCGGTGAGGGTGACGGTGTGGTAGTTGGTGAAAGAGCTCTTTCCGAAGTTGGCGGACTTGGTGTAGTCGCCGGAGTTGCTCTCCGCGTTGGCGCTCTGCTCGTCCAGGGTGGTCACGCCCCCGGTCGTCTTGTCGTTGAGGTACACCTGGTAGTGCATCCAGCCGTGGGCGGTGTCCAGGTACCAGCCGAAGTGCGAGTACACGTAGCCGTAGGCGTATTTCTGCTGCCCGCTCGTGGACTGCGTGTTGAACCTCAGCCCGTCCTGTATCTTTATCTGCAGGTTGGAGGGCGCGGTGAAGTTATTGCTCGTCAAGTAGTAAGTCCTCTTGTAGTAGGTGTCTTTCGCCCCTACGGCATAGAGCCAGATGCCCAGCGCGCCGCTGGCCAGGTCCTGGATGAAGGATGAGCTTATCTTCGAGCTGAGGGTGCCGTCCTCCGCTTTGCTGGTCGTCCACTGCGCGGGGTCGCAGGGCAGCCTCTTGTTCCTCATGGTGGCGGTGAAGCTGCCGTAGGACAGGTACAGCGTGTTCGAGTCGTCCCTGGGGTCCGTGAACGGGGTCCTGGAGACGGTGGCCGTCCCGATGGTGGCGCCGGAGGGCGAGACTATCGTGTAGTTCCCGTCCGCGAATCCGCCCGCCGGGCCGTCGAACTGGTATCTCGGGGTGGACCAGTTGCCCGAGAGGCCCACCGTGACCGTCCCCGTCCCCGACCAGGTGTCGCAGTAGAGCTGAGTCCTGGCCTTGGACAACCAGGCTATGGTACCGGCCTCGCTGAAAGTGGGCGAATAGGTCGTGCCCGCGCTCGACTTTACCTTTATCGCGGGCACGCTCCCGCCCGGCACCGCGTCCTGCGCCCCGATGACCCGCCCGCAGATCCCGGCTGAAACTATGTTGCCCGACTCCGGCAGCGCGAGCTGTCCCATGGCTATCTTGCGCAAAAGGTCCGCGTTTTCGAATATGTCGGCCGCTTCAGCCGGCAGGCTGATGTACTCCTGCGACTTGCCCCAGTCATGCTGGGCGATGTCGGCCGCCGCCATTACCAGCTGCTCGGTGCAGGACCAGAAGAGGTCCGTCTCCTGCTTGATGTAGGTCCCCAGGTAGGTCCTCTGCAGCCAGTCGGCGCTGGATTTCGGGGTCTGGTAATCGAGCGCGTTGCACTTGGTTATGGCCCCTATGGTCTGGTAATAGAGGCATTCCGAGAAGAACGACGCCAGGTAGCGTTCGTAAGCGTCGGTCAGCGTCACCCCGTCGTAGGTGTCGCCGACGGACATGGTGTACCTTGTCCGCGCCGGCACGGTGATGTCCTCCACCTGCCAGGTGTTGTTCCCCTTCATGAAGGTCACCTTCACCTGCGCGTCCCGCTCCTCCGGGTTCTGGATGCAGATGTAGGTATGGAAGCCCGGGCGGTTCGTGCCCTCGGCGAAAAAGAACTTGCCCGCCGGACCCGCCATGCCCGCCTCGTCGTGGCCTCCGTTCCAGCCGGCCCCGTAGCTGAAATACATGGGCCGCTCGGCCACGATGAGCTGCCCGTTGGTGCATTCCACCCTGGCCGAGAAATCGTGGGCGTCGTCGCTGGCCTCACCCAGCACGTCCTTCACCGCCACGGTGTAGCGGGAGCTGGGGGCCACGGAGATGTTCTGGGCGTCGCTGGTGCCGTCCCCCTTCATGTAGGTGATGGTGACGTCGGCGGCGGCCCCGCCCGGGTTCTGGATGCAGAGGTAGGAGTCGAAGCCCGGCCTGGCCGTGCCCTCGGCGAAATACTGCACGGGGAAGGCCCCCGCGGCCCCGCCCTGGCAGTGCCCGCCGTCCCAACTGCCCTTGTAGGCGAAATACATGGAGCGCTCGGCGACGATGCCGACGCCGTTGGTCGATTCGACCTTCGCCGAGAAGTCGCAGGCGTCGCTGTCGTCCTGGCCGATGACGTCGTTCACCTTCACCGTGGTGCGCGTTCGGGCGGGAACGGTCACGTCCTGGCGCTGGTTGGAGCCGTCGCCTTTCATGTAGGTGATGCTGACCTCCGCGTCCTGCTCTTCCGGGTTCTGCAGGCAGAGGAAGGAGTCGAAGCCCGGCCGGGTGGTGCCCTCGGCGAAGAACAGTGAGGTCGAGGTATCGGCCACCCCGGCGTTCACGTGGCCGCCGGTCCAGGCGCCGTTGTAGTTGAAATACATGGCGCGCTCGGCGAGTATCTCCGTCCCCCCCGTCGACTCCACCTTCGCCGAGAAGTCGGCCGCGGGCCCGTCCGCCGCCCCGAAAAAGCCGTTGACGTTGACCGTGGCCCGCGAGCGCGCGGGGACCAGCATGTTCTGCTCCGCCGTCTCCCCGTCTCCTTTCATGTAGGTTATGCGCACGGTGGCGGTCTCTTCCGCCGGGTTCTGTATGCACAGGTAGGAATGGAAACCGGGGCGGACGGTGCCCTCGGCGAAAAAGTAGGCATCGGACAGGTTCGTCACGCCGCTCTGGCACGAGCCGCCGGCCCACCTTCCCTGGTAGTCGAAGTACATGGGACGCTCGGCGACGATGCCCACCCCGTTGGTGCTTTCTACGGTGGCCGAGAAATCGCTCTGCACCGTGTTGCCGTTGAGCTCGTCCAATGCGAAATCCCGCATCTGCAACAGGACCGGGTCCTGGTCGGCGCCCACCCCGCCCTTGACTAGCGCGGTGTACCACTGGGCGATGTCGACGCCTATGTTGTCGCTGTCCAGGACGTCCTGGGCCCACTCCTCTATGAACTCCTCCGTCACCTCGCCATGGGCCTTGTCGGCGATATCGTAGTTCAGCTTGTTGTACCAGTTCTGGATGTTGGGGATGGTGTTCCACGCGTTCTGCATGGAGTCGTAAAGGTTCAGGGTCTGGAACATGTCCGCCAGGTCCTGCTGTATCTGGTCGAGGCCCGCCTGGACCTCGTCTATCAGCTCGCCCTGCCTCTCGACCTGTTCCAGGAGCTCCTCATCCGGGTCCGGCACCAGCTTCTCGTGGGCGATCTCCCCGCCGAAGGCCGCCATCTCGTAGAGCACGAAGCCGACGTGGGCGACCTCCAGCGCGATCTTTATCTTCCCGCCGGCCGCGGCCTTCTGCCTGCCTGAAGCGGCTGGCGCCAGCGTTATGAGCGAGGCCAGCATGGTGACGATGAGGGCAGCTGACAGCAGGCTCATCGCGGGAGGTCCCGGTCGTGTCGGGGTTCGCAGCACGCCGTAACGCTCGTAAAGGCTTTGGGATTTCATCTCTGCTCCTTTGTGAAAGAAGAGCCGCAGTTTATCATACATACTCTTTTCTTTGCAGCCTATTTTCGCTTGTCGATACCGTGATCTTACCTGCCGGAATACAATATTGTCTACCTTATATTGAGGGTCCATCCATGCCCTGCCAGGTCAAGAAAAGGCCTGTTCAAACAGGCAGATGCAGCCGATCACCCTGAGCCCTCCACCCGGACCGGGGAGAGGGCTCAGGTGGCCTCCAGCAACACGACGGCCATGGCGGCGATGCCTTCGCCGCGCCCGGTAAAACCCATGCCCTCCGTGGTGGTGGCTTTGATCCCGACCTGCCCGGGACCTATGCCTATGGTCTCAGCCATACGTTCCCGCATGCTCTCGATAAACGGCGCCAGGCGCGGCTCCTGCGCGACCACCACGCAGTCGGCGTTTACGATGCGGTATCCCTTGCGGGAGACCAGGCCCGCGACCTCCTCCAGGAGGACGAGGCTGGAGATATTTTTATACGCGGGGTCGGTATCGGGAAAACGGGCGCCGATGTCCCGCTCACCGCAGGCCCCGAGCAGTGCGTCCATGAGGGCATGCACGAGCACGTCCGCGTCCGAGTGTCCCGCCAGCCCCCGGGGGTGCGGCACCTCTACGCCGCCGAGCACCAGCCTTCTTCCCGGTGCGAAGGCATGGGCGTCAAACCCCAGGCCCACCAGGTTCTGCAACCTTCAGACCCCCCTTCGCAAGCAACGCCTCGGCCAGGATGAGGTCGCTCTCATAGGTAATCTTGAGGTTGGTCAGTTCACCCTCCACCACCCTGACACGGTAGCGGTACCTCTCCAGCAACGCCGCATCGTCCGTCGCCCATACACCTTCCCGGAAAGCGCGTTCGTGCGCGTCCAGCAAGGCGGCGGCGCGGAAGCACTGCGGCGTCTGCACCGCCCACAGCCGGTTGCGGTCCGGCGTCCTCGTCACCCAACCCCCTTCCACTTCCTTCACCGTGTCCACGACCGGGACGGCGGCGATGATACCCTCGCAGTCGCAATCCCCCAGGGCCTTGATGACGCGTTGAAAGAGCGTGGGGGTGGCAAGCGGCCTGGCGCCGTCGTGCACCAGCACGGCCTCTGCTCCCGACGACAGGGCGCGCAGGGCCCGCTGCACGGAATCCTGCCTGCGCTCCCCGCCCTCTACCACCGTTACCGCCCTGTCCGGCGCATAGGAAGGCAGTATGGCGGACGAGGCCCGCTCGATATCGCCGCCGTTGACAACCAGCACTATCTCCGCGACCTCGGGAACCGCCATGACGTTCAGGAGCGAGCGCGCCAGCACCGGCACTCCCGCGAGCGCAAGGAACTGCTTGCCCTCTTTCCCGCCGACTCTCTCGCCCCGCCCCGCGCCCGCTATGATGGCTGCCGCCCTCACCCGTCTGCTCTCCTATCCTTGAGCGCGGCGAAGACCATCCTCCCCGCCGGAGTCTGCAGTATGCTGGTCACCCTGGCCTCCACATCCTGACCGATGAGCTTCTTTCCCCCTTCGACAACCACCATGGTCCCATCGTCGAGGTAACCGACGCCCTGTCCCGGTTCCTTGCCCTCTTTCAGAACGGTCAAGGCGACCGCCTCGCCCGGGAGCACGACCGGTTTGAGGGAGTTCGCCAGCTCGTTGATGTTCAGCACCCTGACCCCCTGCAGCTCGGCGATCTTGTTCAGGTTGTAGTCGTTGGTCATCACCGGCTGGTTCAGCGACTTGGCCAGGGCGACCAGCTTCGTATCGACCCCGGAGAGCTCGGGGAAATCGAGCTCCTCGATGCGGACCTCCACCCGGTCCTGCCTCTGCAGGGCATTGAGCACGTCCAGGCCTCGCCTGCCCCGGTTGCGCTTGAGGGGGTCTTCGGAGTCCGCGACGCTCTGCAGCTCGTCGAGCACGAACCTCGGCACCACCAGCTCGCCCTCCAGAAAACCCGAGTAGCATATGTCGGTGATGCGGCCGTCGATGATCACGCTGGTATCCAGTATGCGTGCCGTAGCGGCGACTCCGCCGCCTGCGGCTTCCATCTGCTGGCGTAAACGGTGGGGGCTGAAGAAAGCGAGCAGGTCGTCTTTTTTCTGCACCGCGATCACGTATCCCAGGACCCCGCACAGGGAGTAGGCGATCAGGGCGAGGATCCAGCCCCATTCCGTCACCCAACCCCAGCGGGTCAGATAGAGGATGACCGAGGGGAGGAAGGCGACGAGGAACCCGGCGATGATGCCGATGGCCCCCATGAGAAGATCGGTGCCGGGGATATCCTGGATCGCGTGCTGAAAGCGGTTGAGCAGCCTGGCCGCATATCTTCCGGCTACTCCCCCTAAGACGAATCCCAGACCCACACAGACCAGAATTGATACTATGAAGCCGATAATATAATAGATTGGGTCGTAATCCGTCAGGTAAGTGTCTCTGAACAGGTCTCCCAGTGTGTATCCCCCGACTCCCCCGAGGATCATGAAGATTAGTCGGACGAGCAGGACAACCATAGGATTCTTATTCCCTAAGTATCGGGGCAACCCTCCTTTCGGCCTTATTTCACCGGGCGATGATGAAGATGATAGGCCCGGTGCTTGCCATAGATTATAAACTCATGAGGAGGAGGAAAAAACCTCCTCTATCATACGCACGGCCTCGTCC
>CAYPZH010000130.1:0-8440 GCA_964415205.1 uncultured Actinomycetota bacterium | reverse complement strand
CGCGGTTGTCCATCTGCTCCTCGCGCTGCAGGAGCCTGCGCTCAAATCTCTGCAGCTCGTTGCGGCGGTTCTTGATATCTCGCTCAGCGTCATTCCGCATGGCGAATATCTCATCTTTAGCCTCAAGTAGAGCTTCACGTTTTTTGGCTTCCGATGCCTTCTCGGCCTCCTGGAGTATCCGCTTGGCCTCTTCCTCCGCAGATGATATCCTCGCTTCGGCCATGTACTTTCTGATCAAGAAACCCGCAGCTAAACCAAGCAGCAACGCCACGATGCCGACGATTATCGCCACTAACATCCTTTTCCTCCCTTCATCTATATAAACCCGAGGTCGAGACCTGGATACGCCAACAAAAAAGCCGAGGTCATGCTCGGCATAAGGTTCAGATCGATGATTTCAGATGTACCGTTGCTTAATGCTACCGTTTGACTACTGAATACGGTATATCCACAAAGCGAAAACGCTCAATACATCGTTCCAAGACCTCAGGCCTGCCACAATTCTATGGGAGCTTATTATCCATGTCAAGAAAACGGCATCAACCTGGTTTTTTGGGCGAAAACGGGACGTGTCCGAGGGCATAAGTTATCGCCGCGGGCGAGAAACCTCGGCCGGAAAGCCTCCTGGCGGCTCGCTCCAGGTCAAAGTCAGCCCGAGATGTCTGGCCCTCCGCGATCATCCCGCTTAAAAGACGCGCAGCGGCCTCGCATTCCACCTCCTGGTCGAAGCAGGAATGCAGGCTCTCGTCGATGGTTTGTCTGTCGATGCCCCGCCGGCGGAGTTCGGCGTAGATCCTAGCGCGGCTCCTGCCGGACCTCTGTCCACCGCTGATGATGTCGCGTGCGAGGAGAACGTCGCATACCAGCCCTTTGCTCTCGAGCTCTGAGACGATACCGCCCGCTATCTCTTCGCTGAAACCCCTGCCGCGCAGGTCGGAGAATATCTCATGACGGCTGCGGGAGCGGTAGGAGAGCATATTGAGGGCTCTGCGCATGGCTCGCCTGCGGGCTTCATCCATGTCGCCGGAGGTCTCACTCCTTATCTTCCGCCTCCTCGGCTTCCCTAGCGGCGGCCGCCGCGGTATGGGGCAGATCCAGTATGGCCCTCAATTCCGCATCCAACCTCGCCCCTAGCTCGGGGTTATCGATGAGGTACTGCTTGGCGTTCTCCCTGCCCTGCCCCAGCTGTTCCTCGCCGTATGTGTACCAGGCGCCGCTCTTCTTCACCAGCCCCTTCTCCACCGACAGGTCCAGGAGGTTGCCCTCGGTGGAAATGCCCGTGCCGTACATGATATCGAACTCTGCCTTGCGGAAAGGCGGGGCCATCTTGTTTTTCACCACCTTCACCCTCACCTGGTTGCCGACTATCTCCGCGCCCTGCTTGATGCTGTCGATCCTGCGGATATCCAGGCGTACCGAGGCGTAGAACTTCAGCGCCTTGCCCCCTGGCGTGGTCTCGGGGTTTCCGAACATGACGCCTATCTTCTCGCGCAGCTGGTTAATAAATATGGCGGTGGTGTTCGACTTGTTGATGGTGCCCGCGAGCTTGCGCAAAGCCTGCGACATCAGCCTCGCCTGAAGCCCTACGTGGGCATCCCCCATCTCACCCTCTATCTCCAGGCGCGGCACCAGAGCGGCCACAGAGTCGATTACCACGACGTCCAGGGCTCCGCTCCGCACCAGCATCTCCGCTATCTCCAGTGCCTGCTCCCCGGTGTCCGGCTGGGAGATGAGCAGCTCGTCGACGTCAACGCCCAGAGCCTTGGCATAACCGGGGTCGAGGGCATGTTCGGCGTCTATGAAGGCGGCTATGCCCCCTTTTTTCTGCGCCTCGGCGATGATATGCAGGGCCAGAGTGGTCTTTCCGGACGCCTCCGGGCCGAATATCTCCACCACCCTGCCCCTGGGCACGCCGCCGATACCGAGCGCCAGGTCAAGGGACAGGGCGCCCGTGGGAATGGCGGCCACCTGGAAACGGTGGTTGTCCTGCCCCAGTTTCATTATCGAGCCCTTGCCGAACTGGCGTTCGATCTGCGTCAAGGCCATCTCCAGCGCCTTTTCTTTCTCCACCTCGCTCCTCCTGTATATCCAGGGCGGACGATATCTTTCCGCCGTCCAGCCGCCGCATAACTTGGTATCCGTGCCGGACACCACGGTCCCTATTATATTTCTGCGCAGTGACAATAAAGCCTTTCCCGGGGGTCGGCCCGCGCCGGGCCGCACCGCGCCGCTGGGAGCGCGACGACGCGGCGGCCTCGATGAAGAAGGCCGGTTTCGCAGCCCGAATAAACAGCACGACGGAGTAGGTGCCTTGATGCCCCGATCGGGGTAATGCGCCTGAACGGGGTCGTCAAGGGCTCCTCTTGCCTCCTACGCATACGTTATCTGCCCGGACCTGAACCCGGCAGCGCGGGTCAGGTCCTGACCATGCGGGCTATGAACATGCCTTCCGTATGATGAAGGTGCGGCCATATCTGCACGCAGCCGTCGAGCCGAAAGCCGTGGTGCGTGGACAGGAAGGGGTTTATGACCCCCCCGGTCTCCTCGTCGGTATAAGTGCACACTGAGTACACCAGCGTACCCCCCGGCCGCACCTGTCCGGCACAGGAAGCAAGCAGGTCGTATTGCAGCCGTGATAGAACCGCGAGGTCCTCCGGCCGCCGGCGCCACTTCAACTCCGGGTTGCGACGCAGTGTCCCCAGGCCGGAGCAGGGGGCATCCACCAGCACCGCGTCCGCGACCTCCGGGACCGTCTCCGCGAGATGCGTGGAATCGCCCTCCCTGACGTCGATGTTCGCGAGGCCGAGGCGGGAGACGGTGGCGCGCATGGCGTCGATGCGCCGCCTGTTGCGGTCCACCGCGATGACGCGGCAGCCCCTGCCTCCCAACTGTGCCAGGTGCGTCGCCTTACCCCCTGGGGCGGCGCATGCATCTATCACTACGTCTCCCGGCCTTGGATCCACGACATGGCCTACCAGCATGGAGACCTCGTCCTGGACGACGCAGAGGCCTTCGTCGAGCACGGACAGCAGGGAGTCGTACGGCAGCCTGACGCCGGTCAAGGCCTCCGGCAGGCACGCCGAGCGGCATCCTGTCCCGCCCCGGGAAACGACCTCCGCGAGCAGCTCATCCGCCTGGACACGGTCGAGGTTCGCGCGCAGAGACAGGGAGGGTACCTGGTTGTCGGCCGCGCACAGCGCCTCCGCTTCCCGCGGCCCCAGGCGCCGCAGCAGGTATTCGACCAGCCAGTCAGGGTGCGATTGCCAGGTCTGCAGGTATGCCGAGATGTCCTCGCGCGATGGCCAGGACAGGTCGTGCATGCCGGAGCACGCGGCACGCATCACCGCGTTGACATAGGCGGCCGCGCCCTCGCTTACGGCCTTCTTCGCGAGACTCACGGTCTCGTTTACCGCCGCATGCTGCGGTATCCTGGTCTGCACGAGCTGATACACGCCGAGCCTGAGCAGGTCCAGGATCTCGGGATCGAGCTCGTCAGGTGGCCGCCGCGAAAAAGCCGCTATGATGAAGTCCAGGCGGTTGCGGTACCTCTGCACCCCGTAGGCGAGCTCCGCGACCAGCCCCCGGTCTCTCGCGTCCACCTCTGCTGGGTCCATGCCGTAGCGCAGCATGAGGTTCAGGTAGCCGCCCTCTTCGTTGACCTTCCGCGTCATGGCGAAGGCGAGCTCACGTGCGTCTGCCATACCGTAATCACCCCGCTCCGGAAGCTGCGGTAGCTTTTACGATCATCCCTGCCGCCCCGTCCCGAAAAAGCCCCTTTCCTGCAAGCGATAACCGCGCAAGAACTCGGCCGCCCGCAGCGGCTTCTTGCCCTCCAGCTGCAGCTCCAGCACCTGCAGGGAACCCCTGCCCGCGCCCACCAGCAGATCACCTTCGGGCGAGACGATGATCTCTCCTGGCGCGGCTTCGACGTTTTCGCACACCGCGGAGCGCAGTATCTTCACGCGCTTATCGCCGTGATAGGTGTGGGCGCCCGGCTGCGGCCTCAAGGCGCGTACCTGGTTGTGTATTGCCGTAGCCTCCTGCTCCCAGTCGATGCGCGTCTCCTCTTTCGAGATGGGAGCGGCATAGGTGGCGAACCTCTCGTCCTGCGGCAGCGGGACGATGTCTCCGCGGGCGAAGGGAGGGAGGTTTTCCGCCACCACGCGGGCGCCCAGAGCGGCGAGCCTGCCGCGCAGGGTCACGGCATCGTCGTCGTCGGCGATGGCCGTCTTCTCCGCGGCGATGATGTCCCCGCTGTCCATGCCCTCGTCCATCAGCATTAGGGTGACGCCGGTCTCCTTCTCGCCGTGCATGAGCGCCCTCTGTATCGGGGCGGCACCGCGGTAGCGGGGCAGGAGCGACGGGTGCACGTTGACGCATCCACGGGCGGGGCGTGAGAGTACTTCCGGGGGAAGAAGGTAACCGTAATCGGCGACCAGGATGACATCGGGCCGCTCCGCTTCGAGCGCGGTAGCGAAGGTGGGGTCCGCCGGCCCGGTCGGCTGAAATACCTGCAAGCCCTCGTCCACGGCGAGCGACTTTACCGCCGTCGGGTGAAGCCGGAGGCCCCTGCCGGCGGGACGGTCGGGCGGGGTCATGACGGCGGCGATGTCAAGACCCGCGCGCAGAAGATGGTAGAGCAGTTCGCGCGAGAACTCACCGCTCCCCAGGAAGACGGTCACCATGGCATCCCCCCGCGGAATCAAAGGCGCAGGGGGCCCTGTCGCGTTGCGCGTGGCCGCGGTTCCTCTCCCTGCAGTATCTGAAGAGCCTCTACCCGGCTCTCGCGGTCGGTCCTGTCCAGGATTAGCTTTCCATCCAGGTGGTCTATCTCGTGCTGAAAAACGCGGGCTATCCACCCTTCCACCTGGACGTGGTGTGTCCTGCCCTCGAGGTCGGCGTATTCTATTTCCAGCGAAAGGTGCCGCGGGACGTTCACGACCGCCCCCGGCAGGCTGAGGCAGCCCTCCAGGTCCTCCTCCATCTCCTCGGAAGCGGAGATGATACGCGGATTGATGCACTCCTCGAACCCGCCGTCACGCTCGAAGACGAAGACCCGCTTCAGCACCCCTATCTGGTTGGCGGATAATCCCGCGCCGCCCGGCTTGGGCACCGAATCGATGAGGTCGTGCACCAGGTGCTCCGTATCCGGCCCTATCTCAACGACCTCGGGACATGTCTCTTTGAGCACCGGGTCTCCGAAAGTCCTTATGGGCATTACCGCCAACTTGCCTCACCTCCCGCAAAAGCACCTGCCGGGCTACGGGACGGCCCGTACGCACGCCGGCATCGCGCGGCCTTAAAGCCCCGCCTCGCTGCGCAGCGCCTCCGCCTTATCGGTATACTCCCACGCGAAGTCCCTGTCCTGTCTGCCGAAATGCCCGTAGGCCGCCGTTTTCTTGTATATGGGCCGGCGCAACTTCAGGTCCCTGATAATCGCCGCCGGACGCAGGTCGAAGTGCTCGCGTATGAGCGCCTCGATTGTGGTCAGTTCCACCTTCTCGGTCCCGAACGCCTCGACCATCACGGAAACGGGATGAGCCACGCCGATGGCATAAGCCATTTGCACCTCGAACCGGTCTGCCAGGCCGGCAGCTACCACGTTCTTGGCAACGTATCTCGCCGCATAGGCGGCGGAACGGTCCACCTTGGTGGGGTCCTTGCCTGAAAAACAGCCACCGCCGTGCCTAGCCATGCCACCGTAGGTATCCACGATGATCTTGCGCCCGGTAAGGCCGGTGTCGCCCATGGGGCCCCCGGTCACGAACTTCCCGGTGGGATTGACCAGTACACGCAGGCTGCGGTCGTACATCTCCGGCGGCAGCACCGGGTGGATGACGTGTTCGATGAGGTCGGGTTTCATGAGCTCCTCGATGTCAACATTGGGGCGGTGCTGCGATGACAGCAGCACCGTGTCTATCCTCACCGGCTTGTCGTCCTCGTATTCCACCGTTACCTGGCTCTTTCCGTCCGGCCTTAGATAGGGCAGGATCCCCGCCTTCCTAACCTCGGAGAGACGGTGGCACAGCTTATGGGCCAGGAGGATGGGCATGGGCATGAGCTCGTCCGTCTCGTTGCAGGCATACCCGAACATCATGCCCTGGTCCCCCGCTCCCAGAGAATCCAGCATGTCGTCCTCTACCTCCCCCACCCTTTCCTCGAGGGCGTGGTCGACGCCCTGCGCGATGTCGGTGGACTGCGGGTCGATGGATACTATCACCCCGCAGGTCTCGTGGTCGAAGCCGTACTTGGCACGGGTGTAACCTATCTGTTCAATGGTGGAGCGCACCGTATTGGGTATATCGACATAAGTGGAGGTGGTCATCTCCCCCGCCACGACCACCAGGCCCGTGGTCACCAGGGTCTCGACCGCGACGCGGCCCAGGGGGTCGTCCTTATAGACCTCGTCGAGGATGGCGTCCGAGATCTGATCGGCGATCTTATCCGGATGTCCCTCGGTGACGGATTCCGAGGTGAACAGGTGGCGACTTGACACTTTCACTCCTTTCCTCTTGGCATCACTTTCACACGCGCTCTGTTGCCGCTTCGCTCTGTCCGCATAATTATACACTTCAAAAGGAGGTTTATCCCTTGGTCACATCACGGAAAAGACCTGTCTTGTTCCTCCATCTCCGAAAACCGCGTCCGCTGGACCTGCGCTGCAACCCCCGCGGGCGGACGGCAGACCTTCATAACGAGGATAACGCCGTGAAGACCGTTTCGGACGGGCGCTATTTGTAAATAAAGATCAGGATGATGGTTGAGACCACGAAGGTCACCGCGCTGATGATGGTCATCCGGTCCAGGTTTTTCTGCACAATCTGAGTCCCGGCCGCGCCGCCCATGGAGGAGCCCCCGAAAAGGCTGGACATCCCGCTGCCCTTTCCCGAATGCAGCAGCACGAAGACGACCATGGAAACGCTCGAGGCGAAGAAAAGCACCATCATTATATACTTCAGAACGTCCACAGTGATTCCTCCTTTTCCAGGGAGATATTCTACCATAAGTAACCGGTGTCGGGTTCAGGCCGTAGATGAGCTTCCGGCCACGGCCTTGATGTGAGGTTATGGCGGCGGTGGCCACGCCCCGGCGGTTGGCCCGCCGGCGGCTTAAGGCCGCCTAGGCGCATCAAAGCATAAAGCCGGCAATAGCCCATGGACGGCGCAGGTCGCATGGCTCCGAACACGCCCTGCGGGAACCGTGAGCGCGGGCGTACGGGCGGACCAAAAAGCCGCCGCGCCGGGTTTAGCAGGAGGCCCTGGCAATGGCGGCGAAATCCGCTGCCTTCAGGCTCGCTCCTCCCACCAGGGCGCCGTCGATGTCCTGCATGGCCATGAGCTCGGATGCGTTGTCCGGCTTGACGCTCCCGCCGTAGAGCACGCGCAGCGCTGAGGCCGCGTCTTCTCCGTAAGAGCGCGCCAGCCAGCCGCGGATAAAGGCGCACATCTCCTGGGCGTCATCCGGGGTGGCCGTCTTGCCGGTGCCGATGGCCCAGATGGGCTCGTAGGCTATGACCATGCCCGCGATCTCGGAGGTCTCTATCTTGTTCAGTCCCGCCCGCAACTGCCCTTCCACTTTTTCAGACGCCCTGCCCGCCTCTCTCTCCTCGAGCGTCTCGCCCACGCACAGGATGGGGGTCATGCCCCCGTCCAGGACGGCGCGGAGCTTGAGGGAAACGAGGTCGTCCTTCTCCCCTATGATCTCGCGCCGCTCGGAGTGTCCGGCGATGACGTACTTGACGCCGAGGGCAGAGAGCATGGGCGGAGATATTTCTCCCGTGAAGGCGCCTTCCTTCTCGGTATAGACGTCCTGGGCGCCTACGGCGATCGCCGCGCCCAGCTCAGCCACCGTCCGCGACACATCGCTGATGGCGGTGAAGGGAGGGCATACCGCCACCTCCACTCCCTGCAGGCCCTCCAGCAGAGGCGCCAGCTCCCGCACCAGTTCCACTGCCTCGGCGTTGTTCTTGTACATCTTCCAGTTTCCCGCGATGAGCGGTTGTCTCATCTCCCGACCCCCTTCATGCTCCGGCGTCCTCTAGCGCCTCGACCCCCGGCAGGTCCTTGCCCTCCAGGAGCTCCATGGAGGCGCCGCCGCCGGTCGAGATATGGGTGAAGCTGTTTTTCAGCCCGTATTTCTCTATCGCCGCGATGGTGTCTCCCCCGCCGGCGACGCTCACCGCGGACGACGCCGCTATGGCCTCGGCTATGCCGCGCGTCCCCTGTGCGAAGCGGTCCCATTCGAACACGCCCATGGGTCCGTTCCAGAAAACGGTCTTCGCGCCGGCTATCGCTTCGCCGTAGGCAGCCGTAGTGCGCGGCCCGATGTCCAGCCCCATCCATCCGTTGGGTATATCTCCCACGTCCACGACACGGCTCTCGGCATCCTCTTTGAACTCCGATGCGACCACCAGGTCCGTAGGCAGCTCGACCTCGGCCCT
>CAYPZH010000129.1:2544-8457 GCA_964415205.1 uncultured Actinomycetota bacterium | reverse complement strand
CCCGCGTAAGCCCCTTCCGGCAGAACGGGCGTCGCCGACACGGGCATGCCCTCGAGAAAACGCAGCAGGTCGGCCTTCATCTCCTGAGCATTGAGGAAGCGGTTTGCGGGGTTCTTGGCCATGGCCTTCATCACGATGGCCTCTAGTGTGGCGGGTATCTCCGGGTCGATGACCGAGGGGGGCATGGGGTCCTCCCGCACCTGCTTGTAGGTGATGGTCAGGGGATTGGGGTCGTCGAAGGGCACCTGGCCGGTGAGCATCTCGTAAAGGACGACACCCAGGGAGTAGATATCGGACCGCCCGTCCACCGCCAGCCCTTGGGCCTGCTCGGGGGATATGTACTGAGGCGTACCCATGACCACGCCCGTCTGCGTTAGGCCCCCCCCGCCGCCCTCTCTGGCTATCCCGAAGTCCATCACCTTCACCTGCCCGATGCTGGTGATGAAGATGTTGTGGGGCTTTATATCACGGTGTACGAGATTGCTGCGGTGGGCGAACTGCAGCGCCGCGCACACCTCGGCTGCGATCTCCGCGGCCCTCTCGGGAAGCAGGCGGCCCTCGGAGCGCAGGATCTCCTTGAGGTCTCTCCCCTCGACGTACTCCATGACGATGTAGTAGAGGTCTCCCTCGTTCCCCCAGTCGTAGATGTTCACTATGTTCGGGTGGTTGAGGTTCGCCGCGGACTGGGCCTCATGGCGGAACCTCTGGATGAAAGCGGGATCGGCCGCGAACTGGGCGTTCAGCACCTTGACCGCGACCTCCCTGCCCAGGGAGAGGTCATCGGCGAGATAGACCTCGGCCATCCCGCCGCTGCCGATCTTCTCCTTCAAGCGATAGCGCTGGTTGAAGACCTCGCCAAGCATAGGACCCCCTTTATCCTCCCATCCCAGGCAAACGGCCCCTTATCCCGCCACGGAGGCGTTTGCCGCATTTTTCCACCGCAGGCCCGTGGCCACGGACCCGGACACGACCGAACGCCCGGGCTTTTCGCCGCCTGCCACAGACTCTGTTATCAGGTCATTTGTATTCTTCAATGGTCTTCGCCGCAACTCCTTCCGCGCGCGAGAGCATGCTTTTCCAGATGATTATGAAGGCGCGTGAACAGATGGGGTTCCGCTCCCGCGGCAGTTTCCTCAGGGGTTTCAGGAACCCCCGCTTACCACCATGTCCACGGAGTCGCCGCTGGAGAGTTTGGAGCCGTAGGGGGGGTCGGTCTCCACGACGCGGTCATCGCTGTAACCGGGGACTTCACGATAGACCACTTCTCCCACCTTGAAGCCCCGGCTCTCCAGCACCACCCGCGCATCGTCCAGGGTGAGGCCGATGAGGTTGGGAACGGTGAGCGGACCCAGGCTCTCGAGTACCCTGATCACGGTCTTCTTCTTCACCATCACCCCGACCTCGGGGTCCTGCGAGATGATATAGGAGGCCTTGATATCGGCATCGTATTCCCGCGCGACCACCAGCATACCGAGGTCTCGCTCTGCGGCTATCTTCGCCGCTTCCTCGCTGCTCACGTTGACCAGATTGGGGACCTCGACCTTGCTCTCCGTTATCACCGAAGAGAGTATCCATACGGTCAGGAAGATTGCGGCAACGGCCAGCAGTGCCGATCCCGCCCAGACCTGCCAGCGCTTCAGACGGGGGATGGGTATGCGCACCGGCGCGGCAGCCGCCTCCTCCATCGTCTCGCCGCTCACCTCCTCGGTTGCCTCCCGCGTAATGGACACCATGGGCTGTTCCTCGCGCAGGGTGGAGATGGCCTCGCGCAGCAGCAGCTCGGCGGAGGGGAAACCGCCGCTCCCCGAACTGTCGAGGCAGCCCTGCACCAGCCTCTGAAGGCGCTCCGGCACCTGCGTGTCCCACTTCAGCTTGCCGCTCTTGATGTCCTGCGACGCCTCTTCCCTGCTCTTACCGGTCAGGGAGCGGTAGAGCAGGAAGCCGAGGTCCTTGAGGTCTCTCCGCGCGTCCATGGAAAGAGGATGCGGGCTCGCCCCTCCCCCCAGCAGGGTAGGGAATCCCGCGTCGCTGACCTTGGTCCGGCGTCGCGGGAAGATGTAGACGTGCCTCTCGTCCAGGGATCCGTGCACCACTCCCTGCTCGTGGAGATATGTGAGCAGTTTCGCTACCTCCAGGGTGAAATAGAGCGCCCCCACGGGTTTCATCCTCTTCCCCGACTCGAGCAGCTCGTGCATGGTCCTCTCCTCGACCATCTCCATCACCACGAACGGGCGGCCTTCCTCGATGCCATAATCGAATACCTCCAGCAGGGAGGGATGGTGCAGGTGGGTAGCGCGGTGTGCGGCGGAGCGGAAGGCGTCGCAGAAATCCTGGTCGGACAAAAGGTGCGGCAGAGGCATCTTCACCGCGACCTCCTCTTCCTCGAGGAGGTCGTACGCCCTGAACACCTCCACGGTCCTCCCCACGGCGATCCTTTCGTCGAGCCGGTATCGCCTCCTCAGGAGCCTCCCTTTCCAATCCATCATCCGGTTCATCCGACCTCCAGCGTATGGCGGAGCATAACCGCTGCCGCTATCCTTTCCTAGGTATATCTTGGGGTCTGACCCCCTACGTTGGCAATATGCCCACCCCATGCTTGAACAAAGGCGTTAAAAAATCGCATAATAGTCTACGAAATCTTTAGTCGGCTCGAATCGGCAGCTTGCTGGCATTGTGCAGTCAGGGAACCGCAGGGAGAGGTCCGTCCCGAGGAAGGGGGAATGATGAGCGACATCTACGCAGAGAAACCATGGCTCAAGAACTACGACGAGCACTGCCCGCCCACGCTGGAGTACGAGGATAAGACCTTCGCGGAGAAATTCCGGGAGATGGTCGAGAAGTATCCCGACAAGACCGCCCTCATCTACATGGGCGCCATGATCAGCTACCGCCAGCTAGACGTGTACTCAAACCAGCTGGCGGCCTATCTCATCAAGATAGGCGTGAAGCCCGACGACGTGGTGGGGCTGTGCATGCCCAACATACCGGCGAACTACATCAGCATCGTCGCGGTGCAGAAGGCCGGCGCCGTCTCCACCGGTTTGAGCCCTCTGCTCACGCCCGTCGAGATGGAGCACCAGCTCAACGACTCGAAGACCAAGGTGGTCATAACGGCGGACCTGCTCTACGGCATTGTAGCGCAGGCGGCCGAAAAATGTGGCTTCACCCACGTGATCGTCACCGAGATAGCGGATTTCCTGCCCGGGATAAAGAAGGTGCTGGGCAAGGCGCTGAAGAAAATCCCCACCGCCCCCGTTGAGCCCATAAAGGGAAAGACGGTGTTACGTTTCATGGAAGCCCTCAAGGGGATGCCCAGGGACCGCGTAGAGGTCAAGCGGGAGATGGACGACCTCATCTTCCTGATGTACACGGGGGGGACCACGGGTCCGGCGAAAGGGGCCATGCTCACACAGCGCAGCTACATGTCCAACCGGCTGCAGACCCTCACCTACCTGGACCTGAAGCCGGACATCGTAGCCCTCTCGGCCTTCCCGCTCTTCCACATCGCCGGGCTTGCCCTGGGTGGCTTCTCCATGACCAACGGCGCCACCCAGATCGCCGTGCCCAACCCGCGGGACACGCATTTCATAATCGAGGCCATGCAGAAGTACAAGCCCAGCATAGTGGTCAACGTGCCCACGGTCTTCTTCGAGCTGATGAAGACGGAGGAGTTTAAGACCCTGGACAAGAGCAACCTGAAGTTCTGCCTCAGCGCGGCGGCGCCTTTCCCGCCCGAGAACATCAAGGAGCTGGAGAGCGTCATCGGACCTAACTTCATCGAGCTCTACGGCATGACCGAGACCTCCCCGGTCACCGTCTGCAACCCCCGTTACGGGAAGAAGAAGGCCTCGTCCATCGGCATGCCCCTCCCGGACACGGAGCTAAAGCTGGTCGACCCGGAGACCGGCCAGCTCGCGGCGCTGGGAGAGCCGGGCGAGATGGCCATCAGGGGGCCGCAGTTGATGAAGGGCTATTACAACCAGCCCGAGGAGACGGCCAACGCCATCAGGGACGGCTGGATGTTCACCGGCGACGTGGCACGCATGGACGAGGATGGGTACTTCTACATCGTGGACCGCGTCAAGGACATGGTCATCGTTTCCGGGTTCAAGGTCTTCACCCGTGAGCTCGATGACGTGCTGGTAAAACACCCCGACGTGGACATGGCCGCCTCCATCGGGGTACCGGACCCGGCCCGCCCGGGGTCGGAGCGCGTCGCGGCCGCGGTGGTACTCAAGCCCGGGGTGGAGAAGAGCGACGCCAAGAAAGAGGAGATCATCGCATACCTGCGCGAGAACGTCGCGCCCTACAAGGTGCCCAAGGTCATCGAGTTCATGGACGAGCTCCCCACCAGCGGGGTGGGCAAGGTCCTTAAGCGTGAGCTCAGGGAGGTCATGAAGGCGGAGTACGAAAAGCAGGTGAAATCAGAATAAAACGCGAGGACGGGTGACGGCCGCGGGACCATCCCGCGGCCGTTTTCTCTCTGCAGCGATCAACGGATTACACGGGAATGTGTGACCAGAGATAGCCGATCAGGCGGCACGGGAAAAAATGAGATCCGGTGCGCTCAGGGAAAATCATTCGTCGTTCTTTCGGGCGACACGTACCATGAAGGATGCCTTTCAGGCGTCAAGCCTCGACACTCAGAAGTATGCTGGCGCCGGTCCTCTGGAAACGAAAGCACCGGGTACCGCCTGCAAAGACGGCGCCGCGGCTTGCGCCATGAAAATCATCGCGCGTTCTAATGCACGTCGGCCGCATTGCGTATGAAGGCGCTGCCGACCCCGCCCTCCGCCGGTATCACCACGGCTGCTACGCGGTACGCCGGCTCCAGGCACGACCATATCTCGTCCAGCAGCTCACAGGCGTTTTCCGCGGCGATGCGCGCCTCGATGAAGGGCTGGCCGCCCTCGATGACCCGGCCGTCGGAGCGATAGGTGGTGAGAAGGACTGCTTCTCCCGGTTGCACGTCGTGCAGGCACATGGTGATGACGTCGCTGCTCTGCCTGGCCGCCATGCTCCGCCGGGCGGCCCCCAGCACCGCCAGCTGCCCGTCGGGCCGCCCTATGACCGCCGTGATACGGTCGGTGTAGATGGGCTCATCCGGCTCATGCTCGAGCCCGTCGAGGGCTACCTGCGGCGGCTCTCCGCGAGCCAGCCTCTCGGCTACCGCCGAGACCTGCGCTCCATTGCCGAACACCAGCCATTCTCCGAGCGCGGTGGCGGCGATGTAATGGCGCAGCGGGTCGAACCCAACGTCTCCCCTGGCGGCGACGGCCAGTTCCCCGGCATCCGTCGCGCGAATCTCGCGCTCACGGGAAGCCTCGCTCCGGCCGGTGACGAAATACCCTCCCACGACCGCGCCGTCTGCGGTACGCGCGCAGAGGATGCCCCGCCCCGGATAGGGATTCGCCGCCAGTACCTCCGCCAGACCAGGTAGAGCCGCCCGCTCCTCTTCTCTCCCGCTCATAATGTATACCTCCACCACTCGCAACGTCCCTCACGTTCCCAACATTCTACCCTACAACTACTGCCCGAGAACCGGGGGTCGTTCCGAATACTGAGCGTGCATAGAGGCGGCTAAGAGGAATGGTGGCCAGCCCGGGTGTCGTTTGAAAACAACAACGAGCCCGGGGCGACGCGGCGTCCGGCCCTGTCCCCGTCTGCGCTGCCACCTGCCCGGGGATCTACAAGGTCGGTCGCAGCGAGCGCGATCGTGCATCGAACCGGCTGCAAGGTGAAGGCTCCGCCCGGGTGTCGTTTGAAAACAACAACGAGCCCGGGGCGATGCGGCGTCCGGCCTTGTCCCGTCTGTGCAGCCACTTGCCCGAGAACCGGGGGTCGGTCCGAAGCGACCTTCGCGAGCAGTATATCCGAGAGGAGGCCTATGTACCGATGTCAGCACATAGTCAT
>CAYPZH010000129.1:0-2534 GCA_964415205.1 uncultured Actinomycetota bacterium | reverse complement strand
AGTGCGGAGCGAGGGCCGTTACCCCCGGGCTCGGGCCGTAGAAAAAGACCGGACGCCGCGTCCCCCGGGCTACTCAAGGGCCGCCTCGATGATGTCACGGGCGATGGGCGCGGCGAGGGCACCGCCGCCGCCGCCGCTGTTCTCGAGCACGACCGCGATGACCAGGGTGGGGTTCTCGGCGGGAGCCACCGCCACGAACCAGGCATGCGGCGGCATGTTCGCGACCTCGGCGGTCCCCGTCTTCCCGGCCACGGTTATGCCCGGCACCGCCGCCGCCGCCCCCGTGCCGCTCTCCACCACGTTGACCATCATTCCCAGCACCTCATCGGCCGTCTCGGCCGAGATGGGGGCCCTCCACACCCCGGCTTCGAAGCGCTCCAGGATCTCGTCCGCCCGGCGCACATCCTTCATGAGGTGCGGGAGCATGATCTTTCCGTGGTTGGCGATGGCGCAGCCCGCCAGGCAGAGCTGCAGGGGGGTCATGAGCAGCCTGCCCTGCCCTGCCCCCGTCCACGCCAGCTCCACGTCGTCCATCTCCTGTGCCTGGGGGATACGTGCAGCGGCCACCGCCGGGTAGTCCAGGGGGGGAGCGCCGTTCATGCCGAAGAGCTCCGCGTAGCCCACCAGCGTAGGTCCCCCCATGGCCAGGGCCAGCTGGGCGAAATAGGTGTTCACGGAGAAGGTGAGTGCCTTGTCCATATCCATCACGCCTTCAGGCGAGCCACCGTAGTTCACCACGCTTGACCCGCTGACGAAATACTCGGCGGGGCAGTCGTATGCGGTGCTCACCGGGATGCCAGCATCCACCCCCGCTGCGGCCGTGATGACCTTGAAGCTAGAGCCGGGGGTGAACAGCCCCATGCTGGCACGGTTGAGCATCGGGCTGGAGGGGTCCTGTGAGTAAGAGCTCATGACCGTTTCCGCCGCCAGGTCGCCCTCGGCGTCCAGCGCCTGACTCACCAGTGCGTTGGGGTCGAAGGTGGGCCACGAGTACATGGCCAGGACTGCACCGGTCTTGGGGTCCATGGCGATCACGGCGCCCTTGCGCTGCCCCAGGGACCCGGCGGCCACCGCTTGCAGCTCCGAGTCAACGGTCAGGGTGAGGTCGTTGCCCTGCTCCAGGTCGGAGGTCATCTCCTCCACCCAACCCCGCGCCGGCTTCCGGCCCAACAGGTAGTCGTTGTAATATTCCTCCACTCCCGCACGGCCGAACTGGGGGCTGTCGTATCCCACCACGTGTGAGAGCAGGCTTCCGCCGGCGTAACTGCGCCGGTAAACGAAAGGCCCTTCGGTCTGCACGCTCTCCGCCACCACCAGCCCGTCCGCGGTGACTATCCTGCCGCGGGCGATGCCGTACTCCTCCACCAGGCGACGCGTGTTGGCCGGGTTCTCCACCAGCCTTTTCTGCCCGAATACCTGCAGGTAGCTGAGGTTCAGCACCATCACCACGGCCAGGACGATGAAAAAGACGCCCATTCTCCTGATGCTTTCCTCCAACCCGCTACCTCCCTGCCTTTAGCGCGGCATCGCTGCCGCTCTCAGCCCGCCGCGGCGCGGGCCTCTCTCCCGGCTCGACTGCGCCGCGCGAAGGCCTGGCGTCTCTCCGGACTCTACCCCCGAAAACGCGCCGCGGCGCAGAGATGCACAGGAGCAGCCCCAAGAGCAGGAAATTGCTCGCCAGCGAACTGCCGCCGTAACTCACGAAGGGCAGGGTTATGCCCGTGAGCGGGACCAGGCGCGTGTTCCCCCCCATGATGATGAAGGACTGCAGGGCGATGATGGCTATGAGGCCGACGGCCAGCAGTTTTCCGAAATCGTCATCGCAGCGCAGGGCGATATAAAGGCCCCGGGCGATGAGCATGAGGTATATGAGCACCAGGGCGGCGGCCCCGAACAGCCCCAGCTCCTCCCCCACGGCGGCGTAGATGAAGTCCGTCTCCACGAAGGGGATGATGTCCGGATGGCCCCTCCCCAGTCCGGTCCCGCTGAGCCCGCCCTCGGCGAAGGCGAAGAGCGACTGCGCCGTCTGGTAGCTCTCGTCCCCGATGGTCTCCGGGTCCAGGGGGTCCAGCCAGGTGTCCACCCTCTCCTGCACATGGGAGAAGGCGAAGAAGGTGATGGTCGCCCCCAGGATGAAGAGGAGCACCCCCACCAGCACGAAGGATATCCGCGCCGTGGCCGCGTAGAGCACGGCCAGGAAGATGCCGAAGAAGAGCAACGAGGAGCCGAGGTCCCTCTGGAAGATGAGCAGGAGGAGGGAAAGGGCCCACATGGTGAGGAGGGGGCCCAGGTCGCGAAGGCGCGGCAGGCTCATGCCGGCGAAGGAACGCCCCGCTGCGGCGATGAGCTCCCTCTTGTCCGCAAGGTAGGCGGCGAAGAACACCGCCAGCAGTATCTTGGCCAGTTCGGAGGGTTGAAACCGCAGAGGCCCCATGACGATCCAAAGTCGCGCCCCGTTTACCTCCTTGCCCAGGACCATGGTCGAGAGCAGCAGCGCCAGTCCCACCACGGCCAGTGTATAGCGATAGCGCGTG
>CAYPZH010000128.1:6008-8598 GCA_964415205.1 uncultured Actinomycetota bacterium | reverse complement strand
GACAAGGTGCTGGTCGCCATCACGGCCGCCTTGCGTGTGATAGAGAAATCCGACGAGCCGGGCTGAGAAAACGGCCGCGCGGCGCCGCTTCACGCCTTCCGCCCACCGCGCGAAAGCACCTCGCTGCGCACTATCATCATCCGTACCTAGAGGGAAAAAGATCTCAACAGCGAACAATCCTTAAAATGGTCCCAAGAAACCAAGGAGGTGACTTATGAACAAGGCGGAACTGATCGAAGCCGTGGCCGATAGCGGCAATATCAGCAAGAAGGACGCCGCAGCAGCCATTGACGCCATGGTCAACACCGTGACCTCGTCGCTTAAGAAGGGCGATAAGGTAACGCTGGTGGGTTTCGGTACCTGGGAAGTGAAAAACAGGGCCGCGCGTATGGGCGTGAACCCCAAGACCGGAGAGGCCATAAAGATCAAGGCAACCAAGGTCGTGTCCTTCAAGCCCGGTGCGGCGTTGAAGGAGGCCGTAGCGGGCAAGAAGTAGAGCTGCGCTCACGCTCTGCATCACGGCTTGCCTGTTGCGCAAGTGTTAACCGCTCCCCCGCGGGGGAGCGGTTTGAACTCTGTCACCGCGGTCATCGCGCACCCGCGCCGTCTTCTTCGCTGGTCCGACCGCCCGTCTTGGCGTGATCCCTTGACCGCGCCCCAGCCCGCCCCAGCACCGCTCCAGCCCGCCCTTGCCTTTTCACAGCCCTGATTACATAATATATATTCGCGTGCGCCCGTAGCTCAATTTGGCAGAGCAGGGGACTCTTAATCCCAAGGTTGAAGGTTCGAGTCCTTCCGGGCGCACCACCACTCACCGGCCAGCGCGCCCTTTTTTATCCCGCTTTTTCGCAGAAGGGCTCGCGCAGCCGCGGCGTGAGCGAGGTCATTCTTTCATCACGTCCAGAGCGGCGTAGATATCCGCGTCCTCGGGGTACTCGGTCTGGATGCTGGCGATGAAGACGTATCTTATGAAGCCCCCGCCGTCCAGGACAAACGTCGCCGGCCTGGCGATGTGCACCGACTCGAAGTTGACTCTCACGTAGACCCCGTACTTTTTCACCACCTCCCTTTTCTCGTCCGAGAGCAACGGGAAAGGGTAACTGTGGTTTTCGAGGTAGGCCTTCATGCGCTGGAGCTTCTCCGCCAGGATGACCACCGCCCTGGTGCCGCGCTTCTCGAGTTCCGGCATTATCTCCTGTATATGACCCATATACTCGCGGCAGTGCGGTCACCAGGTACCACGGCCGAAATAGATCATCAGGGGCTGCCCCAGCAGGTCGGAAAGCCTGACCACCTTGCCGCTGGCGGCATCGGTCAGCGCGAACTGCGGGGCCTTGTCTCCCAACCCCAGGACCTTGTTCCCTCTCGACATGCCGTCACCTCCAGGTACATACACCCGTCGCCTTACACCGCGGCCTCCGCGCTATCACGCTGGGTCCCTAACAACTATATTATGCCCCCCGCGCGCATACCTGTCCCATATCATACGGGTCCGCCGAGCAACGTCCGCATCCCCCGTGCGGGTAAAAGCGCTATAATATCCGTAGGTCGTATGGGATGGTGCTGGACTTAGTCCGGTAAACCAGGACATCCTTCTCCGGAGTCTATAACGTCGAAAGGCGGTCGTTGAAAATGGCGCTGTTCAAGGTCAACCCCAGAAAGCTAAGGAAGAGGGGCTCTGCCGACCGCTTCATCAAGAGACTCGGGGATGCGAACGAGGAGAAAAGGGCGAACGCGGCGGAGGCGCTGGGGGAGATCGGGGACGCCAAGGCGGTGGAGCCCCTCATCGGGGCGCTCGCGGACGACTGGCTCATCGTCAGGGCGGCAGCGGCGGAAGCGCTGGGCAAGTTGCGGGACAAGCGCGCGGTCCAGCCCCTCATAGGTTCGCTGCAAGACAGCGACGAGTACGTGCGCAGGGATGCCGCCCAAGCCCTGGGGGAGATCGGGGACGAGGCGGCGGTCGGCCCGCTCATCGGAGCGCTCGCTGACGGATGGGCGACAGTGAGGGCATCCGTGGCCAAGGCGCTGGGCAAAATCGGGGGCCCGGAGGTGGTGGACCCCCTGCTCGAGGCCTTGCACGACGGCGAGGCGCTGGTGCGCAAGGAAGCGGCGGCGGCGCTGAAAAGAGGAGACAACATCGGTGCGCTCGTATCCGCCCTCAGAAACGAGAGCGAAAAGGTGCGCCAGGGCGCCGCCGAAGCCCTGGGGGAGATTGCCGATTCGGCGTCTGCCGGAGCGCTCATCTCCTGCCTCAAGGACAGCTCCGCTCAGGTGCGCGCGGCCGCCGCCAGGGCGTTGGGTAAGATCGGAGACTCCCGCGCCTCCATCCACCTCATCGAGACCCTCGGCGATGAGAGCATCTCGGTGCGCATTAACGCCGTGGAAGCCCTGGGCGAGGTGGGGGATTCCGGAGCCGCCGAGGTGCTGAAGGCCCTGCTGGACCAGGGAGATATGGACATCAAGCAGGAAGCCTACCGCGCCCTCGAGAAGCTGAAGAGACGGACAGGGAAATAATTGGGGGGCATTCCAAAACCCTTTTACCTTGTTTTTTTTTTTACCAAAATTATTGACATTCCAATTGTACAAAACC
>CAYPZH010000128.1:3196-5998 GCA_964415205.1 uncultured Actinomycetota bacterium | reverse complement strand
CCATGATGGCCATGCCCATGTTCAGAACCCGGTCGTAGGGGTCTTCGCGGTCCGGCCGCAGCTTTACCCTTATCGCCCCGCTGGGGCAGCCCCCTGCGCACAAGCCGCATCCGAGGCACATCTCCCGGTTCACGCATGCGCTCTCCTCCAGCTCGATGGCCCCCACGGGGCAGCGCTCCAGGCATTCGCCGCAGGCCGTGCACACATCCCCGTCCACCACCGCCTCGAAGAGGGCATTCATGAAGCAACGCTTGTCTAAACCCTTGCTCACAATCCCCTTCATGGAGGCGCAGCAGCAGGGACAGCAGTTGCAGATGTTGGAGAGGTGTACGGTGTTCACCCCGGCATGGACCAGGCCTGCCCTGTCCGCCTGTTCCAGGATGGCGATAGCTTCCGCCGCGGATATCTCGCGCCCGATGCCGTTCTCGATATAATACTCGGCTGCGGCACCGAAACTCAGGCAGGTCTCCATGGGGTGGTCGCACCCTCCCCCGGTGAGGCGCGCCTCCTTGCGGCATATGCACTCGGCCACAGAGATCACCCGCGCCTCTTTCACCTTGCTCAACAGGTCGAGGAAGGGGTAGAGGACGACCTCCGCTTCGACGCTCTCGCCGATGGGAAAGACCCTGAACCCAGGCACGCCGCTCGCGGCCATCTCGTCCATGTAGGCCGTCTCGTAGTACTCGCGGTACAGGGAAGCGAGTTCCTCGTCCATCACCTGCACGGAATACTCGTACAGCCCGATCATGAACGGGGCGGTGTTGTAAAGGGCTTTCCCCTCCCTGCGGCTGCGGAACACCAAGCCCTTGCGGGACATGGCCTCGAGCCTCGCGGCCAGCTCCGACTCATCGCGGCCGCAGCGCGCGGCGATGGCCTCCGCCTCCTCCGGCAACGGGGAGAGTAGCTGGGCGACCTCTGCCTCTTCGGGGGTGAAGAGCCTCTTCAGGATGGCTATCTCCACCCCCGACTGCGTGGCCGGGAACCCCAGGGGAAAGCGGTCCAGGAACTCCCTCAAGCTTTGGTATACCGCGTCACCGCTTTCCTCGCCTCCACGCCTTTCGCCCATAGGTATCCCTCCCTTCTGCTAACCCCGGGCGCCCATCTCTCTATCATGCTCCACCCCGCGACGCGCCGCCCGCGTTTGCCCCGGTAACCCGCAGGTCTAGAAAACCTGTGCTACCAGGGCATAAGGCTGAGGTGAAAAGGGCACGTTCCATGCTTCCAGCTCTATGGTGTAATCGCCGCTCTTTCCCGCGATGTCAACGACTACTCTCTCGACGTTGTTCAGTGGGTCGCGTGAGCTCCTGGCGTTGGGATAATAGACCTTTCCCTCGGGGTCGAGCACGCGCATGTCGAGGTCGTTGACCAGGTGGAGGCGTGCCTGGGGCAGGGAGGGGTAATCCGACCAGGCCAGGGTGACCCGCAGTTCCTTGCCCGATGCGACATCGATGCGGAACACCCGCGATTCTCCCAGGCGCATGCCGTCCTTGTCGTCGACGACCTTGACCCAGGAGGAGGCCCGCTCGAATCCCTCAAGGTCGAGCCTCCCCCAACCCTCTACCGCGTTGGGGGAAGCGGGGATCTCGGCGTTCTCCTCGCCATACTGGCCGGGTGCCATCTCCTCCGCTCCGTTGACCAGGAAGGCCTTGAGCAATGCCGCCGAGGGCTCGCTTTCCTGCACACCGGCCAGGGCGGGACGCATGGAGGCCGCAGCCGCCGCCGCCGCGGCGGCGGCCATGCTGGTCCCGTAGGCTTCCACGTAGCCCCCTGATCCGCCGGGAAGAACGCCCGGCGCCGTTACCGCACCGCCGCCGGAGAGGGTGGCTATGGCAGTAGCGGGCGCGACCAGGTCCGGTTTTATCCTGCCGTCGCGGGTGGGACCGCGGGAGCTGAAGGCGGCCATGCCGGCGGCGGCGCCCACGCTCGCGTCATCCCGCAGGGGCGCGGCCGGAAACCTGCCGGGAAAGAGCTTCTCCAGTCCCGCATAGCTGAGGGGGCTGCCGTTCCCCATCTCGATCTCGCTGTTCTCGCATCCCCCCAGGCTCAAGGCGTTCTTCGCCGTCGCTCCGCCGAGCAGGCTGCCGTAGTCCACCCTGCCGTCGCCGTCGGCGTCGGTGCCCTCGTTTCCCGCCGCCTCCACCACCACCGCAAGCGGGTTGTCCCAGACGAAGGCGTCCCTCTGCATAGTGAAGACCCCGTACGCTCCCAGGGACTCTCTCCCCTCGGGCACGCTTCCGTTCAAGATCACCCTTGCCCCCTGCCCGTAAGCTTCGTCCATCACCCCGTAGAGGGAAAGCGGCTGCGGAGGGCAGCCCAGCCCATACCCGGTGGCGTAGGCAGCCACGGCGAGCCGCGGTGTCTCGGCCGCCGCGCCCCCCTCTTCCGCGCTTGCGAGGAGCGCGCCCGCCACCGCCGTGCCGTGTCCACTGGCATCCGCCGCGTCGTCTCCACGCATGGAGACGAGCGAATGGACGCTTCCCTCCAGGGGCTCCGGCACACCCTGCAGCCCACCTCTCCCGATTCCGGTATCGATCAGCGCCACCTTTTCCCCCGCTCCCCCCGCGAGCTGCCCGTACCCGGCAACGCGCCACTCTGACGCCGCAGCGCCAGCGGAGAACGCCGGGAGCGATCCCGCGGCACACAGCTCCATCCATTCCACTGCGGGCAGCGAGGCCACGGTCGCGACAGCCTCCACGGGCATACACAGGACGGCCACCGCGCCCCAGGCGCTGCCGTCGGAGCCGACAACCTCCACGCTAAGCTCCCTCAGGATAGCCAGGGTCTGGGGGAGAAAGCGCGCAG
>CAYPZH010000128.1:0-3186 GCA_964415205.1 uncultured Actinomycetota bacterium | reverse complement strand
CCCTGCCAGCACGATCACCTCGCCGCCCTGAGACAGGCGGAGCTGCAGCGCCGGAGATATCTTGTAGTAGGGCTGGTAAACCCCGTGCCATTCCACGAAAACCAGCTCCGCCAGGCGCGAGAGCGCCCTGCCGTCCATTGACGCCAGTATGGCGTTGTAGGGGAGGTAGCCCCTGGGTTCTCCCCCGATGCGGCGCAGGTCCTCGATCCACGCCTCCTTGACGGGACCTTCGCATTGCAACACGTACAGGGCGGCCGTCTGCGGCGGGTACCCATCCACCCGGAAGGCTTCGGGCAGGCTTCCGGCGTCGTATTCCTCGCCGTAGACCGCGCCGTTCAAGAGCAGGACGGGCATCTGCGGAGAGCGTGCATCCTCCTGGGCGCGTGCCGCCCGCGCGGGGAAGGCCACCGTCGCGAGCAAGGCCAGCGCCGTCAGCAGGACCGTCCATCTCCCGTGTGATTTCGCCGTGTTCCGGCCCGAGCGGCCCAAGGCGGACCTCCTTCTCGCGGTAACCGTGTACGTCCCCATGTTATCCGTTCGCTGGCGGGGCGGTAAAGGACTGGGGAGGCGGGGGCGGGCAGGGCAGGTGATACCGCTCAGGATAGGCTGCCGTGGGGTTTCCAGCCGCGCGCCTCTTCCATCATCGCCTCCAGGTTGGAAAGCGGCGTATCGATGGGCACATCGCATCCCGTGGAGAGGATAAAGTTGCGCGCCTTGCCGGTGTGGCGGAGCAGCCGCCTTACCTCCCAGCGCACATCCTCGGGCGTACCGCGCTGCATGACCCGCTTGGGGTCGATGTTTCCCATGACGACCACGTTGGACGGTATCCTGTTCAGCTCGCGCTGGACGTTCACCCTGGAGTCAAGGGAGATGCCATCGGCGCCGGTCAGGGTCAGTTCCTCGATGAGATGGGTGACGTCCCCGCATACGTGCAGCAGGCATACCGCGCCGGAAGACCTGATTATCCCCACCAGGCCGCTTAGATACGGGCGGTATTGCCGCCCGTAGTCACCGGCCTTCAAGGCCTCGGCTGCGGGGTCCACTATGACCACTATGTCCGTCCTCGCCGCCAGTGCGGCCGCGTACTCTCCCACGACGGAGGTGGTAAAGCCGAGGGGCTCGGTAAGGGCATCCCCGAGCCTGACGCGGCCCAGCAGGTCCTCGGTCCCGATGAGCTGGGCCAGCAGGGTAAGGGGCCCGGTCACGTAGGCGCCGCTCATCCTGCCCTCGACCCCGGACATGCCCTCTGCGACGTCCAGGAAAACGGGCATGCGCGCCGCCTTCTCGGGGTCCGGCAGGCCCAGCTCGTAGAACCTCTCCAGCCTGGGCAGCCTCTGCTCCGCCAGGCTGGGCGGCAGCCGGTCGTAGAAATCCACGCCCAGGCCTATCGACTCCGCCTCCACGGTCAGGTCGAGGAGGGGGAACACGATGTCGGGCCGCAGTCTTTCCTCCAGCGCCCCCAGCGCCTCCAGCTGCATGGACGCGTTCTCGAGAGTGTCCCGCACCGAGTATCCCGCCAGCCTGACGCCGGGATAGCTCGCGAGCGGGGCCACCAGGCGACCGCTCTGGGCCATTACCATGTCCAGAAGGTTCATGCCCCGTCTCACCCGTCTCTTGCTTTGAATTCCGCCTCAGCGCGCCGCGATCGCCACCCGTGCGGGAACGCGGACATAACCAGGATAGAGCATACGGCTGATAAGGCCAACGGTTTCCCGCGAAACCTGGGTTTTTCAGGCGCTGCGTCGCAGGTGATGGCGGCTGATGGCACGCGGCAGATGGACGTCCCTGGTTATCCTGCGCACCTTGCCCGCATCAACGTGCAGGCGGCCGTTGCGGCTGCAGTGTCCGCAGAACAACGACCCTCTGGACATGCGGCCTCCGCAGAGCGGGCAGTAAAGCCCGCCTTCGGAAAAGAGGTACCCGTGTTCTTTCTTTCCTCTCATCTTGCTCCCCCGTCTGGATTAGCCGCCTCTTAAGGATGCAACGCCCCGGCACATCTTTTCTTACAGCGATCCTCCGTTATCTTCTTCGTCCAAATGTATAATCAACTCAAGCATTTTTTCACGGCGAGGCAACGGGGGCTTATACACGACATGGACGAAGGCCCGGGCAACCTCAACGCCAGTGCGACCGGGGAGGTCGCAGGAGGCGGGCCTTTCTCCGCCTGGGGGTTGGGAGAGGCGGCGGTGGCCTTGGGCTGCGTCCTTTGCATCATGGCCGCGGCTGCACTGCCCTGGGCCAGGACCCGTGTCACCTGGAAGAGCGTCCTTCTAGGCTACGACATCGAACTGGGGATATTCACCTTCAGGCTCACGGACAATCCCTGGCTCTCCGCTGTGATCATCTGTGTCGCCGTCCTCTGCCTGGCAGGCTTGCTGTGGAGGCGGCAGGCGGGTAACATCACCATCGCATGCGCCTTCCTGCTTTTCGCGGGCTCCGCGGTTTACGTCATCTGCCTTATCGAAGATGCCTTCGACTTCCTCGGCATCTACGAGCAGCTCCTTGTGCTGATAAGGGGCCTTCCCGCCATCGGGCCCATGGCCGAGTCTGCTATACGCGAGAGGTTGAACATGTCCGCCGTACCCCATGCCGGAGTGTATATCTTCATAGGGGCCACCCTGCTCATCCTCACCGGGGGCATTCTCATGCGGCGGCGTACGCGCGCCCGCGCCGCTCATGTATAATGGTCCCCATGAAGATCGTCCATTACAACGACGTGGCAGCCGAGAACCCGGGCGGAGACACCCGGGGGGTCACCATCCGCTGGGTCATATCCGCGGAGGACGGAGCCCCCAACTACTACATGCGGGTCTTCGAGATCGCGCCCGGCGGGCACTCTCCCCTGCACCGCCACGCCTGGGAGCACGAGGTATTCATACTCTCGGGCGAGGCTGAGATGGTGGCCGAGGAAGGCAGTACGCTCGTAAGGCCGGGCACGGCCGTCTATGTACCCGGCGAGGAGCTGCACCAGATAAAGAACCCCGGCGAGGAGCTGCTGCGCTTTATCTGCACCATCCCCTCCACCGGCGCCTGAGCCCGCTTTTGCCCCCTAAGAGCTCCCGGGCCGCGCGCCCGCCTTCAGGCCGAGCCCTCGGGCAGGAAGTCCTCGCGCTCGATGAGGTGTTTGTGGTGGAGGCAGTCTTTGACCATGTCCTGGTATTTGCGCTGCTCTGAATGCAGGTATCC
>CAYPZH010000127.1:0-8599 GCA_964415205.1 uncultured Actinomycetota bacterium | reverse complement strand
GGGGCTCCCGGGACCCCCTTCGAGATGCCTCAATACATGAACGCCAACCGGGAGGAGGCAAAGAGGCTCGAGGACGACGCGAAGGCCTTTGTCGGGGAGGCGAGGGAGGCCATCCGTATCTCGGACTTCTACGTCATGCTCACAGTCCTCTTCGCCTCGGTGCTGTTCCTGGAGGGTATCTGCACCAAGTTCAAGACGCCCGCGATAAGGATGGCCTTGCTTTCAATTGGCATGGCCCTGTTCGTCGGCTCCCTCGTGTCCATGTTCATGCAGCCGGTGCTCTGAAAACCCACCGCGCGTAAGGCCGTCGCTGCACTTGAAGTAAGGGCTATCAGTGTGAAAGAATATGCACGCTCGCCTTTCTCCGGGCGGCAAAAGGAGGCAAAAACGTATGTTGATTGATATGCACGTGCACACCGCTGTGTCCTCGCCGTGCTCCCAGATAGACCCGCGTCAGCTGGTCGAGGCGGCACAGCGCATCGGGCTGGACGCGCTTTGCGTCACCGAGCACGAGGAACTGGAAGGGGCGGAGACAGCCCGCAGGATGGGAGCCGAGGCGGGCTTCCTCGTCCTGCGCGGAGTGGAGGTGTACACGGAAATGGGGGACATGCTGGTCTTCGGCCTCTACCGCCGTAGCTACCCCGTGACCACTCCCTTCGACGAGCTGCTCGCCGAGGTCAGGGAGGCCGGGGGCGTGATCATCCCCGCCCATCCCTGCCGTGGGTCGCGGGGTTTTCACGAACTCCTGGACGAGGAGCGGGCGGAATTCCTACTGGCCAATATCGACGCCATCGAGACCCGCAACGGCGGCACGAGCCCGGAGGCGAACGCGGCGGCACAGGCATACGCGGACAGGTACGGCATATCCGGGGTGGGCGGGAGCGATGCGCACTTCCTCATGCAGCTGGGACGCTGCCTGACCGTGTTCGAACGGCAGATAGAGAGCGAGGCGGAGCTGGTCGAGGAGATTAGGGCGGGCAGGTGCCGGGCGGCATACGCGGCCGAGGTGGAGAAGATCAAGATGTCGGAGATCTGGAGATAGCCATGATAGTGGACCTGCACATACACACCAACCTCGGTTCCATATGCTCGCAGCTGGGCCCGGACGAGCTGCTCGAGCGGGCGCAGCAGATGGGCCTCGATGCCGTATGCGTCACCGAGCACCATTCCCACCGTGGCGCACACAAGATGGTGGAATACGCTGCGGCCAGCGGGTACCCCGTCTTCCGCGGCGTGGAGATATATACCGAGCTGGGAGACATGCTGGTGTACGGCATGAAGCGCGACACCCGCTATCACCTCACCACCTTCGAGGAGCTGTTGGCGATGGCGGAGGCGGACGGCGCGGTCATCGTCCCCGCGCATCCCTGCCGCGGGTGGGGCCGCCAGCACAAACACGCCCACGTCTTCCCGCGCGAGCTCATCGGCCACATCGTGGCCATAGAGACCCTGAACGGCGCGAACAAGCAGAGCAGCAACGAGGCTGCCCTGGACATCGCGGAGAAGTATGGGCTGCGTGGGACCGGCGGCAGCGATGCCCACGCCATCTGGCAGGTGGGGAAGTGCGTGACCGTTTTCGAAAGGGATATCGCCAGCGAGGAAGAGCTGGTCAACGAGCTGCGCGAGGGCAGGTTCACCGCCGCCTACTACGACGAACTGCGCAAATAAGACAATATGCCCTGGTTTCCCGGGGCTACTATTCATACCCGTTCGCCTCTGGTCAGACCGCCATACCCAGAGAACGTCAAATATCAGGGGCTGACTCCGGGGCTTATTGCAGATGTCACATGGCAGGGAAGCTTGCCCATGACTTGGGTCTATAAAGGTGGCCCCATCTTTGGAGCAAACGCAGGGCTTATCTGCCCCTGGTGATGCGGAAGCGGCACCTGTCGTCGCCGCGCGGCAGCGCTTCCAGCACCTCTATTTTGAAATCGCCGCCGAGGTGGGAGATGAGGCCGGCGAACTCGTACCTGGAGCAGCACTCCTCGCAGTCGATGCCGATGTGTTTGAAATACCAATCGTACCAGGGATCCCTGCGTATGGTCAGGTACCCCACGTCGCCGTCCAACTCCGCGTAGATCTGCTTCAGCTTGGGCAGATAGGCCAGGGACTCGTTGTTGAGCAGCAGTAAAAGCTTCATGGCGTCCTCGACCGTGGGTTTAAGGCGGTACACCTTGACCAGGCGCTTGCCCGCGCTCCACCCCACCCCGTGCATGGCGGCGTTGATCAGCCCCTGCAGCTGCTCCCGCGAAAGGTCGGAGCCAGCGAACTGGGCGATGTCGTTGAAGACCCCCATGAGGGCGGCGTAAAGGGTACGGTATTTGTCATCCACGGACATGGCGGGGCATACTAGCATCTCCACTTCGCATCACCTCCCGAACACCCATTCTAACACACGGCAAACGCAGAGTGTCGGCTAAGAAAGAGCGCCGATCGAGAAGGCGGTAGTGTTTCGGTGCTGCCCCGGCATCCTACTCGAAGGTGACGGTATCCTTGAAGAATTCGAGTGTGTCCTTACCGGAGTCCGAGCCCTGAAACATTATGAGGAAGGCGGTCCTTTCCTTGATAATAAAGAGGCTATCCATCATGAAGGTAGTACCCATCACATCGATGCTCGCGGTCATGTGCAGGACGGCATCCCCGGTCGCCATCCTCTCGACCTCGTAGAGATCGATTTCCCCACTGTGCCCCACTCCTTGCATGATGCCGCTGTTGAATTCGTCTATCTGCTCCTGCTCGTGTCCGTAGAACCATTCCTCCATCTCCTCGGGGTCATCCCCCGAGGGAGCGTCCGTTCCGAAAATGGAGTTGGTGTCCAGGTGCGCGACGATGACGGAATTTGTAGAGCCCGCGTCCAAGAAAAACCCGTCAATGACGATCTCCTCGGAGCCGGAGCCCATCGCTTCCTCTATGTCCTCGATCATTTCCTGGTCGGCTTCCTGGTACCCGGGGGGAGTGGAAAAGACGATATCGTAGGTCTCGCCCCGCGTGAGTAGATACGCGCCCACGCCGACGACCACCACCAGCACTACCACCAGGACCCCGATGACGACCTTGACCGTATTGGGGCCTTTTGGGGCGGGAGCAGTCGGCTGGTAACCGCCGGGGTATGCTCCGGGGGGAGGCGGCTGGTATCCACCGGAGTACGCTCCAGGGGGAGGCGGTTGATAGCCACCGGGAAAAGCTCCAGGTGGAGGCGGCTGGTAGGCGCCCGTCCCCGCGACGGGGGGCGGGGGGACCGCCCGCCCCTGGGGCGGGCTCTCGCGCGGCGCGGCTTCTGGTGGCAGGTGCTGCGCCCGAAAGGCCTCGTCAGGAGATGTAGGCCCGCCCGCCCCGGCGTCGCCGCCGAAGGCGTAGTCGCACAGGTAGCACGTTGCCGCGTGCTCGGAGTTGTCGGCTCCACAACGCGGGCATTTCATGCGTTTAACCTCCCGGGCCTCGAATCTCGATACCGCTATCTATTTGTCGTCCCGAGAGGAAAACACCTTTACCGCGGGGAAAAAGAGGATACCGCCCCGGCCTTACCGCCGCCCGCCCTGCGCAGCTGCCGCAACTCACGGTGCTGGGTGCCGGAGTGCCGGTCCGGGACCGCTCGCCGCTTCCCGGGCATGCTAATAGCGCGTGATGTGCTGCTCGCACAGGCCGAAGATGTCCCGTACCTCCACCGCATCGCCTTCCGGGCCCATTTTCCCCCGGAAGAGCCCGAAGGGCTGGTGGAAGTCGGAGAGGATGGGCCCCACGTGGATACGCTCCGCCCTCTCTCCCTCGGGCCGGAAATCCACGTCCACCAGGCCGTCGGTGGTGTTGATGAACCAGGGGCCGAGGATGTTGTCCTCGTTGTAGCCGAAGCGGGCGGCCCCGGTAAGATATATCTTTCCATCCACCCAGTAGCAGTTCTCGCTGTATTCCTCGTCGTCTGAGATGATGTTGTGGCAGAGGTTCGCGGCGATCAGTCTTCCCGCGGCATCGAAGCCGCCGAAGCACAGCCATCTCCAGAAGCTCTTGTAGGGGTAGAAGGCCTTCTGCTCGTCCAGCAGGCACACGTCCCGGGACGGGTCCAGCTCGATGGCCTCGCCCCCCACGCTCATCCTTCCCTCCACCGGGCAGGCGGCCTTGTGGGTGTAGAGGGGGCGGTTGGGGGAGAAGGGGCTGACCACCGCCAGGGGCTGGTACTTTTTCACGTCCTCCAGCATGCGGAACTCCCCACCGATAGCGGGCAGCCTGGATGTCTGCGCCGCGTCCACGCGCACGCGGTGATAGCCCTCCTCCATGCGGTTCTCGAAGGAGAGCGAATAACCCTTGGCGTCGAAGGAGCATTCCCCGTTCCACATGGTCTCGGCGACCTTCGCCTTCCCCCCCGCGCCCAGGCGGGAATGCTCCTGCATGCCTCCGCCCTCGCGGTCGTAGTGGTAGACGAAGGACATGGCCAGGAACTTGGCGTCGAAGATGACCATGCCGAAGTAATGGCGGGGATGTATCACCCCGTAATGCTGCCATTCCTTGAGGCGTAAGCGCCCCAGCCCGCGCAGGGCCTTCCCGCCCGCGCGGAAGATGTCGGCCTCCCCCAGGTTCAGCTCCCTGAACGGCTCCTCGAAGGCCCCGAACTCCACCACCTTCCCCCCGTCGACCAGGCGCGGCGGGTCCTTCTTTATCGTGCGCAAGGCTCCTCCTTCCCTCGCGGGTCGTCCGACCCCTACATTCTATTACGTTTTCCGCCGTCCTTGGGCGGCGGCGCGTGGCAAACGCCGGGCCATGTTCTATAATCCAGCATATGCGGACGCAGAACGGGTGGGGGCGCCGGGCATGGAGCGCCATGGTTTGCTGTAATAGGACGGAAAGGGAGGGCAGGTTTGATCACCGCTTTTCAGCACGTGGGGATAGGCGTACGCGACACCGATACCACTTACGGTTTCTACCGCAAGCTCATGGGCTTCACCGTCAAGCTCAGCGATATGACCAGCTATATGGAGGAGATGGCCCCCATTATCGGAGCCCTGGTGGAGCTGCGGGCGCTGATGGCCGCGAACCTCAGGGGCGGGGCGGTCATCGAGCTCATCGAGCACACCTCCACGCGTCCCCTGCAGCCGCCGGAGCCGGTGCAGTGGGGCGACCTGGGCTACCTGGAACTCGGCCTCAAGGCCTTCAAGCTGGACCAGCTCTACCTGGATCTCAAGAGCAAGGGGGTGGAGTTCCTCACCCCGGTCCGCACCATGGAGCTGAGCACCGGGGGGCGCGAGCGTTATGCATACCTGCGCGACCCCGACGGCCTGCTGCTGCAGCTGGTGGAGGAAAAGGGCGGCAACAGGCCCGCGGTAGGCGGTGCCAGGCACGTGGGCATCGGCGTCGGCGACATGGACAAGGCCAGGGATTTCTACCGCGACGTGCTGGGCTTCACCGACGTGCTGCACGAGTTCGAGGGCCGCATGCCGGAGCTGGACGACGTCACCGGCGGAAGGGAGATGGAGCTGGCCGTCCTGGGGCAGAAGGCCGAGGGTGAGAGCCCTTTTTCCGCCGTGCTCGACCGTGCCATCGTAAAGCTCGTCCATACGCCCGGCTACAGGGGCAAGCCCGTTTACAAGGGGCGCAGGTGGGGCGACATCGGGCTCATGGAGATGGCCTTCGACGTCAGTGACCTGGCAGGCACGGTCAACGGCCTCATCGCCAGGGGCGCGGAACTCTATCATCCCCCGACCCTGGTGGACATGGGCTCGGGGACAGTGGGGTCCTTCGCCTACATCAAGGACCCCGAGGGCAACGTAGTGGAGATGGTCGAAGTGGTGAAAGCCATGCACGCGCCGCCCGCAGTGGTGAGACCGGTGCTTGGGGCGGTGGTAAAGGCCGCATCGGCGCTGAGGCTGCTGTGAGAGCACCGGCGCGAGACAGCGAACAAGGAGATGTGAGAGATGGATATACCCGAGGACCTCAGGAAAGCCTCCGAGTTCCACGGGCACCTCTGCCCCGGGCTGACCATAGGCTACCGGGCGAGTAAGGCCGCCATGGAGAGGATTGGCATCGCCCGCGCTTACGACGAGGAACTGGTATGCGTGGTCGAGAATGATTCATGCAGCGTGGACGCGGTGCAGTTCCTGGCCGGCTGCACCTTCGGCAAGGGCAATCTCGTCTTCAGGGACCACGGCAAGCAGGTCTTCACCTTCGCCTCGCGGCAACGGCCGGGCAGGGCGGTGCGCGTGAGCCTAAAGGCCGGCGCGATACCGCCTCCTGCCGGGGACGTGGACCCCGCCGAACGCAGGGAGGAAGCGATACGCATCCTGATATCCTCCCCCGCGGAGGACCTCTTCTTCATCGACGAGATAGAGTTCGAGCTGCCGCAGGAGGCCCGCATCCACGCGTCCGTCCTATGCGACAGCTGCGGCGAGCCGACCATGGAGACCAGGATGGTGGAGCGGGAGGGGAGGCGCCTCTGCATCCCCTGCTCCGAAGGATGGACCCCGCCAGCTCATTAAATCCCACATGATCGATAGAATGCATCGCGAAAGCGACAGCGCCGTCTGCGGCGCGGCGGTGTCCCAGTGCCATGACATTCCTGATGTCATGGCCTGGCACGTGTACGTAACGATAGAGCGATCCCTGCAGCCTGGTATCCATAGACCTGACGCCGGCTTTGTGTAATGGCGGCTGGGGCCAGTATAAATGCTGGCCCACACCCTACGGGGAAAAGACGGAGCGGGGCGGTCGGACCAGCGGGTTATAGATCGGGGCGTTGCTCTATCTCGGGATCGTTTTCGGGTTTCGAAGCCTCCCTGACCAGGCGCTTGGCGTCCTGGTGTTGCCAATGCCGCAGAACCTTTAGCACCAGGGCATCGGCAAGATTCCGGGTGGGGAGTCCCCTTTGGTATAGAAATACCGTATAGACGGCATTAGCGATCAACATACATGCGAATACCGGAAGTGTATAGATAGCAAAGGTTATTAATGGATTGGGCGCCTTCCCGACGTCGGGACTTTTGAGGGCAAGCAGCAGACTCGCGGCAACGCATAAAGCAGCCACAACGAGATGGAATGCCACGGGAAGGTATCTACGGGATAGAGCCACGCCAACTCCCTTCTCACCCGCTTCTATACAGCCATATTATATTATATCTGGCAGGTCGCCAGCATCATTTCCTATTTACCTCAGAATAGGATTTAGAGCGGGGTCGTTAAAGGCTCGGGCTGTGAGAAGATCGTCTGCGCTGCCACCAGCCCGGGGATCTACCAGGTCGGTCGCAGCGAGCGCGCAATACCTGGCTTCTTTTTCTGGAGAGGTTGCGTGCGCAGCTAAGCGAGACCGCTACCTGGAGTCCCCGGGCCGTTAGAGCACCCGGGAGCGAGGACCGTTACCCCCCGGTCTCGGGCACACAAGAAAACCCATCTGCGCTACCACTGGCCCGAGGACTATGGGGTCGGTCGGAGCGGAGCGTGTCAGCGGAGCGAGAGCGTTACCCCAAGGCTCGGGCCGGAAAAGCACCTGAAAGATTTTTGCCCGGCAGCCCGGGCATTAAGTCAGTATGAACCGGCTCCGCTCGCGCCAGTCATCGTCCAACGTGCCCTCGAAGACGCGCCTGGCGGGGCCGCGGGTGACGATGTCGCCGCCCGGGGCCACCTCTACCTCCATCAGCCCCCCCGGCTGCCTGACGTGGACCCTGCTCTTGCACCTGCGGGTGCGCAGCGCGGCGGCGACCGCGGCGCAGGCGCCGGTGGCGCTGGCCATGGTCTCCCCGGCCCCCCTCTCCCATGAGCGGAGCAGCATCTCGGAGACGTCTTTTACCTGCGCGAATTCGACGTTCACCCGCAGGGGGAACAGGGGGTGGTTCTCGATGGCGGGGCCGAGTTCGCCCACCGGGAAGCCCTCGATATCGTCCAGGAAGAGGACACAGTGGGGGTTCCCCACCGAGAGGCAGGTGGCGCGCACCGTCCGCCCCGCCGCCGTGATGGAAACGTCCACGGCCTCCTCTTCCTCTCCCTGCATGGGTATGGAGGAGCGGCGGAAATCCGGGCTGCCCATGTGGACCTCGACCGCGCTCACCTTCCCCATGCTGATGTGCACTACGAGCCTCTTGACCCCCGAGGGGGTGTCCACCAGCATCTTTTCACCGGTGTGGATGCCCGTATCGTAAAGGTGTTTGGCCAGGCAGCGCAGCCCGTTGCCGCTCACGTCCGCCTGGCTGGCATCGGGGTTGTAGTTGACCATGCGGCATACCGCCTGCGCGGACGGCTCCATGACGATGATGCCGTCACTGCCGATGCCCAGGTGGCGGTGGCAGAGCAGCTGTATGTCCGCAGGGGCCAGCTTGAGCGGTGCCTCCAGGGCGTCCAGGAGTATATAGTCGTTTCCGAGGCTGTGGTATTTAAAGAACCTCATCGCTCCTCCATATCCGGCGCCGCCCCCGCCGCGGGGCCGTTTGACGTCCGGCGCCTCCCACATTATAAGGTAGTATGGGTCCGGTTGGCACCGACCGGAGTGGAGGCGAGGAGGCCGTGCTGGAGATAAGCGAGGGACGTGGAGACTGGCTTGACCAAGCCAGGTTCACCCTGCAGGCCGCCGAGAGCATGCTGGTTGGGGGCCTGTCCGAGGAGGCCATAACCGACGCCTTCCTGG
>CAYPZH010000126.1:0-8603 GCA_964415205.1 uncultured Actinomycetota bacterium | reverse complement strand
GTTTTGATTTCGCCGGATATTCCTCAATGGGCCGCGCGTACATGGGGTATGCCGGCCTGAACCGGTACATATAAATCCGGCCGTATTTCTTCAGCTCATCGGCAAACTCGGGAGCCAGCACCGGGTGATGCACCGGGTCGAAATAACGGAGCGCATTGCGCAGTGCCAGTTTTTTCTCGTTGGGCGTAAGGATATCTTTACGGACGGGGGCATGGCTAACACTGTTGTCGATTGGATTTGTTTCCGTAATTACGGCGGGTAAACCGCCAAAAAAAGATTATTAAAATAATAAACTTTGAAAAAAATCTTATACTTTTTATTTTTTTTTTCACTGTTGTTTTTTTCACCAATTTTTACGTAAACGGGGATTGTGGTTGGCCCAATACAAACTAAAACACCGATATTATCTTAACCGCCGGTAACGGATGCCGAAAACCTAATAAAGCAAGGCTGCAAAGGAAAGGGGACAAAAATGGCTCTGTTCTACGGCAGCGCCGCATGGGAAGAGGCGTATCAGGATATCCTCTGCAGGAGAAAGCAGATAGCCACCACACCCTTCGTCATCGGCACGCCCGAATGGGTGGAGGCCTACGAGAAAGCGGTCCAGGAGGACCAGGTTTACAAGGAGCTGGCCGCCAACTGGGAGGGCACGGTGGTCCTGCACACCCTGGCCGAGCCCGACGTGGGGGTCATGCGCGACATCTATATCTTCTTGGACCTGTGGCACGGCGACTGCCGCAGCATACGGCTCGTGCCGCCGGAGATCGGCGAGGCCGCTGATTACGTCATCGCGGGAGCGCCTACGGTGTGGAAGAAGATGGGCGCGGGCCAGCTGGACACGAACAAGGCGGTGATGCAGGGGAAGCTCAAGCTCAAAGGGGACCTGGGTAACCTGGTCCGTTACAGCAAGGCGGCGACCCGCCTGGGAGAGATATCCGCCAAGCTCAAGGGCCGCTCCCCGGACAAGCTCGATCCGGAGGAGGCGGAGAAGCTGGGCAGGCTCGAGGACGAGTTCACAGAGAAGCTCCTCTCCAACGGCTTTAAAGAGGAGGAAGGCGAGTACAGGGTGACGGCCTGAGCGCCCGATCTTTATCGGGCCCGGGAACACGGCGCTCCCGGGCCTTTTTCTGTATACGAGTCAAAACTGGCGGGAACAGATCAGCCCTTGCACATGAGCGTTGGCTTGTTCAACGGAACTTATGGCAGGAGATAGTTTTCAACGTCAGCCGGCCTTATCTGGTCCGCGATGTAGTGAGCCACTCCCAGACAGACCACACTCAAGGCACGCCCGCCCTTACCTATCCCTTCCGTTCCCCCCGGGGAGACGTGCTGGCCCTCATAGGACAGGACGGAAACATAACCTCGGCCTACGCCTACGAGCCCTACGGGGAGATGGAGGAGGGCTACGCGGCCGAAGGCACCCCCTACCTTTTGCAGGACGACTACCGCGACCCGCAAACAGACCTCTACCAGATGCAGGCCCGCTGGTACGACCCCCAGGCCGCACTCTTCACCTCGCAGGACCCCGCCCTGGGGGACGCCACCGACCCCATACTCAGATACACCTACGCCTACTGCGGGGCAGACCCGGAGTATAACCCGGACCCTTCGGGGAGGAGGAACATCGAGGGAGAGGATGAGAGCGGAAGGATGATCACCCATGCGCCGATGTCATGGCTGACAAGACAAGGTGCGAAATATGGCGAGAGCGGAGGCAGCTATACCCGCAGGTATAAGCAACAACAACAGCAACGCCTCAACCAGATACGAGCACAGGCAATGGCGGAAAGAGGTACGGAAACGATGATATATATACGCAAATGGGACAATGTAGGGGATCATGAAATCATCGAAGATACTTTTGCTTTCTGGTCTGATTCAGAAGATCCTTTCCTAAGATACATTGCTAATGACCAACGAGCAAGGCGTTATGCTCGGAAGTTCTCGAGACATTTACAGGCGATATCTGATCGAGAGTTCTCGACCGAATTAGCTGGGGTAATGGCCTATATAATGCTTGAAGCGGGACCAACTAATTTACGTTTAGATAGTATATTGCGTATATACAATATTGAATCGCCCTTTAAGTTAGTGCAACGATAAGTGTGTAAATCCATTTCCTGCCATGCTCCCTCATACTGGAGATCGTGACTTGGTCGTCTTCACCTCCTTCGATTTCTGTATGAGGTCCTCGAGTAATAGATCGATATCCATATAGCGTTTCTTCCCCCAGCGTTTTCCTCGGTCCATTTTAGTCTGGCAGCTGCGAGCATGAGACACGAGGTGACGTCGGGAAAGACGCCGACCACGCGGGAACGCCTGCGCACCTCGCGGAAAAGCCTCTCCAGGGGATTGTTGGAGCGGATATGGCGCCAGAGTTTTCTGGGATAGGAGTAAAAGGTGAGCGTCTCCTCCAGGCCCCCTGCGAGCACCGAGGCGGCCTCGGAAAGGAGCTTGCGCCAGCTGGCCATGACCCTTTCCGCCTTGGCCTGGGCTTCGGCCGCGCTCTCCTGGTTGTGGATGGTCTTTAGAGAAGCCGTGAGATTCTCCCGCATCCTTTTAGGGCAGTGGGAGAGGATGTTGCGGTAGAAGTGGACGATGCAGCGCTGCCAATCGGCCCGGGGGAAGCACTCCGCTAGCGCCTCCCTGATCCCTAAGTGGGCGTCGGATACGCATAGCCCCACGTATTCCAGGCCTCTTTTCTTGAGCCACCTGAGGAAAGAGAGCCGGGATCCCTTGTCCTCTTGAAAGCCCGGTGCGATGCCCGGCGAGGTCGATAGCGGAAAGCTGATCACCTTTTTTATTCCGCCATAATGTGTACATTTTTACACCGCCGTGGACATGGTCTTCTGCCATGATTGCGACAACCACGATATGGCCTATCGTATCAGTAGTGCTTTAGCCAACTGCCCAGATCCGCCTGCAGCACGCATGCGAGTCTTCTTCTTGTCCCAGCCGATGATGTCAGTGTCGGTCCTTTGTGGGAAGATGCGTGTAGTAGAGTCGAGGGAAGGCATATATTGGAAAGGATGTACGGAGTAGGTGATGCTATTGTTTGGTGTGAGAAATCGAGGATAATATTAGCAGTAAGAACAAAATAATGTAGGGATTTTCAATTACAGGAAGTCTAAGCGAGCAAGTGGCATAAAAAAGCCGAATAGGTGTTGCCTATCAACAGGGCGAGATAAGAATGGTAAATGTATTGGAATAGGAGATGGAAAGATGATCGAGGAGGTTGAGGTGCTCAAAGCCGAATTGGCGGCAATATGCCGCCGCTACGGCGTGAGGCGGCTCGAGATATTTGGCTCCGCTACGCTCAAGCGCCCTGTGTCCCAAGCGGGAGACATTGATTTATTAGTGGAATTCGAATCGCCGGAATCAGCCGGTTATGCCGATCGCTATTTTGGGCTGCTGGAATCGCTGGAGACGCTGTTCGGAATGCAAGTGGACCTGGTGGTGGGCTCGGCGATCAAGAACCCCTATTTCCGCGAATCAGTGGAGAGAACGAAGGCGTTGCTGTATGCGCATTGAGACCAAGAAATATCTATATGACATTAATCAGGCGGCCGATCTCATCGCTGCCTTTACCGAGGGCAGAGCCCTTGAGGATTATCTGGGAGACAGTATGGTGAGATCTGCGGTGGAACGGCAGTTTGAGATCATTGGTGAAGCTCTGACTCAGCTTGCACGCCTGGACGCGGCAATTGCGGAAAGAATAACTGATCACCGCCGCATCATTGCCTTTCGCAATCTCCTCATCCATGGCTACGCGGAGGTAGATAACCGACTGGTCTGGGATATCGTTCAATCGAATCTGCCAATGCTGAGACATGAGGTAGCAGCCATGCTGAAAGAACCATGAGCATGGTAAGGACCGTCAGGTCATTTGGGCAGAACAAGAGTTGAAACCACACCCATACATCTCGACGACAGATATAAAATATTGCCACTATACTGAGACATATTGAGCCTAATATACGTAAGGCCTTGCTGGACTTTCTCGTGGTCCTTATCACTGGGGCGGCCTTTTTGAATGCCTTGTCTATCTTCATCTGAAGGCCGATGCTGAACTTTTAGTCCCCACGGGGTGTACTGGTGCACGCGGGGAGCGCCCTGCGTCACCTCCACAGCAAGGTCATCGCGGTTCCCTGTTGGTGGTTGGGTTCCTGACTTTCACGACCTGTGAATGCAGCTGGTTTTCTATCAGTTGCAGGCTAAACAGCTATCTTCTCCACAGGGCCTGCACAGAGCCATGGCTGGCACCTCCGGTTGAGGTGACATGCACCCTCCCGGGGCGCGATTTTCTTGACAGCACCCCCTCTGAGCTCTATCATTATTGTTTGTCGTGCAAAGAAACAGGCGGAAAAAGGCACCCGAAGAGATGAAGACCTACAGCGTGAAAGAGGCGGATATCACCAGGTCATGGTGGCTGGTTGACGCCGACGGGATGACCCTGGGCAGGCTGGCGGCGGAGCTGGCCAAGATCCTCAGGGGCAAGAACAAGCCTGTATACAGCACCCACCTGGACGTGGGCGACAACGTCATCGTGGTCAACGCCGCGAAGGTCGTGCTCACCGGGAACAAGCTGCAGAAGAAGATATACTACCGTCATTCAGGGTATCCCGGCGGCCTCAAGGAGATCCCCTACGAGAGGCTCATGCGGGACAAGCCCGAGCTGGTGGTGGAGAAGGCGGTGAGGGGCATGCTGCCCAAGAACCGCCTGGGCCGCGCTATGATCTCGAAGCTGCACGTGTATGCGGGCCCCGATCACCCCCACCAGGCCCAGAAGCCGGAGACGCTGTCCCTGGCTTCCGGCCGGGAGCAATAAGAGAAGGAGAGCATTTTGCCGCCGCAGTTGGGTTACGGGACGGGAAGGCGCAAGGAAGCCGTGGCGCGGGTATGGCTGTACCCGGGCGATGGCGAGTTCGAGATCAACGGCAAGGGCCTGGAGGAGTATTTCCCCCGCCCCACCCTGCGCTACCAGGTGATGCAGGCGCTGGAGGTGTCGGGCAGTACCGGTCGCTACCGCGTCTTCGCCACCATCAAGGGCGGCGGCATATCCGGGCAGGCGGGGGCCCTGAGCCACGGTATCGCCCGCGCATTGGTGGACTGCGACGAGACCCTGCGCACGGACCTCAAGAAAGCCGGCCTCCTCAGGCGCGACCCGCGCATGAAGGAACGCAAGAAATACGGTTTGAAAAAAGCCCGCAAGCGCCCGCAGTTCTCCAAGCGCTGAGCCGTACCCAGAACAGGCGTTCCGAGTAGTCACCATCATATATATCGCATTTCCATAACGGGGGGCCGCTTTTCCTTGAAGGTCCGAAAGCGGGGGTGCTATATTCCAGTTAGTCCGGTCGTGGATGGAGCGGGAGCAGGCGATGAGCAAACCAAAGGGCGGCAGGAGGCTCTTCGGGACCGACGGCGTGAGGGGGGTAGCCAATCTCGAGCTCACCCCCGAGCTGGCCATGCGGCTTGGTTACGTCGCGGTCAAGGTGCTGGCCAGGGAGAACCCCCGGCCTTTCTTGGTGGTCGGCAGAGACACACGCATCTCCGGAGCCATGCTGGAGGCGGCGCTGGTGGCGGGGATCTGCTCCGGCGGGGGAACGGTGGGGCTCCTGGGCGTCGTCCCCACTCCCGCGGTGGCCTTTCTCACCACGCAGATGGGCGCGGACGCGGGGGTGGTCATCTCCGCCTCCCATAATCCGGCACGCGACAACGGCATCAAGTTCTTCCACCGCTCGGGATACAAGCTGCCGGACGAGATCGAGCTGGAGATGGAGTCCCTGCTTGACGCGGCGGAGAACGAGGGACGCCCGGACGGCGACGCCGTCGGCGGTGTCAACACGGCCCCGGATGCGGAGGAAAGATATCTCGAGCACCTGCTGGGCGCCTCCAGTCCTGACCTCTCGGGCATGAAGATAGTCATAGACTGCGCTCATGGCGCAGCGTATCGCCTTGCCCCTATGATGCTTGAGCGCCTGGGCGCGCAGGTCGAGGTGCAGGGGGCCGCGCCCGACGGGCTGAACATCAACCGGGAGTGCGGCTCCACCCATATAGAGTCGCTGCAGCGGGCGGTGGTGGACGCCGGCGCCTACCTGGGGCTGGCTTTTGACGGAGACGCGGACCGCCAGCTGGCGGTGGAAGAGGGTGGGCGTCTCGTGGACGGCGACTTCATCATGGCCATGTGCGCCCTGCACATGAAGGAGCGGGAGAAGCTCAAGGGCGGGGCCATGGTCGCCACGGTCATGACCAACCTCGGACTTCACCGCGCCATGCAGCGCGAGGGGATAGAGGTCCGCGTCACGCAAGTGGGGGACCGTTACGTGCTTGAGCGCATGCTTGAGGAGGACCTCAACCTCGGGGGCGAGCAGTCCGGGCACATCATCTTCACCGACCACGCCACCACCGGGGACGGCCTGCTCACGGCGCTCAAGGTGCTGGAGGTGGTGGTGGAGTCCGGTATTCCCATATCGGTAGTGAGCGGCGTCATGGAGAGGGTCCCCCAGCAGACCATCAACGTCAAGGTCAGGGACAAGGAATCCGTCAAGAAGTCCGAGGCCGTGGCGCAGGCGATAGCTGCATGGGAGGGCAGGCTGGCGGGAGAAGGCCGCGTGCTCATCCGCCCCTCCGGCACCGAGCCGGTGGTGCGCGTGATGGTGGAGGCCCTGGACCCCGGCCTCGCGGAGGAGGCGGCGAACTCACTGGCGGCCCTGATCGAGAAGGAGATGAGCTGAGATGTGCGGCATCATCGGGTATGTGGGGGAGCGCCCCGTGCCCCAGATCCTGTTCCAGGGTCTACGCCGCCTGGAATACCGCGGCTACGACTCTGCGGGCATCGCAGTGTTCGACGGCGAGAAGGTGGAGGTGCTCAAGCGCAAGGGCAACCTGGACAGCCTGGAGCCGCACCTGGCCGAGTTGCGGGGAAAGGGCGAGATGGGCATCGCGCACACGCGCTGGGCCACCCACGGGCGCCCCTCCGAGGAGAACGCCCACCCCCACCTGGACTGCAAGAACGAGATCGCGGTGGTCCACAACGGCATCATCGAGAACTTCCGCGAGCTGCGCGAGGAGCTGGAGGCGAAGGGGCACCGTTTCCGCTCCCAGACCGACTCCGAGATAGTGGCCCACCTGGTGGAGGAATATTACCAGGGTGACCTGCTGGAGGCGGCGCGGCGGGCCCTGCAGGACATGGAAGGCGCCTACGCGCTGGTGCTCATGAGCGCCCGCGAGCCCGGGGTGCTGGTGGGGGCGCGCAAGGACAGCCCGCTGGTGATGGGCGTCGGGGAGGACGAGAATTTCCTGGTCTCCGCCACCCCGGCGCTGCTGGACAGCACCCGTGACGCGGTGGCACTGGAGAACGGCGAGCTGGCCAGGATAAGCCGCGGCAGCTGGAGGATAGTCGACGCCCAGGGCCGCGAGGTAGAGCGGGAACCTTACCGGGTGCCCTTCGACGTGGAGGCGGTGGAGAAGGGCGGCTACGACGACTTCATGCTCAAGGAAATCTTTGAGCAGCCCCAGGCCTGGACCGACACCCTGCGGGGCAGGCTGTCGCGGGCGGGCAGGCTGCATATCGAGGAGCTGGAGGAGGCTCAGCTGGACCTGCGCTCAGTGCGCAGGATCATCTTCGTATCCTGCGGCACCTCCTTCCACGCCTCCCTGCTCGGACGCTATATCATCGAGGCCTGGATGGACATCCCGGTGGAGGTGGACATAGCTTCCGAGTTCCGCTACCGCGAGCCGAGGCTCGACCCCTCGTGCCTGGTGGTCGCGGTCAGCCAGTCGGGGGAGACCGCGGATACCATGGGGGCGGTGCGCTGGGCAGCCGGCTGCGGGGCGCACACGCTCTCCATCGTCAACGTGGTCGGGAGCATGATGGCCCGCGAATCCGACGCGGTGCTCTATACTCACGCAGGCCCGGAGATCGGCGTGGCGGCGACCAAGACCTTCTTCACCCAGATCGCGGCGGTCTATCTCCTGGGGCTCTTCCTGGGCCAGGAACGGGGACTGCTGGACAAAGGCTTCGTGTCCGAGACCTTCAGGGAGCTGGGGTCGCTTTCCGGCAAGGTCGAGGAATGGCTGCAGGACACCGGCGCGGCACAGCGCTGTGCCGAGAGGTACTGCGGCTGCGACGACTTCCTCTTCCTCGGCCGCAACATCAACTACCCCATGGCCATGGAGGCGGCGCTCAAGCTCAAGGAGATTTCCTACGTGCATGCCGAGGGTTACCCAGCGGGAGAGATGAAACACGGTCCCATCGCCCTGCTCCACCCGGGTTTCCCGGTGGTGGTGCTCATCCCCAGGGACCCCGTTTACGACAAGGTGCGCAGCAACATCGAGGAGGTGCGGGCTCGGCAGGCCCCGGTCATCGCCCTGGCCACCCAGGGGGACGACAGAGTAGCGGGGGCTTGCGAGGAGGTCATTTTCGTGCCCGAGGTCAAACCGCACTTCAACCCGGTGGTCATGGCTCCGGCCCTGCAGCTTCTGGCCTACCATATCGCCAAGCTGAGGGGATGCAACGTGGACCAGCCCCGCAACCTCGCCAAGACGGTAACGGTGGAGTGAGTGAAGGTGACCGCGCTGCGGAGGAGAAGGAAGGTATAGAG
>CAYPZH010000125.1:875-8759 GCA_964415205.1 uncultured Actinomycetota bacterium | reverse complement strand
CGCCGAGGGCAGCGGCCCGGGGCGGGTTGAAAACGCCGTGGAGGGCATCCGCAGGCACGATCCCCGCAGCAGGGTCATGGTGGACCGTATCTCCCCCGCCCCCAGCGACTTCGACTGCAGCCTAAGCTTGGGGTTCACGTTCTGCATGGAGGCCATGGTTATTCCCGCGATGAGGGGCATGGCCAGCACTATCTCCGCCAGGATGATGGCCCTTGGGGTATAGAGCCAGCCGAGGAAGCCCATGGGGCCCCTCCTCTTCAGGAAGAGGTAGACGAAAAGGCCGACTACCACCGGCGGCAGCCCCATGCCCGCGTTGACCAGGGTTACGATGAACTTTCGGCCGCGGAAGCGGTACAGCGCCAGCACGGAGCCCAGCGGTATACCGATGATCATGCCGAAGAAGGTGGCAATGGCGCAGACATACAAAGTGAAGAGGGTTATCCTCATCACGTATGGATCGAAGCTGGCGATGAGCTTGAGGGCCTCTACGAAGCCTTCCCAGATATCTCCCATACCTTTGCCACCTCCCCGAAAACAGGCTCTATCGGAATGCGGCCCCGGCGTCTCCGCCGGGGCCATGTCGTCAATATATCTTAACCCAGATCAGAGGGCGTCGGGGAAGAACAGGGGTTGCCCGTACTCCTCCACGCCGAAGGTATCGAGGAACTCCTGGGCCTCCGGCGAGACGCAGAAGTCGTTGAAAGCCTGGGCGCCCTCGTAGTTCACGTCCGGCCATTTCTCCGGGTTCACGTTCATGACGTGATAGTTGTTGAAGAGAACCTTGTCTCCCTCGCAGAGGATCTCCAGCTCCAGCTCGTCCGCCAGGCTCAGATAGGTGCCGCGGTCGGCCAGGGTATAGGCCTTCTGCTCCGAGGCGATGCGCAGGGTGTCTCCCATGCCCTTGCCGCTCTCCACGTACCAGGTCCCCGCGGGGGTTATACCGGCCGCCTTCCAGACGGCGAGTTCCTTGGTGTGTGTGCCCGACTCGTCTGCCCGCGATATGAACGGCTGCTGGGCGGTGGATATCTTGGTGAAAGCCTCCGCCGCCGTGGCGGCATCCTTTACCCCGGCGGGGTCGGAAGCCGGCCCGACGAGGATAAAGTCGTTATGCATGACCGCGTTGCGGTCGACGGCGTATCCCTCGGCCACCATTTCCTCTTCCGCCGCGGGGCTGTGCACCAGCATGACGTCGCATTCCCCGTTCTTTCCCATGTCCATGGCCGCGCCGCTGCCCACGGCGATGACCTTCACGGTATAGGGATTGTCCTCCTCGAACATGGGCACCCATTCGTCGAGCAGGCCCGAGTCCTGGGTGCTGGTGGTGGTGGCCAGGATGAGTTCGCTCCTCTCCACCGGCTCCGGCTCTGTCTTCTCTTCTTCACCGCACCCCGTCAACATCGTCACCACGGCGATGCTGACGAGCAGTACGGCTATAAGCACGAACCATCTCTTCTTCATCGACGTCCCTCCTTATCTCTTTACCTGAGCTGCTTCCTGGCGCCGGCAGGGCTGCCGCCCATCCCTGGCGACAGACTGCAAGCAGCAGCTTCCATCAAACGACGAAGCCCACCGTAAGGCGGGCGCGATCATCCAGATACCGCCACCCCCTTTCCAAACACGGGAGGCAGGGGGGTTTCCCCCCTTGCCCTATCGGCTCATATCCATAGCCCTGCGGGCCTTAGGAACCGAGCTCGGAGGTCCGATGTATGTTCCCCTCAACTGTCAATGTACGGTGCTCCGTCGTGCTATCCTCTAGAAACAACCCAGCGAGCACTTGACTATCTTTATACCCTGCACGTTGGCGGCCTTCCCCACCTCCGCCGCGGGGACCTTCAGTTCCTCCGCCAGCTTGAGGGCCACCGCGCAGGATATGCGGCCTTCCTCCGCCTTGGCCTTTACCGCCTCCAGCACCTTCTCGTCTACTTCTCCCGACATCAGTTCACCTCCCACCCTGCCTACAGCGCGGGACAACACCATATCCCAGGCCCTGTCCCTGCCCAGTTCCGACACGATCACCACCTTCGCATCGGGATTCATCTTCTTTATCTCCCGCTCCAGGGACAAGACCTCCCCGCCCGAAAGCCCCCCTTTGCCGTTGACCACCACCGTATGCGCCTTCCTTATGGCATTGAAGGCCGAGGGCTTGAAGTCATCGAACCCTTGGCCCATGATGAACACGGCGTAATCCGGCTCCACGTGTTCCAGCACGCTGTTGCCCTCTATCAGCACCACCGGGGCTTTGAGGCGCGGCACGGCCTTCTGCAGGTCTGCGAGCAGGCCGCGCGCGGTTGACCTCACCCAGAACACCGGGGAGGCCCCCGCCTCCACCATCCTCGCCGTGTCCGTATCCGGGTCCGTCAGGGGCTTTTTTTCCTCGACCACGGCCTTTCCGGGAGGCCGCTCATCGTGAATGGTCACCTTCATGGCGGCGCAATCGTGGCAGTGCCCTGCAAGGTAAGCGACCAGGGAGCTCTTGCCGATGTCCTTGTTCGCCCCGGAGACGGTGATCACCCGGGGGGCTTCCGGCCCCGAAAAAAGCCCGCCCGGAGAGGACGGGCGCAAGTCATCCTTCAATCCCCTCTCCTTTCCAAGCGCGGGAGGCACAGGCGTTTCCACCTGCACCCTGTCGGTCGTGCGCCTTAGCGGTCGCCTTAGGCCGCCCGACTCGGAGAGCTCGTGTAAAGTCTCAGCTGAACTGCGGTGAAATTGTACCCTGCACACGTGGTGAATTCAAGGCGGGGAACGGACGGGGACGGTTCCGAGGCCCTCAGACTGTGGTCGACCGTGGTAAGGGGTAAAATAGAGGGGTTAGGCCACGGCTAAGACAGGCGCATCGGCATATCCTGTCTCGCAAGACCATCCCTGAGATGAGGAGCGACGTGACGGAGAAATCGGATAAGACCAGGGAACAGCTGAAACTGGAAGTTGAAGAGCTGCGCCGCCGCGTGAGCGAGGTGGAGCAGGCGGGAAAAGAGCTGCACAGGATGAAGAGGGCCTTCGAACAGGGCATGGAGGCCCTGAACATCGTCCTCGAGAACTCCCATGACATCCTGGCCATCCTGAGGAAAGACGGTACCCTTGGTTATATAAGCCCGGCGTTGGAGAAGATCACCGGATACAGATGCGAAGAGCTTACAGGGACCAACGCCTTCCTGCACATCCACCCCGACGACTACGACCAGCTCTTCACCTCCATCACGGTGGACATGGTGATGCCGGGACAGGCCGTCGACGTGGAGTTCCGATACCACCACGCCGACGGTTCGTGGCACTATATGGAAGCGCAGGCAATAAACCTCGTCGACAACCCCGTCGTTGCCGGCATGGTGCTCACCGCCCGGGACATCACCGACCGCAAGGCCGTGGAACAGAAGCTGCAACGCAGCGAGAGCTATTACCGTTCCCTCATCCGCAATGCCGCGGACATGATCTCGGTCCTCGACGCCGACCTCAAGTTCCGCTGGGGCAGCCGCTCCTCGGCGAAGATAACCGGGTACACGGCCGAGACCATCTACGGAAGGGGTTTTCTGGAGTTCGCGCACCCGGAGGAATACGACAAGGTAAAAAAGGTCCTTGACCTTGCCGTCAAGAACCCGGGCGTCCCGAGATCCATCGAGTGCTTTTTCCGGCATGCGGACGGTGTCTATCACTTCCACTCCATACTCCTGACCAGCCTCCTCGACGACCCCGCGGTGCAGGGGATCATCATCAACTCCCGCGATATCAGCGAGCGCAGGCTGATGGAGGATGAGCTCCTGGCCGCCAACCGGGAGCTGGATTCCTTCGCCTCCACCGTGTCCCATGACCTGCGCACCCCCCTCTCCCTCATCGAGGGATACGCTCAACTCATGCGCGCCGGGGGAAACACGGAGGAGGAGAAAGAGGCCTACCTGAAGAGCATCATCGCCGCCGCGAGGCGCATGGATGAACTCACGGAATCGCTGCTGGAATACGCGCAGGCGGGCCGTCCGGCGGGCACGGTAACCCCGGTCGAGCCCATGGAAGTACTGAGCGATATACTGTTCGAGCACTCGAACGAGATCGAGAATGCGGGCATTGAGATCGTCATGGGCGAGGACCTCCCGGTCATAGGGGTGGACCGCTTCAAGTTGCGCCAGGTCTTTACCAACTTGGTGAACAACGCGGTGAAGTTTCTCCAGAACACGCAAAGACCGCGCATCGAGGTGGGAGCGCAGGCGGGCTCGGGAGAAGCCACCTTCTACGTGCGTGACAACGGGCCGGGGGTCGAACCGGAGCTACGGGAAGATATCTTCCAACCTTTCAAGCGTTTCGGCTCCCCCGGTTCACCTGGGCTGGGCATAGGCCTCTCCACGGTCAAGAGGGCGGTGGAGGGATGGGGCGGCAGGGTTTGGGTCGAGTCCGAGCCCGGACAGGGCGCCACTTTCTTCTTTACCGCGCCGCTGGCATCAGACCAGCGCTGATTATCTTGCGACCGTATACGTGCCAAGGCTTGAGACAAGTCCAATGCGTGGTGCATGAGAGGCAGGCCTGTACTTGTCCAGGCGCTGAGACACCGTCGCGTAATGTATTTGTCGGGCGTCAGGCCTGGAAAATCGGAATCGTCCAGGCGACTGACCCGCTGTAAATAAAAGGGCGCTGCCGCTTACGCGATGCATGCTCTCGAATCTCGTCGCATATACGGCGCCGGTGAGTTTAGACCGAGTGGATGGTGCGGGCGATGATCTCGTCCTTGGTCGCATCTGGCAGGTCGTCGAAGTAAGCGCAGTAGCCGGCCACCCTCACCACCAGGCCCGGGTATTTTCCCGGATGGCGCCGCGCATCCTCCAGGACCTCCGGGTCGATGATGTTGAACTGCACCTGCATGCCGCCCTGCGCGAAATACCCGCGCATCAACGCCGCCAGGTTGGCCGGCCCCTCCTCCCCCGAAAGGTTGCGGGGGTCGAAGCGCAGGTTGACGGCGCAGCCGTTTGGCATGAGCCTGGAGTCCACCCTGGTAACGGAGTGCAGCATGGCGGTGGGACCGAGACGGTCGCAGCCGTTTGCCGGGCCCAGACTGGCCGCGAGGGGTTCGCCGGCTTTCCTGCCGCTGGGAAGGGCCCCCACCCTCCGCCCGAAGGCGACGTGGCAGGTAACGGAGTAGTAGCCGGGAACGTATGGTCCGCCCCTGGTGTTGCGGTGCCGGGACAGGGCATCGTGGAAGATGTGCGCCACCAGGTCCGCATATTCGTCCACCCGGGGGTCGTCGTTCCCGTACTTTGCACAGTTCAACAGCTCCGCCCGCAGGCGCTCGTTCCCGGAGAAGTCACTCTCCAGGGCCGCGATGACCTCCTCCAGGCCGTATTTCCTGCGCGCGAAGACCAGCTCGTCCAGGGCGCACAGGGAATCCGCGACGTCGGCTATCCCGACCCCCTGGATGCCGCTGGAATTGAACCTCGCGCCGCCCTCGGTCAGGTCCAGGCCCGATTCCAGGCACCCCTCGACGAGCATGGAGGACAGCGGGGTGGGATTGAAGTCACGGTTTCCCGCCTCGACCACGCGGAAATCGCCTACCATCCTGTCCACCATGAACTTTACCTGCTCCCGGTATGCGGCGATCAAAGCATCCATGTCCCGGAAGGTCGCGGGATCAGGGGTTCTGGCCCCCACGCGCAGGCGGCCCCCGAAGCGCCTTCCCCGGTTCAAGGCGAGTTCCAGGCAGACGGCCAGGTTGAACAGCGCGGCGTCGGTGGACAGAAAGCTGTTGCCAGGAAGGGCCAGCTCCACGCACCCCACCACGCCGTAATTACGGGCCTCTTCCACCGGGTAACCGTGGTACACCAGCGAGGCCACGGCCGCCTCATCGCCGAAAACGGCGGGTGTGCCGTTCCCCCTGCGGGCGACGTCCGCCACCCGCAGCAGGTACTCGTCGGGGGAGCCCGCGTGCACGCGCGCCTGGTAGTTGGGGTCCCTGAGGCCGGCTTCCTCCATGACGTCGAGGAACAGATAGGTCAGTTCGTTAGTGGCGTCCCTGCCCTCCCGGTCGGTGCCGCCCACGATGGCCGCCTGCACCACCAGGTATCCACCGTGATACTGGCTTATCCTCTCCGAGAGCAGGAACACGTGCTCGGTGGCCTTGGCGGAGAAGGAGAGGAGCAGGTCTTTCGCCTCCTCCCGCGTCAACCGTCCCGCCGACACATCTCTCTCGTAGTAGGGATAGAGGTACTGGTCGATGCGTCCGAACGAGACGGCCGAGTTGAGGCTCTCGAGGTTCACCGCCAGATGGGTCAGCCACAGGGACTGCAGGGCTTCGTGCAGGCTCTCGGCGGGCCCGGCGGGCACCTTGCGGCATACCGCGGCTATGTTCTTCAGTTCCGCCTTGCGGACGGGCTCTCTCTCCAGCAAAGCCAGCCTGTCCGCCTCTTCCGCCAGCCGAGCGGCGAAGACCAGGAGCCCTTCACAGACTATTCGTGCCGCCTCGTATAGTGGGCCTTCCTTGCCGCGTATGAGCTCAAGGTACCCTTCCACCCCGAGTCTGATCATTCTCTCGTAGCCGGGGAGGAAATGCCCGATGCCCCCGGCCTCGTTGATGAGGTAATAGGTCGGCCGCAGCTGCTCGACGACGTAGCGCAGCAGGTGCCTGCGGTCCTTAAAGGCGCGGACATTCATATTGCGGGTAAGCCAGTAGGGTAATACCCGCAGCAGCAGCCTGGCCCGGTCGGGCAACGATATGCGCAGCGGCGTGGTCTTCCTGCGCTGGATCCACAGCAAGTCCTCGCTCATGAAGACCCCGGCCAGTTCCGGCTGGGTGATGGCAGAGATGCGCCTGGAGCCCACATTCCCCACGATGAGCTCGTCCGGATAGATGCGCACCGATTTGTTGACGAGGATATACCTGAGGGCTTTCGCCTTGCGGATGATCATGGCATCCGAGGGGTCGTCGTGGTGCTTGAAGAACTCGGTGACCAGCACGGCCCTCTCGGGGCAGAGATAGACGGGCGAGCCCAGAAGTTCGCCTCTGATGCGCCGGAAGCGCTCGCTCTCCCTCACCCGCTCGTTTACCTCTAACATCTGCCCCTGATTATAACAGACGCCCGGAGGGCGGCACGGAGGCGCCAGCCGACTGACCGAGCCTGATAGGCCGGGCCTAGCACGGGCACACTGCATATGTCCTGCACGTATATCAAGCCTTATCCGGCTCGGGTCGATTAAATCATAGCGACGCGATCGGCGCTATCCGACTCGGGAGATCACGTGCGGAGTGGGCGTAAGGACTTGCAGCGGGCGTTTAACGCCGCATCGAAGAGGCTGCTCAGCAGAGCGGCCCTTTCGGCGATAACCATGCCCTTGGCCGTTCTGGCCCTCTTCTCGCTGACCATCTTCAGGTTCAACGCCCGGCAATACCTGGTCTTCATCGTCTCCCTCGTCGCAGTGGTCGTCCCCGTGATCATCATCCTCCTCGCCACTTATGCGTTCAGGCAGCGCCGGCTTCTGCGCCGGCTCGAGACCTGGTATGCGGAGGAAAGAGACCCTGATTCTCCGGCCGACCGCGCCCTGGCCGTGCAGCTGCAAAGAGCGCTGGATTCCTCCAGTTACGAACACGGCTTCATCGTGGGCACGGGCATCTTCCTGAGCATCGCACTCAGCGTGCTCATCTTCGGCAGGTATGCTGACTTCACGGCCTACACCTCGGTCGCTTACATCTCTCTCGGCGCCATACTCGCCCTGACCGACTTTTTCATCAGTATCTTCGTCTCCCACCGCGAGATGCGTCCCGTGCTGCATATGTTCCTGGCCAGCTGCAAGGGCTTCGGTTACCACTCCGCGGCGGGATTCGGCTGGCGGCTGGCGGCCTTCTCCCTGGTCATCCTGGTATTCACGCTGGGCATCACCTGGTTGGCCTCTTCATACATCTCCAGCGATAGG
>CAYPZH010000125.1:0-865 GCA_964415205.1 uncultured Actinomycetota bacterium | reverse complement strand
CCGGGGGGGTTTTGGTTGGGGGGTGGGGGCATTTACCATTTTAATCTTGTTTTTAAGGTTGGGAAAAACAGGGTGGCCTATTACTACCTATCCAGCGATATGTTGAAGCTGGAGACCGAGGACCGGGGAAGGGACAATATCAGCCTGCTGGCCAGCCGGCTGGACACCCTCGTCGCGGAGGGGGCCTCCCAGCGCCGCCTGCAGGAGGCGGCGGCGGAGCTGGCATTGAGCGACGACGAGAGGCTCATGCTCTTCGACGAGAGCGGCGGGGAGGTTATTTCGTTAACCCGGGGGAGCATCCCCGACGACGCCTGGGAGGAACTGAGCGAAGCCATGCGCTCCGAGGGCAGCGCCGTTTTCAGCCGTTTCGAGCAAGCGGGTGCTCGCGAGTACCTGATCACCGGCGCTCCCCTTGACGCAAGCGAGGGCTGGACGGTATGGCGGGCCGATCTGCCCGATACTTCCTTCCATGCCCTGTGGCGCCTGAGCCCTACCATGCTCATCCTCCTCTTCATAGGGCTGCTGATAGCCGCTTACCTGACCGCGCTCATGCGCCACAACATCGCGGGACCGGTGAAAAACCTGGTAAGGATCTGCCGCGTGGTCGCCACTGGGGACCTTGCGGTGGAGGTGCCCGTGGACTCCCTGGACGACATCGGCGAACTCTACAGCTCCTATGCCGAGATGCTGCTTTCCCTGCGCCGCATAAGCAGCGAGCTGCGCCAGACCTCCGGCGAGGTCAGCGACGGCGCAGAGAGTATCGTCGCGGTCTCCGAACAGATCATGGCCGCCATAGAGGAGTTGAACGCCCTGGTACAGGACCTCTCGGGACAGATAGTGCACGAGGTCGACCAGATCAGGAACG
>CAYPZH010000124.1:0-9023 GCA_964415205.1 uncultured Actinomycetota bacterium | reverse complement strand
CCCGCCCCAGCAGCAGAAACAGATACGGCTGACCCTTGCCAGCGTGCTCAAGGGGGTCGTCTCGCAGCGGCTGCTCCCCCTCAAGGACCACAGCGGCCGGGTCCCGGCCGTGGAGGTGCTGGTTATGACAGGGCGCATGGCGGAAGCCCTGGTCAACGAGGAAGCGACCAGCGTGATGCGGGAGATCATCGCCGAGGGAGAGTTCTACGGCATGCAGACCTTCGACCAGTCGCTGGTTGACCTGTACCGCTACGGGCTTGTGGAATACAAGGTCGCGGTATCGGCCTCGACCAGCCCGCACGACTTCAGCCTGGCGGTCAAGCAACTGGGGCTGGAGGTGGAGGAAGACCTGCTCACCAAGTGACCCGGGTCTGCGCTCCACCTGGGGACACGGCAGCCGCGTGGTTTATAATCTCTTCATGTCCGCATCAAGATCTCGCGTGATCATTAGCGCGGCCGCCGTGCTCGCGGCCGCCCTCCTTGTCTTCCTGGCCTGGAGAGAGCTCCGGGCCGAGACGGGCGGGGATGCTCCCGCCGGGCTTGCATGGAGAGAGGCCGATGAAGCCGACCTGTTCTGAGGCGCGGCTATGAAGGTCCTTATCCTGGGAGCGGCGGGGAAGACGGCGAGAGCGGTGGTTTCCAGCCTGCGCTCGCTGCCCGTGGTCGAGCGTTTGTATCTGGCCGACCACAACGTGGAGGCCCTGTGCAGGCTTTCCTCCGACCTGGCACACCCGGCGGTCAGCACTCGTTATCTCGACGCGGAGGACGAGAGCAGCCTCTGCGACAGGATGCGGGAGGCCGACCTGGTCCTGGGATGCCTGGGGCCTTTCCATCTTCACGAGAGCCGCATCGCGAGGGCGGCCATAAGAGCGGGGCGCGATTATCTTTCCATGTGCGACGATCCGGGGTCCGCCCAGGAGGTCATCTCCCTGGGCCGGGAAGCCGCACGCGAGAAGGTGAGGGTCCTTTGCGGCTGCGGCCTTACGCCGGGCCTTTCCGACCTCCTCGCCCGCCGCGCGAGTTCGCGTCTGGACAGGGTGGACAGCATCGAGTTCGCCTGGTTCCTCGAGCTGGGACCCGGATTGGGGGAGGCGGCGCTGGAGCACCTGCTGCACTCCCTTGCCACCAGGGCGCCCGTCCGCCGTGCTGGAAGCCGGCACGAGGCGAGGGCGGGAAGCTGGGCGGAAGCGGTGGAGTTCCCACCTCCCGTGGGCACGAGGTTCGTCGCCCACCTCGCCCACCCGGAGCCGGCTACACTGGCCGCCGCCTTGGGCGCAAGGGATATTTGGTTCAAGGCCAGCCTGGGATGCATGGCTGACGACCTGGTCCTGCAGTCGCTGGCGCGGTTGAACCAGGGGGAGAGGACGGAGATATGGAGGGCCGCGGTACGCACCGCCACCGCCGCGTTTGCCCGGCGTGGAAAGCCCTCCTGCGCTACGGCGTTGCGGGTCACGGCGGCGGGAACGAAGGACGGTCTCCCCTGCGTAAGGGCGTTTTGTGCGGCTGGCGACTATTACCGCATCTCGGGCCTGGTGATGGCGGGTGCCGTGGAAAGCTTGCTGCGGGACCGGTGGGAGCCGGGGGCCTACACCGCAGCGGAGGTACTCGACCACCCCCGGTTCTTTGCCCGCCTGCGCGGTGCCGGTCAGCGTATCCTGATCGGAGAGACGGTGGGTTGAGCGTGGTCGGAGGGCGGTCTCCCGGGGCCACGGCGAAGGTCCGAGCGAGCGGCCGCCGCCGCGCTTCCCCGCTCGTTTCGGTGTTGATATAATTGTCTTTCGGCGTCGTAAAGGAGGTAATGACCAGTGAAGTTCCTGGTGACCGGGGGAGCGGGTTTTATCGGCTCACACCTTTGCGACCGCCTGGTATCGGAAGGACACGACGTATTCTGCCTTGATAACCTGTGCACGGGCACGCTGAAAAACATCGCGCAGCTGCAGGGCAACCCCAGGTTCAGTTTCGTGCTGGCCGATGCCACCCTGCCCGTCAACCTCGAGGTCGACTGCGTTGCCCACCTGGCGAGTCCCGCCAGCCCGGTTGATTACGCCCGCCTGGCCGTCGAGACCATGCTGGTCAACTCCCTCGGCACCTATCAGGCGCTGGAGGTCGCCCGCAAGAACAAGGCGCTTTTCCTCCTGGCATCGACCTCCGAGGTATACGGCGACCCCCTGGAGGCTCCGCAGCGGGAGGAGTATCACGGCAACGTCAATCCCATCGGGCCGCGTGCCTGCTACGACGAGGCGAAGAGGTTCGCAGAGGCCCTGACCGCATCTTACCGGCGCATCTATGGCCTGGCCACGGTCATCCTGCGTATTTTCAACACTTTCGGACCGCGCATGAGGCGTGAGGACGGTAGGGTCGTGCCCAACTTCATCCTGCAGGCAATCTCCGGACGACCGCTTACCGTTTACGGGGACGGCAGCCAGACGCGCAGTTTCTGCTACGTCGATGACCTGGTGGAGGGGATATACCGCGCCCTTATCGCCGAAGCTGCCGTGGGCGAGGTCATCAACCTCGGCAACGACGAAGAGATGACCGTGCTCGAACTGGCACAGAGGATCAAGGCCCTAACCGCATCGGACTCGCCCATCTCCTATCAACCCCTTCCCGAAGACGACCCCCAGAGGCGCAGACCCTGGCTGGGAAAGGCCAGGGCCATCCTGGGCTGGGAGCCGGAGGTGGAACTCGAGGTCGGCCTGAGGAGGGTCGTGGAGTGGTTCCGCCAGAAACAGGAGTAGGCAACAAAGAGAGCGCCGAGAGCAGGGAAGAACGCTACCGCGAGATAATGCTTTCCCGCCGTGACCCGTCTACCTTCTACGCTCTCCTGAACATGCGCCTCGAGGAACTGGGCGAGGGGACCTCGCGCTTCGTCCTGCCCGTGCAGAACCGGTTCTTCAACGCAGGCGGCGTGGTGCACGGGGGCGTGCTCGCGTCCGTGGCCGATGCCTCGATCGCGGCCGCGCTGGCGACCGTTATCGATGCGCGAAGGGAGTCCATGGCCACCGTGGAGATGAAGATCAACTACATATCATCCGTGCGCGGCGGGGATATCCTGTGCGAGGCGCGCATAATCCAGAGGGGAAGGTCGGTGGCCGTGGGGGAGGCGAGCCTTTACGGAGACGGTGGAAAACTGCTCGCCAAGGCCATGGCGACCTTCATCATCAGGGAGAAGGCGGACTAAAAAGACCGGTGAAGCCGGTGTTTGAAACCGCTGTGTAGTATTTGCCGCTCGCGCCGTTTCGTGCGCGTCGAGGCCTCAGCTCAGGCTCCCCAGCCTCCAGACGCGGCGGAGCACCCACTCGCTGTTGCTCTCGTCGCAGCTGAGCAGGTAAAGATCGCCGTCATCAGCGCGTACGCGGAAACATATCCTTCTCGCCCCACCCGTGCGGTCCTCCTCGAACCAACTTCCCTCGATGTCCATGACCGAGTACTCCTGTCCGCAGAGGGTGAAGCTCAGAGGTCTCTCGTTGGCCTTGAAGCCCGAATAGCATTTTACCTGCACGGGCAGGTCGGCTGATTCCGAGACGATTGACGGCAGCTGGCTTGTGTCCATCTGGTCCACATCTCCCATACAAAAAGCCCTGTATCGTATGACCAAGTAACTATAACACAATCCGGGGTTAAATCAAGTCCAGGGCGGCCCGTCCTCCAGCTCGTTGAAATCCTCGTTCTCTTCCACAAACCTTGAGATAAGCTGAGACAGATCTGACATGTGAGAGATCACTCCTTTCTGTTTGTATAGCTTCACTCAGGAATAATCGAGTGGCCTCTCCTCTTTTTCCCTCTAAGACCTGCCTAAGAAAGAATTACAGCAACGCCGCGCGCGGCGGCTCCAGGAGCGATGGAGAGGCGCGATGGCGCAACCGGGGTACAGGGGGCAGGCAGCCCGGGCACAAGGCCGTACCGGGCATCATGCCTGGTTGCTCTTACCGCTGGTGGCTGGGGGGAAATGCAGCAACTTCTCGTCGCTCTCGAGGTCCTTGCCGTTGCCGAAATCGGCCGTGGTCAGCATACCCGCGGGCCTGGAAGAGATGAAATCGTCCACCATCTGGCGTGCCACCTCGTCTGAGTACTGTACCGGCGGCGATTTCATGAAATATGCCGACGGGCCCAGCAGCGCACCCGACATGCCGCGGTCGATGGCCAGCTTGCAGCAGCGGATGGCGTCTATGACGATGCCGGCGGAGTTGGGCGAATCCCATACCTCCAGTTTGAACTCGACCGACATGGGGACATCTCCGAACTCCCTTCCCTCGAGGCGGATGTATGCCCACTTGCGGTCGTTGAGCCAGGCCACGTAGTCGCTGGGTCCGATATGCACGTCGTCCTTGTCTATGCTGTGGCTTAGCTGTGATACGACGGCGTCGGTCTTTGAGATCTTCTTTGACTCCAGGCGCTCGCGCTCGAGCATGTTCATGAAGTCCATGTTGCCCCCGATGTTCAGCTGGGACGTGCGGTCCAGAAGGACGCCGCGGTCGTTGAAAAGCTTGGCAAGGACGCGGTGGAGGATGGTCGCTCCTACCTGTGACTTGATGTCGTCGCCGATGATGGGCAGGCCGTATTTGCGGAACTTGCCCTGCCATATCTCTTCCTTGGCCACGAACACCGGGATGCAGTTGACGATGCCGCACCCGGCCTTGAGTCCCTCCTCGACGTAGAAACGGGTGGCCTCCTCGCTGCCGACGGGCAGGTAATTGATGAGGACGTCGATGTCGTGGCGGGAGAGTACCTCCGCCACGTTGACGGGTTCACCAGGGTCTTCCTCGATGGTCATGCGGTAGTATTTCCCCATCCCGTCCAGGGTATGTCCCCGGAAAACCGGGGCATCAAGATGTGGGACATCACATATCTTTATGGTGTTGTTCCTGCCGCAGTTGATGGCCTCGCCGACGTCCTTGCCCACCTTTTCCGCGTCCACGTCGAAGGCGCACACGACTTTGATGTCGCTGATGTGATAGGGGCCCACGTTCACATGCATCAACCCCGGTATAAGGTCGCCGTCCTTGGCGTCCCGGTAATACTCTATCCCCTGCACCAGGGAGGAAGCGCAGTTGCCGACCCCCACGATGGCCACTCTTATATCGTTCATCAAAAGACCTCCTGTAAATGCCTTATTTCCAATTCCCCAAGAGGAGGGACAGTATGCGTATACACTAAGCCTGCTCTAAGCCTGCATAGGCGTCATTTTCTTTATCGCGCCCTCGTCTATGACCAGCTTCTCACCCCCCTTGCCTTCTTTCGCGGGGGCGTCCGCCCCTTCCTTGCGTTCCTTGATATGCAGCCTCTCCTGGTCTATCATCTCCTGCAACCAGACGATGTCGCTTTCGATCTGGTCCTGGCGGTGGCGGTACAGGCCCTGGCGGTAGCTGTCCGGTTCCTTGTAGCGGCCTTTGCCCGCGGCGCTCATCTCCGTGAGTTTTTCCTCCAGGTAGTTCCTTCTTCTTTCCAGCAGCCAGAGCCTCATCTCTGGTTCCATATACTGGAAGAAGGCCAACCGGATGCTGAATTTGTCCGCGTCGGTGATCTCTGAGTTCTTGCGCGTGTCCACCAGGAGGCCCTGGAAGACCTCTTCGCCCTCCGGGGTGATGCGGTAAACGTAGCGGTTACGGGTCTTGGCCTTAATGGTGTATGCGCGCTCGACCGCGTTCTTCGCCTCCAGCCTCTTGAGGGCTGGGTATAGGGAGCCGTAGCTTATCGTCCACAGGTGGCCCAGAAGGTATGACAGGCGCTTCTTGAGCTCGTAGCCGTACATCGGCTTCTCTTTGAGCGCTCCCAGGATAGCCAGTTCCAGCACTATACATCCTCCCGCTGTTTGCGTATAATCTGACGCACAGAAATCAAGTATCGCCCCGATATATCAATTCGATATATCTCATCGATATATTAATCCACGCTTCTGCTTTCCGCAACCCTCTATATGTAGTGGTTAGTCTTTAGGATGTGCCATATGGTGTGATGTCCGCAGTGGGATAAGTTCAAAGCTTGCCGTAGTTGCGCAGGTAATCGAGGATATATTCGCGGACTTCGGAGGCGGGGCGGATGATCCCGTAATGGCCCTCGCAGAGGATGTCCGCCTCGAGGTCCAGGAGCTTGCGCATGGACTCGGCCCAGGCGTCGATATCCGATGCGAAGGAGGCGTTGAACGGCCCGTGAATATCCTGCCCGAAGAGTATCCTGTATAAGCCATTGTCGACGTACAGGGATATGGACCCGGGGGTGTGGCCCGGCGTATGCATCCAGTGCAGGGGGGCGGCGCCGCCCTCCATACTGCCGGCCGGGCCCTTGAGGCGGTGCTTGACCTTCATCGGCGCGAGTTCCATGCCGTACCAGTTAGCCGCGGTCCGCCGCGCGTCCCCCTGTTCCAGGGGAGGGGCGTCGCACTCGTGGATGGCCAGGGGCAGCCCGTATTTCTCCACCAGGAAAGGCGCACCGCCGACGTGGTCTATGTGGCAATGGGTAAGCACCACGAGCTCGATGTCCCGGGGCGAGTATCCCAAGTCTCCCAGGTTGTATATGAGCTTGCGCGGCGCGCCTCCGGCGCCGGCGTCGATGAGCACCGGTCGCCCCATGTCCACGAGGAAAAAACAGCAGTCCTCGGGAGCGGTCATGTCGGGGCCGCCTACCTGGAATACGCCCTCCGCGACCTTGAACGGTTTCATCGCGGCTCCTTTACTTCATCCATATGGGGATTATGCGGGTAGAGCATCGCAGGAGTAAAGGGCGTGCCGGGTAGGGAAGGCCGCCAGCCCCCCCGGCTTAGGCGCTTTTCCGTTCCGCGCGGACGGGAAACGTGCCCTGAACGGCGAGGATATTTACAGGACGGCGCATATGGCTAAAGAATAGAAAGTGGTATCCTCATATGACAATAACCGATATGGAAAGGATTAATGCCATGACGGTGATACACGCCAGGCTCGAGTTCGAGACGGAAGGCAATGCCCACATCGTGGAGATCACCGATGCGGTCGCGGAGAAACTCAAGGGCACCGGGATGAGCAACGGCATAGTGAACGTCTTCGTGCCCGGTGCGACAGGTGCTATCACCACCCTTGAGCACGAGCCCGGGGTGTGCCACGATTTTCGCGAGCTGTTCGACTTCATCGCGCCCGTGGAGAGGGACTACCACCATAACCGCCGGGGCGTGGACAGCAACGGCCATTCCCATGTCCGCGCCGGCCTGCTCGGGCCCTCGATCACCGTGCCTTTTGAAGCTGGAGGACTGCAGCTGGGGACGTGGCAGCAGGTGGTTTTCGTAGACTTCGATGAGGTCCCCAGGTCACGTGTCCTGGTTCTGACCTTCATCGGCGAGTAAGGACCGGTGCTGGGCGGACATGCATGAGTTCAGATACGTAGACGGCGAGCTCTATTGCGAGGGAGTACCCCTGCTGCGCATAGCAGCGGAGGTGGGGACGCCGCTCTACGTCTACAGCCGCCGCACCATACGCTATCACTATAAGCGCCTGCACGATGCGTTTTCCGGTCTCGCCGTGACCATCTGCTATTCGGTCAAGGCGAACTCGAACCTCGCCGTGCTCGCGACCCTGGCTGAGGAGGGGGCGGGCGCGGATATCGTCTCGGGGGGAGAGCTGTACCGCGCCCTCAAAGTCGGGATACCGCCCGAGAGGATAGTCTATGCCGGTATCGGCAAGACCGAGGAAGAGATGGCCTATGCGCTCAGTTCGGGCATCCTGATGTTCAACGTCGAGTCGAGCGCGGAGCTGTCCAGCCTCGACCGGGTGGCGGGAGAGATGGGAGTGAAGGCGAATATCGCGTTGAGGGTGAACCCCGACGTGGACGCGAACACTCATCCCTACATCTCCACCGGGCTGAAACAGGCGAAGTTCGGCATAGACATAGAGGAGGCCCTCTCGGTCTACGAGCAGGCGTCCTCGCTGCCCAACGTGGAGGTGGTGGGAGTTCACCAGCATATCGGCTCCCAGATAACCAGCGTGGAGCCGTTTCGGGAGAGCCTGTCCGTCATCGGGGAACTGGTGAAGCGCCTGCAGTCGAGCGGGCTGGACATTCGCTACATCAACATCGGGGGCGGGTTCGGGATACCCTATCGGCACGAGGAGGTGCCCTACCCGCGCGATTACGCGCAGGCCCTGGAGCCGGTGCTGAGGGAATCGGGCTGCGCGGTGATCCTGGAGATAGGGCGCATGATAGTGGGCAACGCGGGCATCCTGGCTACCAAGGTGCTCTACCGCAAGAAGACCGGCGACAAGGGGTTCCTGGTGGTTGACGCGGCGATGAACGACCTCATCCGCCCCAGCCTTTACGGCTCTTATCACGAGATAATCCCGGCGCTGGAGACAGAGCGCGAAGAGGAGACCGTCGACGTGGTGGGTCCGGTATGCGAGAGCGGCGACTTTCTGGCCAGGGAGAGGGCGCTGGCCCGCACGGAGCCCGGTGAAATACTTGCGGTGATGAGTGCGGGCGCATACGCTTTTACCATGGCCTCGAACTACAACTCACGCCGCCGTGCCGCGGAGGTCATGGTAGATGGAGACCGTTTCACGGTAGTGAGGGAAAGAGAGACCTACGAGGACCTGGTGCACGGAGAACGGGTCTGGATGTGATCGCGGCTCCGCCACGGTGCGTATGCCGGGGTGCGCGGGAGGTGAAAGACATAGAAACGGGAGGCCCCAATATCGGCATCGCCTATACCGGGAAGAACGATTCTCCTCCCCATGCTCCTTATTTCGCCCTGGAGACGAAGGGGGGCGGCTCTCCGTCCGGGTTGGTCCTGGCTGCCGGGGTATGTTCCGAGATGACCGGCCTGGAAGAGATGGAGATGAGGCGCTACGCGATAGCGCTCTTGAGGGAATTCTTCAAGAAAAAGGGCGGGGAGATAGAGGTGGCGGACTACACCCGCGTACTCGTGCGCACCTTCGGCCACATCCACCGCCATATATCCGAGAAGTGGTCCGGGCGGGATACCGGGCTGGACCTCGTGGTGATGCTCGCGGATGCCAACACGGCCTACGCGGCCCGCAGCGGCGGGGGCGTAATATACGTCTTTC
>CAYPZH010000123.1:0-9039 GCA_964415205.1 uncultured Actinomycetota bacterium | reverse complement strand
CCCGTGACCGACGGAGCCTGCACCCTGGTACTGGCGGCGGAGCGGTTTGCCAAGAAGATGACCACCAACAAAAAGCGGGTATGGCTGAAGGGCGTGGGCCACTGCGCTGACGCCTTCCGCCTCGGGGACCGTGACCTTGCCGACACGCGCGCGCTCAAGAAAGCGGCCAAGCGCGCCTACGAGATGGCCGGCATCAACGACCCCGGCAAGGAGATCGACCTCGCCGAGGTCTACGACGCATTCTCCTATATGGAGCCTCTGTGGTTAGAGGGGCTGGGCATCTGCGACGACGGTATGGCCTGCGAGTACCTGGAGCGCGGCTGGTTCGATTTCGGCGGCAAGCTGCCGGTTAATCCCTCGGGTGGCCGCCTTTCCGCCAACCCGGTGCAGGCCGCCGGCCTCTATTCCATGGCCGAGGCCGTGCTGCAGCTGCGCGGCAAGGCCGGCAAGCACCAGGTAAGGGGCGCCGAGACCGCCCTGGTCCACGGCATCAACGGCATGTGCGGGCAGTCCCACTGTGTCTGGGTCCTGGGGAAATAAGGAGGTGACGTGAAATGGGTAAACGAGTAGGTATCATCGGAGTAGGCCAGACCCACCACGCCGCCAAGCGCCTGGACGTCTCCGGCGTGGAGCTCATCGCCGAGGCCGTCACCCGGGCCCTGGACGACGCGCAGCTGACCATAAACGATATCGACGCCATCGGGGTCGGCAACATGGACCACTTCGAGAACATCAACTACGTGGACACCTGGGCGGTGGACGGGCTGGGCGCCTGTATGAAGCCCGTGTTCAAGGTGACCACCGGCGGCACCACCGGTACCACCGTGGGCGCATGCGCCTACTATCACGTGGCCAGCGGCCTCTTCGACGTGGTCCTGGGAGTGGGCTGGGAGAAGAACTCGGAATCCGACACGCAGGCGGCTATCGCCACCTGCGCCAACCCCACCCTGGAGCGGGACCCCTTCGCCGGGGCCATCGGGCCACTGGCAACCGAGTACTCCATGTACATGAAGGCCTACGGGGCCACCGAGGAGGACTCGGCAAGGGTAGCTGCGAGGGACCGCAACAACGCCCTCAACAACCCCTACGCCCACTCGCGTCAGAGGGTGACGGTGGAGGACGTGCTCAACTCCCCCATGCTCTCCTACCCGGTGAAATTCCTCGACATGTGCCCCCGTTCCGACGGGGCCTGCGGGGTCATCTTCGCCACCGAGGAGAAGGCCAAGAAGCTCTGCCCCAGGCCGGCATGGGTGCACTGCTCGGTGGTGCGCCACGACTACACCCACTTCGGCGACCTGGAGTGGAAGTTCATGCCCACCTTGGAGCGGGCTTCCGCGGCGGCTTACAAGCTGGCCGGCATCACCAACCCGCTGAAGGAGTTCGACGTGGCCGAGCTCTACCTCCCCTGCTCCACCTGCGGGGTGAAGTGGATGGACTCCCTGTGGTTCTGCGAGCACGGCGGCGCACCGAAGCTCATCCGCAAGGGCACCTTCGACATGGACGGACAGCTGCCCATCAACCCCTCCGGCGGAGTCATCTCCACCAACCCCATCGGCGCCACCGCACTCATCCGCGTGGGAGAAGCCGCATGGCAGATCATGGGCAAGGCTGGCGACCGCCAGGTGCCCAACGTGAAGAAGGCCCTGTGCACGGGGTTCGGCGGCTGCAGCTGGACGGGCCTGATGATCCTGGGCGCGGACCTGCCATAGGCATGGAGGAGGTGACATTCATGGGAATATATAGAGACAAGCGCAAGACGACGCACACCCCCGAGGGTTACGAGCTCCTCACCCACGAGTCCGGCCACCTGGAATACGACTTCCACTGGCACATGGGTTACTACTGGAGCAAGTACCTGAACGAGCTGCGGGAAAACAAGCGCTTCATGGGAGTAAAGTGCCCGAAATGCGGCACGGTGTACAACCCCCCGCGGGTTAACTGCGGCAAGTGCTTCGTGGAGATGAACGAGTGGGTGGAACTGGCCGACGAGGGCACGCTCGAGGGTTTCACCATCGTCCGCTTCCCCTACATCGACCCCAACAACGGCGGCATGAAGCAGGTGCCCTTCACCTCCATCTGGGTGACCCTGGACGGGGCGGACACCCGCATGATGCACTTCTGCAACGAGTACGACGAGAGGGACCTCGAGGTGGGGATGCGCATGCGCGCGGTATGGAACGAGAAGCGCGTGGGAAGCATCCACGACGTGAAGTACTTCGAGGTTGTCAAGGAGGCCAAGGCGGCGAAGAAGCCCGCCAAGAAGGCTGCCGCGAAGAAGGCGGCGGCGAAGAAGACCGCCAAGAAGGCGGCCAAGCCGGCCAAGAAGGCGGCGGCGAAGAAGGCTGCTAAGAAGTAGGTCCGACCGAAGCTGATGAACGAGGGGGCTGAGGGAACTCAGCCCCCTTTGATCTCGGCCGACTGGACAAGAAGGATCGGGGGGCTTGTAATGTGGAACATGCTCGACGAGGCGGCGCGGGAATTCCCGCTCAAGACCGCCATTGTGCACCGTGAGCGGCGCATCACCTATGCGGAATATCTCGCGGAGGTAGACCTGCTGGCGCGGGGCCTCATGTCCCTGGGTCTTGAGCCCGGAGAGAGGGTGGGCCTGCTCATGCCGACGGTGCCGGAGCACGCCTTCGCCTTCCACGCCGTCATCAAGGCCGGGGGGGAGGCGGTGCTGCTCAACTCCCGGCTGCAGGCCGAGGAGCTTGAGTACCTGCTGGACGACGCGAAACCGTCTTTTCTGCTCATGAGCCCGTTTTTCCGAGACACCGACTTCGCCGCCATGCTCGCGGGCCCCATAGCGGACCGGCCGTTCATACGCGAGGTGGTGACGCTGGGGGACACCGGACTGCTGCCCTACGTCACCTGGGAGGAGCTCAAGCAAAGAGGAAATGCGGTGACCCAGGAAGAGCTGCGCCGGCGGCAGGAATCGGACGACGAGGACCGCAGCGTGACCGTCATCTATACTTCGGGAACCACCGGGGTGCCCAAGGGGGCCATGATCAGCGCGCGTAACATCGAGTTCAACCTGGATGCCTGGTACAAGAGGCTGGACGTGGACGATAGCGACGTGGTGGGGGTTTTCTTCCCCCTCTTCCACTCCGCCGGCACCATCGGGGGCGTGTCGGGATGCGCCTCCCTCAAGGCCACCATGGTCCTGGACGATTTCAGCCCCGCCGAGGTGCTGCGCTACATCCACGAGGAGGGCGTAACCGTGCTGGGCGGCGTGGCGGCCATGGCCGCCATCCTCATGATGACGCCCGGCTTCGAGGACTACGACCTCTCCTCCCTGCGCTTCCTGTTCATGGGGGCTGGGCCCTGCCCCCCCGAGATCCTCAGGGACGTCAAGGAGAAGATGGGGGCGGAGACGGTGATCGGATACGGCCTCACCGAGTCCACCATGGGCAATGTGACCACCACCATGCTGGACGACACGGAGGAGCACAAGCTGTACACCATAGGCCTCCCCCTGCCAGGGGTGGAGGTGCGGGTGGTGGACGACGACCGCCGCGAGGTCCCCAGGGGTGAGATCGGCGAGATCGCCATCCGGGGCGAGACGGTGTTCAAGGGATACCTCAACCGGCCGGAGGAGACGGCGCAGGTCCTTGACGCCGAGGGCTGGCTCTACACCGGCGACCTGGCCTCCATGGACGAGGACGGCTACCTGCGCATGGCGGGGAGGAGCAAGGAGATGTACATCCGCGGCGGCGAGAACGTCTACCCCTGCGAGGTGGAGGAGGTCATCACGCGGCACCCCCGGGTGATGCTCGCCGCGGTGATAGGCATCCCCCATCCCGTCTACGGCGAGGTGGGGCGTGCCTACGTCATGAGCCCTGACGGCGGCGTGACCCCGGAGGAGGTCAAAGCCTGGGTCGCAGAGCACCTCGCCGATTACAAGGTCCCTGAGGAGGTGATCGTGCGTGACATGCTGCCCCTCACTCCCGTGGGCAAGGTGCTCAAGAAAGAGCTGGAGAAAGAGATCTAGGGGTCAGGTCTTGGTTTTTGGATACTCCGGTATGTCAAAGCTTATTATACATATGCTCGCTTTTATACAGCATGTTTGCAGCACATACCATATTATGGTATGCAAAAAACAAGACCTGACCCCATAAAAGGAGAGGTGTATGGATATCAGGAACGTATTCGTGGCGGGCGCGGGCTTCATGGGGAACGTCATCGCCCAGGTCTCCGCCATGGCCGGTTACCGGGTGGTCATGTGCGACCTGGATGAAGGATGCCTGGAGAGGGGGAAGGCGGAGATCGAGAGGTCCCTGGGCAAGTTCCTTTCCAAGGAGAGGATAAGCCGCGAGCGCTTCGATTCCACCCTCTCGAATATCACCACCACCTGCGACCTGGACGAGGCGCGTGACGCCGACATCGTGGTCGAGGCCATACCGGAGAAGCCGGAGATGAAGAAGGATATCTTCGCCAGGTTGGACGGTATATGCCCGCCGCACACCATAATCGGCACCAACACCTCCGCCATCCCCATCACTTCCATCGCCGCCGCCACCGCCCGCCCGGACAGGGTGGTGGGCATCCATTTCTTCGGCCCCGTGCCGCTGCTGAAACTGGTCGAGGTGATCAAGGGCCTGCTCACCTCGGACGAGACCATGTCCGCCGCGGACGCCTGGGCGCGCAGCCTGGGCAAGGAGACGGTGCTGGTGCTCAAGGACCATGCCGGCTTCGTGGCCAACCGCGCCACCATGCCATCCACCATCGAGGCGGTGCGCATGATCGACGAGGGCATCGCCACACCCGAGGAGATCGACCGCGCAACCGGGGGATTCGACCTCGGGGTGGGGCCGCTGCAGATCGTGGACAACGCCGGCCTGGACGTGGGCATGAGCGCCGCCACGGCCATCTATGAGGACACGCGCGACCCGAAGTTCTCCCCGCCCCCGCTCATGCGGCGCATGGTGGCGGCGGGCCTGCTGGGGCGAAAGGCGGGCAAGGGGTTTTACGATTACTCCAGCGGCAAGCGCGAGAGCTACATGTTCGTCAATGATGCGAGCGAGGAAGAGCGCGAGGCCCGCCTTGCGGGCCTGTTGCAGCGTTTACTTATGCCCAATATCCTGGAGGCGGTGCGCCTGCTGGAGGCGGGTGTATCCACCGCGGAGGACATCGACAAGGCAAACCGCCTGGGCTTCAACCTGCCCCAGGGGTTCCTGGAGATGGCCGATAACCTGGGCCTGGACGCGGTGGTGGATACCTCGATCGGGTTCTACTCACAGACCGGGGACGCCAAGTTCTTCCCGCCTCCCCTGCTGCGGCGTATGGTGTCAGCGGGGATGCTGGGCCGCAAGAGCGGCCGCGGCTTCTACGACTACGCCGCGACCTGATGCGGCGGACCAAGGACTTCATCAAGGCCGACGATGATGTAACGTTCCGGTAGGAGCTACTGGTTGAAAAGGCCGAGAGGCCGCCCTGCCATCCTGACACGGAGATTTGAGCATAAGCGGGTTACAGGTATAATTATTGCGTCGGCCCGGGGCGTGATGCCAGTATCAAACACTCGCGCATCGCGCTTAACCCCGTTCAGGCTCTTATCCGCCGAGGAGAGAGACATGTATCAGCAAAAGGATGTCAAGGATGTCCGCAAGCACCTAGGAGGGGAAATGGAAAAGATCTGGCTCAGGCACTACGACTACTTCGTTCCCGAGTCCATCCGCTATCCGAGGATACCCCTGTACCAGCTGCTGGAGATGACCTGTGTCAAGTACGACGAGAATGTGGCCACCGTCTTCTTCGACAACAAGATGACCTACGGCCAGCTGCGCGACCAGGTACGTCGCTTTGCCACCGCCCTGCGGGGCATGGGCATCAAGAAGGGCGACCGCGTGGCCCTCATGCTGCCCAACAGCCCGCAGTTCATCATCTCCTACTACGGCGTGCTCGAGGCGGGCGGCACGGTGGTGAACATCAGCCCCTTGCACGTGGAACGGGAGCTTGAATACGAGTTCACCGACTCCGGCTCCGAGACCCTCATCTACCTGGACCTCTTCGACGCGCGTATCCAGGCGGTCAAGGGCACCACCCCCCTGAAGCGGCTCATCGTCTCCAGCATCACCGACTATATGGAAACCCCGGCTGACCCCTCGGTGGCCAAGGCCGCGGACACCTTCTGGCTACGCGAGGTCATCGCCGGCTCCGAGCCCGAGGTACCGGACGTGGACATCGACCCCGAGGAGGACCTGGCCGCCCTGCAGTACACTGGCGGCACCACCGGCCTGCCCAAAGGAGTCATGCTCACCCACCGCAACCTGCTGGCCAATGCTCTGCAGTGCTCCACTTGGGCCAAGGAGTTCACCGAGAGGGGCAAGGACGTGTACCTCGACGTCATCCCCTTCTTTCACTCCTACGGCCAGACGGTGGGCATGAACACCGCCATCTCCAACGCCGCCACCATGGTCCTCATCCCGCAGTTCGAGATCAACATGATGCTGCAGGCTATCCAGAAGTACCAGCCCAACTTCTTCCCCGGGGTGCCCACTCTCTACGTGGCCATCCTCAGCCACCCCGAGGCCTTGAACTACGGCGTGGACAAGCTACGGCTGTGCAACTCCGGCTCGGCCCCCATACCGGTGGAGGTCATCAAGCAGTTCAGCCGCATCTCTGGAGGCATCTTCTGCGAGGGCTTCGGCCTTTCGGAGTCCTCGCCGGTGACCCACTCCAACCCCATATTCGGCATGAAAAAGGTCGGCTCCATCGGTATTCCCTTCCCGGACACCGAGGCCAAGATCGTGGACGCTGAGAAGGGCGAGAGGGAGATGGGCGTGAACGAGCCCGGCGAGCTCATCATCCGCGGGCCCCAGGTGATGAAGGGCTACTGGCAGAAGCCGGAGGAGACGGCGGAGACCCTGAGAGACGGCTGGTTGTACACCGGAGACATCGGCACCATGGACGAGGACGGATACTTTTACATCGTGGACCGCAAAAAGGACATGATCATCGCCGGAGGCTTCAACATCTACCCGCGCGAGGTGGACGAGGTCCTCTACGAGCACCCCAAGGTGCAGGAGGCGGTTACGGTGGGCGTCCCCGACGAATACCGCGGCGAGACGGTGAAGGTGTACATCGTGCTCAAGGAGGGAGTGGAGTGCACCGAGGACGAGATAATCACCTACTGCCGCGAGAGGTTGGCCGCCTACAAGGCTCCGCGCCTGGTTGAGTTCCGCCCCGAGCTGCCCAAGACCATGGTGGGCAAGATCCTGCGCCGGGCCCTGCGCGAGGAGGAGATCGCCAAGCAGAAGGAGCGGGAAGGCAAGGGATAGAAAACCGCTCACATGCTGTTACTAAAGGGGGCGCGCCGTGGCGCGCCTCCTTATTGTATCGGAGCCTCGGCTCTGGAAGATGGGACCTGCCGTGCCGCACCGGGTTCCATAAACCCGACACCGGTCTTAGGTAATGGCGATTGGGGTCAGGATAAATCCTGACCCACCCCACAGCGCTGCGCGTCGCTGGCCGGGAGCCTCGGCTCTGGAAGATGGGACCTGCCGTGCCGCACCGGGTTCCATAAACCCGACACCGGTCTTAGGTAATGGCGATTGGGGTCAGGATAAATCCTGACCCCCCCCGCAGCGCTGCGCGTCGCTGGCCACACAGGTGGTCGAGGGCTCATCCTTGTCATTTCGCGCCGGAGGCGCGAAACGCAACGCGTGAGCCCTCCCGGCGGGTTATGCAACGGACGTTGGACGGGCAGACCGGTGGGTTATGGATCGGGCGGGGGTGGGCAGACGGAGGGTTTACAGATCGGGGCGGTGGTTCCGGATACAGGTAATTACGCATCATATGCCGAAGTCATGCAGGGAGGAGGTGGTAGGTATGGAGAACTCGCAATGGGCCGTCCTGGGAATAGGCGCCGTGGCCTTGGTCATCGGAATCATCCTTTTCTTCCTCGCTTTCAGGGGACGCAAGAAGCTCGCGGCCATGGCGGGCACTAGAACGGTGAGCGCGGCCGAGGCCGCCAAGATGGCCGATGCCGTACCGGGAGCGCAGGTGGAACTGGTCGGCACGGTAAAAACGGATGAGCCCTTGCTCTCCCCCACCGCGGAGATCCCCTGCATCTATTACAGCTACAAGCTGGAGCACCGCGTGGAGCGCAGGGAGCGTGACAGCCAGGGCAACTGGCGTACGACGGAGAGCTGGAACACCGTCGGAGACCGCAAGGAGCACGTGCCCTTCCAGGTATGCGACTCCAGCGGCGAGTGCATGGTCTTCCCCGATGGGGCGGAATTCGTCGCGGAGACCAGGACCCACGAGGGATACGGCGGCGCGTACGACGACAGGTCCCGCAGCGTCATCGGAAGCGTCCTGGAGGGAGTGCTTGACGCCATGGATAACGACTACGAGGCCGTGAAGGGCTACCGCATCACCGAGTCCGTGGTGCGCGTGGGCCAGCCGGTCTTCGTCCTGGGCAGCACCCAGAGGTCGGGAGAGGTAGCTTCCATCGGCAAAGGCGAGGGGCCCTTCATCATCAGCCACAAGATGGAGGAGGAGCTGACCAGGAAGTACAAGCGCTCATCGGTATTACAGTACGTCTTCGGCGCCATCCTGGCCCTCGGAGGCATCGCCGGCATGATCTACGCCGCGGCCTTTATGTAAGAAATGCCCCGCAGGGCTTGCGGCCAAGAGACCGGCCGCGCCTGCCGTGGTCGGGGCGGCATTTCCACAACATGGCTCCACATAGCCCCATCCTTTCACGCTGTGATAAGAGATTGTAGAATGGGCGTACAGTGCCGTTATAGAGTCTGTTTCCATATAACCCCACGGAGGGAGGGCCTTCGGTATGGATTGGGAGGACGAGCTCAAGCAGGCTATAAGCGAGGGGGACGAGGTCAAGGCCGACGGGATAGCGGCACGGGCCCTTGAGGAGGGCGTATCGCCAAAAGAGATCCTGGAGAAGGGTGCGGTGGGGGGCATCTACGAGGCCGGCAGGCTGTGGCAGGAGGGAACGTTCTTCCTGCCCGATATCATCCTCGCCACCGAGGCATATAGAGAGGTGATGAAGCGCATCGAGCCTTTACTCGAGAGCGG
>CAYPZH010000122.1:5834-9065 GCA_964415205.1 uncultured Actinomycetota bacterium | reverse complement strand
AGAGGGGTCAAGGGAGGTTTACCCTTGACTTGGGTCACTAAAGGTGACCCCAACCCTAATTACCTCACACCGGCGATACATTCAAAGGAGCGCAAGCGAATGAGGCGTGGTGCCGGGTCTTGTATACGCGCTATAAGACCGCGGGTGCGAACAGGCAACATACCGCGGTAAGCAAAGTACAAGACCTGACCCCTTAGGCTTAGAAGGGGTGTATGTCCGTGCCCAGGAGGATGGTGGCGGTTCCGATACCGAGGCTCCACTTCGAGGCGCGGTCCCAGGGACGCAGGGATATCAGCGGCAGCAGCCAGATGAAGTACCACGGCATGTAATAGCTCGTGGTGACGAGGTAGGCAAGGGTGACCCAGAAGAAACACTCGGGCAGGTCCCGCCAGCCGCGCGCGCGCCGGGGCGCGAACCACAGGGTGGCCAGGAAGACCGGCAGCAGCAGCAGCTTGCTGAGCGCGCTCCCCAGGGCGCCCGCCAGGGAGGCGGACAGGCGAGTGATGTGCTCAAAGATGAAGGCGAAGGCGGCGGAAAGGACACCCCCGAGGCTGGTGTAGTTGTTGAGCTGCAGGTTGCGCAGGGTGGAATCGAAGGTGTCCGTTCCGGCCCAGAAGGGAAAGAAGAGCAGCACGGCGACGAGCAGGAAGACGGCTGCGCAGCGGCCCAGTTCACGTAACTGCCGCGCGCGGCCGTTCTCTCTCGACAGCAGGTAGATGACCAGTGCGATGACGAGGATCACGCTGATATACTTGATGAACACAGATAGGCACAGGCAGACGAAACCCGCCCACTTCATCTCCCGCAAGAGAAGGTAAACGGCCAGGAGCACCAGGGTCATCATCATAAGGTCGTTGTGTCCGCCCCCCACCCCAATGGTCAGGGCGATGGGGTTCCAGGCGTACAGCATGGTGCCGAGACGCCTCCTCCGCGGTGCCATAAGCCCCAGGATTAACCACACCAGAAGGATATTGGATACGTGGAAGGCGGCCATGGCCCCCTTGAATACGATGATATTGGCGGTTATCCCCTCGCCGGCCGCGAGATTGAGCAATATGGAAAAATATGTATGTAAAGGGCCGTAGACGATGGCGGTGTTCTTCCAATTCAGGCTGACGTAGACCATGAGCTGGTCGGCGGAGAAACGCTGGGGGGTTATGACGTAGGGGTTGTCGTGGTAGCGGGCGGCGATCTTGGCGTAGAAGATGTTGGAGAACACGTCCTTGCTCAACAGGGGAGGTATGACCACGAGTATCAGGCACAGGACGAGGGAGAGCGCGATGATGGGGAAAAGCCCCTTGTCCTGGCGGCGGCGGAAGATGAGCACGGCCCAAGCATAAGCCGCCAGGAGCAGGGCCAGCACGACAAAACACAACACGACCAGCTGCGTATGGGTCGCCCTGTTGATACCCGTGAGATCGAGCAGGCGCGCGAGGTAGGCGTTCCTCTGCACCGCTTCGTGCATGGGGGAGAGCTTTCCTACGGTGCCGTCAGGGGCCAGGGACAGCAGGGCGACGGCCGCGTATAGGAAGATGGTCGTGCTGATCATGCCCAGGTACCCGAGCTCGGAAGTGAGCGCATCAGCCACGGCCCGCAAGCGCGCTTTTCCGCGCGGCATCGGGGTCAGATGCAGTCCCGTTTCATGTGCAGGGCGACACACGGCTTCACCGCATCTCGTCCGGGAGTTCGTACGCGCGTAGCATTCCGTCCGGGCAACCTGTGTAGATGCCTTGCCCGGCCAGAAGGGGCGGGGATGTGAAGGCATGAGGGGCCTGCAATACGCCCAGGGACCTCCCTTCCGCCGCGTCCAGCAGGTAGACTGTGCCCTCCTGGCTGAACGCGCATACGATCTCTTTTTCCGACAGGGTCGCAGAGGAGAGAAGGTCGCCGTCGGTGAAGGACCACAGCTCCTCCCCGCTGCTCAGCGCCATGGCGGTCAGGGTGTCCCGGTGCGAACAGGCGTAGAGGTTGCCGGAGCCGTCAGGTGGGGCAAGCCATGCGAAGCCGGGGAGCTTCCTCGACCACAGGGACGCGCCGCTCGATGCATCAAGAGCGTGGACCCAGCCGTCTATACAGGTGAAGAGCACTTGACCCGCTGTTATCTGGGGTGACGAGAAGACGATGTTCGTGGCTTCGAACGACCACAGCTCCCCCCCCGTTTGTTTGTCCAGGGCGTATACCTCACGCCGGTAGCCTCCCAGGTAGACCGCGTCGTTGCCCACTGCGGGCGCGGCAGGCGTCCAGCTCTCGGTATCGTAAGTCCACATCGGTGTCCCGCTGCGCGCATCCAGGGCGTAGAGGCGGTGCACCAGGTCGTAGATGGAGTCGTTGTCCGCGGTGAAGAACACCATGTCGCCGTCGACTACCGGCTGGGCCAGTATCTCTCCCTGGGAGGTGTAGTACCAGAGGAGGGCGCCGCTGCCCGCGTCCAGGGCGTAGAGGACGTGGTCGGTCGCACCCACGTAGACCACGCCCGCCCTGACCGCCGGGGCCGCCGAGACCCATGACCCCAGGTCCAGGTTCCACATAATATTCCCCGAGGCGGCGTCAACTGCCGTAACCCGGCCGAGGCTGGAGGTCAGGTAGAGGACCCCCCCTTCCTCCTCCACGAACAACTCCCCGCCCACCGAGAGTTCCCACGCGGGGACGAGGGAGAACGTGCGCGAGCCAGCCAGGCTCTCGACGAGGCCCTTCACGAAGGCGTATAAGGATCTGCCCAGCGTGATATCTTCGTCATCTGCTGGAACCCGTGCCCGGCCTGCGGTGGCATCGCGGGCTCCCGCGGAGGTCATGATGATGAAGAACACCGCAGTGGCGATAAAGAGAAGGCATAGCGCGCATTTTGCGAAAAGGACCGCGCCGCCGTCACTGCCTTTCATCGCGTCCCTCGCCTTCAGCCGGCGCAATAGACTGCGCGGCTCCTCAGTCTTCTTTCCCCGGATCACCCTCCCATATTAGAGCCGCCAGGCGTTCCGGGGTTCCCCTGTTCAATATGAATTTACCTCTCAAGGTATCCTCCCACAACTCGCTGTGGAGTGGCCCGCTTAAGGGCGGCGCGGCGTGGGATTCCCGGTCATGCGAGGTGAGGACCACGGTGAAAGGAGTTTCCAAGCCCTGCGCAGCCGAGTCGCGGAGGCGGGAGACCAGTCGCTCTTCCCAGCTCTTGGCGCTTCCTTCCCTCCTGTGCACGGTTAGGAAATAGGCGACCCATAACGAGAGGACAAGTCCCAC
>CAYPZH010000122.1:0-5824 GCA_964415205.1 uncultured Actinomycetota bacterium | reverse complement strand
CGTTGTCGCGGTCGCCAGGACCACGCAGGCAGCGAACACCGGCAGCCACATGCGTAGCATCCTGCAGGATGCCTCTTCCCTCCAGGGCCGGTGTGCCGACAAGGTGGAAAGGACGTCGAGGGGAGTGTTTGAATACAGGGCATCGCCCACCATTCCCTTTTCGCAGTCGGGCATCACCGGCGCGACCATCATCAGTCTGCGCGGCCCGTATTTTCTCTCCAGGTCCGCTCCCAAAGGGTAGAGAGAGTTAGCCCCCCAACCCAGGCCGAGGAAGGTCTCTCCGCGCAGGTCCATGCCGCGCTTCCCTTCCACCTGGGACAGTAGCCCCGTTATCGAGTCCCCTTCCGTGTCCAGCGCGGGGTCCCCGGTGTTGCGGAGGTCGTGGCAAGGTTGCAGGCAGAGCATGCCGCGACCGCGGGGCATCGCCACGAAGAGGCTGCGCACGAGGTTCTCGCACCCCCTGCCGGGCTCGGCCACCATCACCAGGTTCTTTCCGCGTCCTCCCCACACCCCGGACAGGAGCGCCTTCCCCCCTGGAAGGTCCATCCTGTCCAGGGCCACTCCTCGAGCTGTCCTCCTCGCCCCCCTGCCGCGGCCGAAACGGCGCCGCAGCGCCTCCGCCGCGGACGCGAGCAAAGCGGTGGCCGCGCCGGCCGCGGCGATGCCGAGGACCAGGCAGAAAATGCTCATGAACGCCTCGATGTTGCGAACATTGCGGTGCAGCGGGTCGCTGAAGTACCATGCATACGCGAAAGCGATCAAAGCGGCGCCCAGGACGTAGTTGACGGCCGGGCGTAGGCGCCCACCGTACACGCTCAACCCGTGCCAGCCCCTTCTGGCCACCATGATCTGGATGATCCCCGACACGGCGATAAAGCAGAAGAGAAAGGTCTCCAGGACGTCCTCGTAAAAAACCTCTTCCACGGCTCATTCCCTCACGCTCAGAGAAGACCTGACGCGGCTCTCGACGACGTTGACTATGGCGACCAGGGGACGGCTCAGGAAATCGACCCGGTGCACCAGGTAAGCGCTGGCCGCCGCGATGACGATACCGGCGAGCACGTCGCCGGGGTAATGCACCCCGCAGAAGATGCGGGAGAAGGACATGAGCAGGGCGGGCGGCAGGAACCACCAGCCGAAGCGGCGGTCGGAGAACAAAGCGGAGAAGAAGAAGGTGAAAGTGGCGGTCGCCGGGTTGCTGGGAAAGGACCAGTCGGTGGGCCTGTAAAACAGCAGGTTCACCTCGTGGTCGACGAAGGGGCGTGGGCGGTGTATAAGGGTCACGGCAAGCTGCAGTATGGCCGAGGCAACGGCGATGGAGACGAACACGCGCACCACGGCGGCGAGGTTGCCGCGGTCCTGCGTGCGGTCGCGCCCGTGCAGGGCCATGACGACCAGTATGAACCCGAGGGTGAAAGGGACGAGGTGGTCGTTGCAGAACACCTTCATGGCCCCGTCGAGCACGCCGTTGTGCCCCGCCAGGCCGTTTATCCAGGTGAATACGGTATAGTCAAAGTCGAGCAACCAGCACAATGGAAACCTTCCGCTCGCGCTCTGAGCCAGCGGCTCCCGGACCTGAGTAATTATACACAGTGCGCGGCTTGCGTTGTAAGTTATGTTAGGGGACCAGGCCTTGAAGAGCCCTTCGAACTTGCGTTGGTCTGAGGTGATGGGAGTCGGGGTCAGGATAGATCCTGACCCCACCCTGCGGGGAACAGACCGGGCGAAAGCCTTAGACCGTCGGGACGGGAAGGGAACGCGTGGAAGGATAATCGACGTCCCTATAAGAAAATACTCATCGAGGCGACGCCAACCGTTAAAGGAGGTTTCTTGCGCAGGAAGAAGGTTCTGCGGACAGCCCTGCTCGTCGTGGCGCTGATGGCGGCGGCTGCCATCGCGGTCATGCTCATAGACCCATGGGAATTACTGGAAGGAGATGCCAGCGCGGAGGTCACGCCCACCGCTTTTCCCGGGGTAGAGCGACCCTCCCTCCTGCCCGACGCCGAACCAGTCAGCCCGGGCCCCTTTAACGTGCTCGTGCTGGGCATCGACCATGGGCTGGGACGCGAGGAGGAGGGAAACCAGAGGAGCGATACCATCATCGTCGCCCACATCGACGAGGCCAGGGGCAAGGCTTGCCTGCTCTCCATACCCAGGGACAGCTACGTAAACGTCCCCGGCCTGGGTATGTCCAAGATAAACGACGCCTACCAGGTGGGAGGAGCGCAGCTCGCGGTGCAGACGGTAGAGGAGGTGACCGGCATGAAGATCCGCAACTACGTCGCCGTCGATTTCGACGAGTTCACCTGGCTGGTCGACCTTTTCGGGGGCGTTCAGATCACCCTGAGCGAGCCCGTGGAGGACCCCAAGCTAGGCATCATACCGTCTGGAAACCAGCACCTGGACGGCGCATCGGCGTTGATATTTGCCAGGTCCAGGGATTATCCGCAGGCGGACCTGGCCAGGGTGAGGCAGCAGCAGAGGTTGCTCATGCAGATCCTCTACAAGGGCAAGGAAATGGCGGATGATCCGGGCGCGGCTTGGTTCCTCACCGTTGCCCTGGAGCCTCTGGAGACGGACCTCACCCCGGACGAGGTCATCCGCCTGGCGCGGGAGTTCGGCTCCTTGCCCGTGGTGGACGTCCAGGGCGGTGTGGCGCCGGGGCGTGCGGGAACGGCCGGCGGTGCCAGCGTGTATTTTCTGGACAGGGAGGGGCTGCAGGTCCTGGCGGCCTCCATCGAGAGGTCATGCCAGGTCCCCGAGGAATTCCGGTGAGCGGGTGGTAAGCATGAGGATAAGACTCGACCTGCACGTGCACACCACCTACTCGTTTGACAGCGCCATCGATCCCGCCGGGCTCAGGGAGATATGCCGTGAAAGGGGGCTGGCCGGAGTGGCCGTAACCGATCACGATTCCCTGCGCGGCAGCCTCGAATTCGCGCGCGAGCTCCCTGAACTGGTCATTGTGCCCGGATCGGAGATACGTTCGGCGGAGGGGGAGATCGTCGGCCTCTTCCTGAGCGAGGAGGTGCCGCCAGGACTTTCCGCTCCCGATACCATGCGGCGCATACATGAGCAGGGCGGGTTGGTGTTGATACCACACCCCTTCGATATCGTCAAGCTGAAGAGGATGAGTTCCCGCCGCCTCGAGGAGCTGAGTGGGGAGATAGATGCCATCGAGGCCCTCAATGGCAAGCCGCGTTGGTGGCTGGCCAACCGCAGCGCCCGACGTTTCGCGTCCCGGCTGGGGATGCCGGTGACGGCAGGGAGCGACGCACACAAGGTGAGCCACGTCGGACTGCTGTACACGGAGATGGAGGAATTCGACGGCCCGGCTGAGTTCCTCGCCTCCCTGCGCGACGCCAGCTTGCACGGCAGGCGATACAGCCCGTGTGCGAGCCAGCTTGACCGCTGGAAAGCAAGGCTGCGGAGACCGGGCATTGCGTAGATCGATACGATTCATTCGATAATCAAGAACCTGAGAGCCGGAAAATGGCTGCTGTTACGGTGTGGAATCGAGCATCTGAAGCGATGAGGGGCGAGGGAAGCCGCCCGGGTGTAGCCTGTGAATAGACTTCTGCCCAGGCTCGACTGGATTGGTCGAGATCTCCGTCTGAGCTGCCACTAGCCCGGGGAACTACCAGGTCGGTCGCAGCGTGCGCGCAAAAATCAGGTATCTTCTTACCCGGGGTCAGGATGCGCGCTAAGCGAGACCGTTACCTGGAGGCCCCGGGCTGGAAAAGCACCTCCAGAGCGAGGCTGTTATCCAGCGGCCCGGGCACTCAGTCGAAAAAGCCTTCGGGAGGCTCCATGCCCGGAGGAAGGCCCTGACCTTTATCCTCGCCTCTCTGGGGCGGGAGCGGCTCCAGGCGCTCGTCCAGACTGGGCATCCTTATCCCCCCACCGGGCGGTTCAGCGGGATATCCGGGCGGCGGGGTCTCCGGGACCGGGGGCGGTGCCATCGGCAGCTCGGTCTCTATCATCGGCTCAGGCAGAGTGGCCGCTTCCAGGGGAGGTATCTCCTCGACCAGCGGAGCTGTCTCAAGCGGAGGGATGTTTTCGAAAGACGAAGGCGCCTCAGCAGGCGGGGCGAAGGTCGGCGGTTCAGGCGTGGGCTCGAAGAAGGGTGCCGGCTCGGTAACCGGCGACGGCGGCGCGGCCACCTCGGGAGCAGCTTTGGCTCCCCTTTTGGCGGCCTTCCTGGCGGCCTTCTCCTCAGCCTTCAGGCGCTTCGCCTCCTCTTTCTGCATGCGCGCCAGCTCTTTCTTGCTCGACTTGTCGCCGCCCATAATTACCGCCGCGGCCCCTGCCGCCGGCAGAGTCCCCGGCGTGGCTTGCACTTCACCCGCGGGCGGTATTATCTCCTGCGCTCCCGCCAGGCCCTCCCTGTCCAGCAGGGATTCCGCTGGTCCCCGCGCATATGGCGTCTGGGCAGCAGGCGCGGGTGGGGCCTCGCCTTTTTTCATGCGGGAAGCGCGTGACTTCGCTTCACCCTTCTGGCGTTCCTTGGCGAGTCGCGCGGATGCGCTGCTGAGGTCGGCAGAGATCTCTTCGACGCGCGCTCGATAGCAATTCATGCACAGATGTACCTGGTTCGTCTCCGAGGCGCACAGGGGACATATCGGCGTCTCGCATTGTACGCAGGCTGTGATGGCTTCACTTCCGGCGTGGAAAGGACATTCCATTGCGGCCACCTCCAGGCCTATATATCGGAGCTGCCTCCTCTATAACTTCTCGGGTTTACCCCGTTTTCCTCTCTGCAGAAATCACCACATACCCTAGTATATTACCAGGGAGCTGCGGGATACAGGCCAATACCTAATGCCGCCTCCCCTGGCCAATATAGGTTATCGGCAGCGCCGAGCCTGTTTTTAACCTGGGTATGCGGGCTGGTATAATGCATTTGAGCAGGACCCGCCGTATTCAATCCACGCAAGGGGAGCAGCTGGAAGTGGATGTCAGCAAGGAAGGAAAAACCGTTTTCAGGAAGTTCTGCTTGATTGCTTTCGGGATACCGTCGGTGCTCCTGGCGGTCACCGCCGTGCTCTACCTGTCGCCGTGGGCGATCGCAAGGGCTGAAGTAGATCCGGGCACGTTGACCCTCGTGACGGCGTGCCTGGCCGCTGCCGGAGCCGCCATATGGGCCTTCTTCAGTTTCTATCTTTACCGGCGGTTATGGAAGATATTCCCTCACATCGGAGACAGCGAGAAAGGCTGGACGTATGCGCAGGGGGTCTTCGGCCTGGTGGGAGTGGGTACCATGCTTACCGCCGTGCTGGCCGACTTCTACTATCTCTTCAGCGGGGATTTCAACCGCAGCGCGGCGCTCTTCGCTCTTTCTTTCCTCCTGGCCCTGGTGGAGACGTTTATGTTCCCGGGACGCATCGCGGATGTCGAGGATACCATAACGGGGATGAGATGATGAGACCGCTGCGCAGGTTCGAGAAACGCCTGGAGAAGATCTTCGAGGAGCCCTTCACCAGGGCCTTCAAGGGAGGTGTGCATCCCCAGGAGATAGCGCGCAGACTGATCAGGGAATTGGACTACGCGAAGATGCTGGGAGTCGCCGGCATCCTGGCACCCAATCATTTCGTCGTGCGCCTCAGCCCGGGCGATCACGAGCGCCTGTCGGGGGTCACGGGCAGCCTGGCGGCGGAGATGGAGACGCTGATCATCTCCCACGCCAGCAGCAGGGATTACCAGATGGTGACGCGGCCGCGCGTGGAGTTCCAGCGCGACGACGCCCTGAGGGAAGGCGATTTCTCGGTGCTTGCGACCATGGATGAACCGGCGGGAGCCGGGCCACCGGCGGAGAGGGCAAGAG
>CAYPZH010000121.1:0-9173 GCA_964415205.1 uncultured Actinomycetota bacterium | reverse complement strand
GACAAGACCCCCGCCGTTCGAGGTCACGGCGGGGGTCTTGAAGCTGTGATAAAAACTCTAGGGCATCAATTCTCCAGTATCTTCACATCATCGATTGCGACGTCCACATAGATGTATGCGACTATTTCGTCGACGTTGCGGCGGTTCTTGAAGCGAAAAAGGAATACCGTCGGATAAACCCCCTCGACGATGCCCTCTTTCTCCTCCCAGTGCGTCTTGGGCTTCGACTCCTTGACGGAAATGCGCACCACCTGACCGACCAGGTTACGCATGGTTTCCATTATGTCCGAGATGCTGGCGTTCTCTATTCCGCTTGGCTTCATACTGGCTACCACCTCAACTCTTTCCTCCGATATACAGGAATAAGCATTTTATCACTATTTTGCCTGCATATCTACTCTTATACGTAAATTGTGACGGTCTTTGCGTCCTTTTTGTTCCGCCATTTATGCCCTCAAGGGTCGCTTATTTGTTCGCTCTAGGGCGTTCGTTCTCCTTTGCGCCCCGCGAGTTTTGCCCAATTTCGTACCGTTTCGGCAAACGGAAAAGGCCCCTGTGCAGCGATTAGTGAACATACACATCTGTTTAGCTACGGATACCGGCGGCCTGACGGCGTTATTTCCCGCCGGGGGGTGTCTGCGAAAAAACCCGGGCTTGACCGCCTGTGAGGCGAAAGCTCATTTCAGCGCCTGCAGCAGTTCCAGCGCATCGTCCAGGTCGTCCACGGCGAAAAGCTGTAGGTCGGTTGAGAAACCCTCCAGGTCCCCCTGGTTCTCCACCGGGTAGATGAAGACCTCGGCGCCCTCCCGCTCCGCGGCCCGGATCTTGAAGGTAAGCCCTCCGATGGGACCGACGTCTCCGTCCCTGTTTATCTCCCCCGTTCCGGCTATCCTCTGCCCTCGGGTGAGGTCATCGGGGGTCAGGGCGTTGACCAGGGAGAGGGTCATCATCAGGCCGGCGGAAGGGCCCTTGACGCTCTCCATGTCCCATTCCGCCTCCACGCTGCTGCTGTAGGTGAAGAACTCCCGGGCGGATATACCGATTATCGCCCGCTCGAGCTCCGGCTCGTATACGGGCTGTACTTCTACTTCTCTCGGCGCGTCTTCCAGGAGGGTGGAGATGTCCGGGCGTTGCTCTATCCCCTGCTCCAACCTCTCGTTCACCCTTTCTGCCGCCTCATCGTCTATCCCTTTTACCTGCAGCGATACTGTTTCTCCCTCGGGTGTCGAGCCGATCAACTCGGTAAAGCGGTCCATGTCATCCACCGGCTCCCCGTTGATGCTCACGATGACTTCCCCGGGCTCGATCGCGCCGTGAGCGGGGTAGTCGGGCGCGACCGCAACCACGAACAGTCCCAGTCCCTCGACCTCCACCGGTATGCCCACCGCTTGCAGGCCGGCCACTACTGCGGTGTCCTGGCTGATGATGGTGATCACGATGTCTATGACGTCCTGTGCCTCCGTATCCAGTTCCTCGCCTAGATAGTCGCGCACCTTGACGATGTCGAAGCCTTCATAGAACAGAGAGAGCAGATAATAGGCCAGGGTCGATTCCTGCAGGGAGACCGAGGTCAGCAGCAGCTCTCCCCGCGAAGTGTAGGTATCGGCGCCCTGGACCGAAAGGCCTTCCTGCAGGTCGAAGGAGGGCCCGGGGGTCTCCATGAGCAGACCGGTGGGCACGATCAGGAGCATGAACAGGACCGGTGCGAGCAGGGGGAGGATCAGCCTTGCCTTGGCGCTGCCCGACCCCTCCGGCTGGAAGAGCGGCCGTGGCGGTATCTTGTTCTCGGGATGCCGCGTCAGCGTCTCGCCCACCTCTTCGCCGGTCCGCCGCTTCATTCTCACAGGACTATGTCTACCTTCCTGCCACAGCTGCTGCAGCTATCGCCCCCGATGCCCTTTATTGAGGTCCCGTATCCACGGCGTTTCACCAGCAGGTTGCCGCACTGCGGACAGTAGGTGTTCGAGCCGTCCGACGCCGCGACGTTTCCCAGGTAGACGTAGTGCAGCTTCTCGCTGGCGATCTCCCTGGCGCGCAGCAGTGAGGACAGCGGGGTGTGCTCTATGGTCATCTTGTATGCGGGGAAATATGCCGAGAAGTGCAGGGGTGTTTCCGGCCCCATCTCCTCCGCCAGGAAATCCACCAGCCGGGTGAATAACTCGTCCGAGTCGTTCAGGGTCGGGATGACCAGGTTGGTTATCTCCACGTGGATGCCCGCCGCCTTCGCGGCCCGGCAGGTCGCCAGCACCGGCTCCAGCTTGGACGAGCATATCTTGCGGTAGAACTCCGGGTCCATTGACTTGATGTCGATGTTCATGGCATCTACGAAGGGCGCCAGCAGCTCGAAGGGCTCTGGGTTTATCGAGCCGTTGGTGACCAGGACGTTCGCGAGCCCCGCCTCGCGCGCCCGCTGGCAGCACTCCAGCACGAACTCAAACCATATGGTGGGCTCGTTATAGGTATAGGCGATGCCCATGGAGCCGTGGGCGAGGGCTTCCTCCACCGCCCTCTGCGCCGTCATCTCCGTGGTGACGGCGTCGTCCTGCAGCATGTGCCAGTTCTGGCAGAAGTCGCAGTGCTGGTTGCAGCCCCGCGTGCCCAGGGAATAGATCATGGCGCCGGGATGGAAATGATATAGGGGTTTCTTCTCTATCGGGTCCATCCCCCTGGCCATGACGCGGTTATAGTTCTCCGTATATAGGACGCCGTCAACGTTGTGCCGCACCCGGCAGAAACCTCTCTTTCCGTCCGCTATGGTGCAGTCCTGCGGGCAGAGCAAACAGTGTACCTTATCGCCCCCGCGTCTCTCGTAGAAAAGCGCCTCTTTCATCCTGACTCTCCGATCACCCGGTTATATTCTACCTCATCAGAGGAGGGAGATGATGAGGTGGGAGAGGCCGCCCAGGAGCAGGGCCAGGAGCACCGTGGAGCCGGTGATGGCCAGGGAGTCCCGCACGCCCAGCTCCCTCCAGAGCACGGCTAGTGTGGCCACGCACGGGATGTAGATGGCGCACACCAGGGCGAAGGTGAATATCTGCCCCCCGCTCATGAACGCGAGCAGCGACGAATCCTCGCTCACGCCGGGGATGGCCTGTGCGGTCAGCACCAGCAGAAGGCCCAGGGCCAGCTCCTTGCGCAGGAAGGCGAAGATGAGGGCGAGCAGGGCAACGGCGGGGATGCCCAGCCACCACTCGGCGACGGGCTCGAGGGGTGAGGTGAGCTTGACTATCCATCCGCTCTCGTAGAGCAACCCCAGGAGGAAGCTCCCCACCACGATGAGTGGGGCGGCGATATAGAAGAAGTCCTTCAGCCTTAGCCAGGTCTTCTTGAGCACGTTTGCTGGCGACGGTCTGCGGAAGGGGAACACCTCCATCACCAGCCCCGCGGACTCGCCCGGCATGATCTTGTTCAGCAGCAGCCCGGCCGCGATGACGATGGCGAAGAGTATGGCGAAGAGCAGGACGGCGTAGCCCCAACCCACGTAGCGCGAGACGCCCCCCATGATCACCGCCACGCGCGCGCTGCAGGGTACAAGGACGATAAGCGCGCAGGCGATCACCCTCTCCCGGCGCGTTGAGAGCACCCTGGTCCCCATCACCGCCGGCACGTTGCAGCCCACGGCGGAGATGAGGGGGATGACCGCCCTCCCGTGCAGCCCCAGGCGGTGCATGAAGCGGTCGGTGAGGAAGGCCACGGAGTTGAGGTATCCGCTGTCCTCCATGAAACCCAGGATGAGGTAGAAGACCATCAGGTAGGGAAGGGCTATCTCCAGTACTGCGCCGAGGCCCTCCACCGCCCAGCCCAGGGACAGGGAAAAGGTGTTCGTGCCCAGCATTGACTCTATCCAACGCGTGACAGGGCCGCCTATGACGCTGTCCCAGAAGTCGGAGAAAAGGCCCGCCAGGGCCCCGCCCCCCCAGAAGATGGCCAGGAACACCAGCCCCAGCACCAACAGCAGGATGGGTATGCCCGTCTTGAAGGAGGTGGTGTACTCCCACAACCTGTCGCCCAGGCGCGGCCGGTCGTACTCGCGGCGCTCCTGCACGTTGGCGGCGATGGTGCCCGCTATACCGTGGCGCTCGCGGGCGATGATCAAGGCCGCCATCTCGCCGTGTTCCCGCGTGATCTCGTCCGCGATGTGGCGTGAATACTCGACTATCTCCTCCCCCACAGGCTCCTCCATCACGGCCTTGATGAACTCCTCGTCCTCCTCCAGGAGCAATATGGACAGCGCGCGGTACGATATGCCGTAGGGGGTCTCGTCCAGCTTCCTCTCCATGCGCCTCGCCAGCCTGCGCATGCGTGACTCGATATCGGATGCGTAGGAGAAGGGCATGGTGAGGTATTCCTCCCTGCGCTGCGCCAGGTCTATCGCCTGGAGCATGAGCTCGTCCAGGCCGTCACCGCGCACCCCAACGGTGGGGACTACCGGGACCCCCAGAAACTCGGCCAGCATGTCCACGTCGGTATGCAAGCCCGACCTGTCCGCCTGGTCGATCAGGTTGAGGGCTGCGACCACCGGGCATCCGAGGTCGAGGAACTGCAGCAGCAGGTAGAGGTTGCGGGCCAGGTTGTTGGCGTCCAGGATGACGATGACCACGTCGGGCCGGCCCTGCAGCACGCCCCTGCGTGCGGCCATCTGGTCCTCCGAAACCGCCCCCAGGGCATAGGTGCCGGGCAGGTCCACTATGCCTATCCTGCGGCCGTGCAGCTCAGTGGTGCCCAGGTTCAGCTCCACGGTCATGCCGGGATAGTTTGCGGTCATCACGCCCATGCCGGTGATGCGGTTGAAGATGGTCGATTTGCCCACGTTGGGATTGCCGGCCAGGGCGAACACGTATTCCACCCTATCCCGTAGCTTTTCCAGCTGCTCCAGGCGCTCTTGCTTCATCTGCCGCGACCGTCACCCTTACGCCGTTGCCCGCGCCTGCGAGGCCCTGCGCCGTGCTGCCCCGGCCCTTTTCTTGTATAGATTTTGGAGGCCACCTCGCGCCCCAGTGCGTACTGGGTGTCGCCTATCTTCACCAGCAGGGGGCCTCCGAAGGGAGCGACCTCCTTTACCTGCAGCTCAACGTCCGGCAACAACCCCAGCGAGGCCAGGTACTGCAGGAGCTGAGGTTCCTCTTCCACCACCCGGGCGATGCAGCCCTTCTCATCGGCGCAGAAGTCGCACAGGGGTTTGACCTCCTCATCTTCCCTGATGCGGCCTTTATCGTCGGGTATGGGATAGCCGTGGGGGCAGGTCTCCGGGTTTCCCAGCATCTCCGCCAGCTTCTCCTCCACCTCGGGAGAGATGACGTGCTCGAATCTGCATGCCTCGCGGTGCGCGGATTCCCAGTCCAGACCCAGGACATCGGTGAGGAAGCGCTCCGAGAGACGGTGGCGCCTGACCAGCGTCTTCGCCGCCCTTTCGCCCTTGTGGGTAAGGGTGATGGCGCGCCTGGCCCGGGCTTCCTTTTTCCCCTTGCCTTCGCCCTTTCCCGCGGCGGCATAGTGCACGAAACCGTCCGTCTCCATACGGCGCAGCATGTCCAGTACGGTCGGTGGGGTCACGCCGAGGTACTCCGCCAGCCGCGTGGGGGTTACTTTCTCCTCCTCGAGACCCAGCTTGAACAGGGCCTCCAGGTATTCCTCCATCTTTTCCGTGAGCATCTTTCCCACCTTCTTCGGGTCATATTTCAGCCATTATTAGACTAATCTAACTTTATTCCGGTCCTTGATCAAGTTCAACGGTTTTTATCTATCACAGTGGGTCTGCCCTGAAAGCGGCGACAGGCATTTTCATCCTAGGCGGTGCCGCAGCAGCGCGAACCCTGCGACTGACCCTCAAGCCCGTCCAGATAGTATCATAGGGATCAGGTCGCGTATTTTTCGGGCACGGCGAAGGAGGCGCAGATGAGCGATAACCCGTTCGATCTGAGCGGAAAAGTGGCGGTGGTGAGCGGGGCGGGGCGGGGCATCGGCAAAGCCATCGCCCTGGCGCTGGCCCGGGCGGGTGCGGACGTGGCGGTCTTCTCCCGCACCGAGGAGCAGTTCCGCGCCACCGCCGCGGAGGCCGAGGCGCTGGGCCGGCGCGCGCTGGGGCTCAGGGTCGACGTCGGGAAGGAGCCCGACGTAAAGGCAATGGTGTCCGCGGTGCTGGACGGGTTCGGGCGCCTGGACATCATGGTCAACAACGCCGGCCTCAATCCAGTCTACTGTCGCATGGAGCAGGTCGATGAGGACGATTACGACCTCATCATGGACGTGAACGTGAAGGGGGTCTTCCTCTGCTGCAAGCACGTCATCCCGGTGATGAAGGAACAGGGCGGGGGCTGCATCATCAACGTGGCGTCAGCGGCGGGGATGGTCGCGCTGTACAAGTGCGCCCCTTACTCCGCCAGCAAGGGGGCGGTGCTGCAGTTCACCCGCACCATGGCCGTGGAGCTGGCGCCCTTCGGCATCAGGGTCAACGCGCTCTGCCCGGGTTTCGCCACCACGGACATGACCGACGAGCTTCTGGAACACCCGCGGGAAGGGGCGAGGATACTGTCCATGATCCCCATGGGAAGGGTAGCCGAGCCGGAGGAGATGGCTCCCGCCGCGGTCTTTTTGGCCTCCGACGCCTCATCTTACATGACCGGCGCCGCTCTGTGCATAGACGGGGGCTGGACCTGCTGGTAAGGGGTCAGGTCTTGTTTTTTGGATACCGCGGTATATGAAACGTTACCTTACATATGCCCGGTGGAATAGCAGGTGTTTTAGATTTTCCCGCGCATGGTCTCATGCAAAATACAAGACCTGACCCCTAATCGATGGAGACGAGTTCGTACTCGCGGCTCCCCAGGCCCATCCTCTGCGCGTATTCGAGCTGTTCCGTCCAGTCCATGGCGTTGTAGATGGCGCCGATGACGTCCCGGCCGCCCTTCTCGTTCATTAGGTCCAGGCTGGCCTGCTCTATGGCCACGATGTCTCGGCTCGCCAGGATGCCTATGTCCTCCACTACCGGGGCGTCGCTGAAGTCCCAGCAGTCGCAGGCCGGGGTTATGCGCAGCAGGAAGTTGAAGAAGGCGCTCTTGTTCTCCTTGCCCTTCAGCGCCCCCATGGCGTACTCGACGATCTTTCGCTGGGCCACGTCCAGGCTGGTCGAAAGGCGAGCCGCGATGGCCCCCTGGAAGCACATAACCGTGCACTCGCCGCACCCGATGCACTTATCGTGGTCGATGACGGCCTTCCTCTCCTCGCCCTTTCCCTGCAGCGAGATAGCGCCCGCAGGGCACCAGCGGATGCATTCGGCACATGCCGTGCACCTGTCCCGGTTGACCTCGGGCTTGACGTCTGAATGCATCTGCTGCTTGCCGCCTCTGCTGCCCAGCCCCATGCCGACGTTCTTGATGGCACACCCGAAGCCTGTGAGCTCGTGCCCGGTCATGTGGGAGACCACCAGCAGCGCATCGGCGTGGACCGCCGCGGAGGCGATCTTCACCTTCTCTAAAACCTCTCCCTCCACCTCTATCTCCACGAAGTCGTGCCCCTTGAGGCCGTCGGCGATGATGACCGGGGCGTCCAGCGTCTCATGGGTGAAGCCGTGAGCGGCGGCGGTGAGCAGGTGGTTGATGGCGTTGGACCTGCTGCCCACGTAGAGGGTGCCTGCGTCGGTGACGAAAGGCTTGGCGCCCAGCTCCTTCGCCGCCGCTACCAGGCGCCGCAGGTACATCACCGGCACGAAGGCGGTGCTCCCCGCCTCCCCGAAGTGGGTCTTGATAGCCACCAGGTCCCTGCGCTCGACCACTTCGTCGAGGCCTACCCTCTTGGTCAGTTCCCCCAGCTTCTCCTCGATGCCCCAGTGGGGCTTGCAGCGGTTGTTCGCGAAGAATACCTTGGACAAGGATACCCCTCCCTCCGTATCGATACACTCTCTGGTTCTCCGAATATTATATGGGCAAAGCACGTAATGAGTCAGGTCCTGTTGAGTCACAAGAAATACCAGGTTAAACCATTTTGCCGGAGACTCCGAAAAGACTGGCAAATGAGCGATATAGAAGGGCTAGATATCTATCAGCGCAGGTCACGTAATCGCCGCCGCATGACGATAGCCCTGGTCGAGCAGCATGACGAGTGGATGGTCTGCCGCCGGTACATGAGCCTGGAATCGCTCGTAAAGGCCAGGATGAAAAAGACCGGCGGAAATGCGATCGAGGTAGAAGAGGAGGAGGTGAAAGAGCTCGTACCGGCAGCCGTCTAGGCTGTCATCAGGAGAGGGATGGTACGATGGTGCCCAATACACCACTTGACGGGGCTTGGCCAATTGGTTTGGGGTCAGGTCTTGGATTTTGGATGAGATCATGCGCGGCCGAATGCGGAATTCCTGGTAGATCAACGGGCATATGTAAGAAAACGCTTCACCTACCGGAGTATCCAAAATACAAGACCTGACCCCTTAGTCGGTGTAGCCGCGGCGGCGCAGGGCAGCGATGGCCTTGCGCGCCTCGTTGCGCAGGATGGGGTCGGGGTCGTCCAGGCAGGCGCGGATGAGAGTCACCGTCTCCGGACCCCCGATCTGGCCCAGGGCGTAACAGGCCGCTGCCTTGGTGCGTGGATGGGCGCCGCGCCAGCGCAGGCTGAAGGGCCTCCTGCGCAGGAGGTCGGAGAGGGGGGCGATGGCCCGCTCGGGGGCGAGCCGGGCAAGGGCCAGGCAGGTTGCCTCCTTCACCCGGGGGTGTTCCTCCCCGCGTCCCGGGGCCTTTCTCTGCAGGATGCCGAGGAGCGCATCCACCGAACCGGGTTCGTCTATAGTCCCAAGTCCCCTTACCGCCTCGCGCCTTACCTCGACCTCACTGTCCCCCAGGGCCTTGAGAAAATGCGGCAAAAGGCTCGGGTCTCCGGGCGCCATGGTGCCCATCGCCCTCACCGCCCTCGCCCTTACCGTGGGCAGGGGGTTGGTCTCCATGGACTTGACCATGGCCATGGCCGAGTTGCCCCCCATCAGTTCCAGCAGGCTCAGGGTCCTGATATAGACCTCCTCACGCGCGTTGCTCTGCAGTATCTGCGACAGCCCGGCGAGCATCTCCCCTCCGTGCGCAGAGCAAACCCGCGCCAGCTCTGGGGTGATGTTCAGGTCCTCCTCGCCCTTCAGCCGCTCCACGACCTCGCCGGGGGTAAGGGCTCCCTCCATATAGGGCAGCACCCGCGCG
>CAYPZH010000120.1:6113-9184 GCA_964415205.1 uncultured Actinomycetota bacterium | reverse complement strand
GCGCGAGGGCGGGAGGGGGCTTCGCAACCGCAGGGTCATCGCCGCCGTGGTCGCCGTCGCCATCACCTTCCTGTTCGCGGCGGGCACCGCGGTCATCCTCACGAGCATGCTGTAGCCAGGCCAGGGTCAGGTCTTGTATTTTGCATACCGCGGTATGTCCCAGTCCGCAACAGCGCTTTTACAGCACGCATGCAAGGCCTGGCCCCTTACACTCCTGTGAGCGATGGCCCTGGAAGATGGGTCCTGCAACACCGCTCGGTGATCTACAGAGCCGACGTAAACCTTACGTAATGGCGACTGGGGCCAGCATAAATACTGGCCCCAGTGCTACACGTCGCCTGGCCCCACTGGCCCCAACGCCAAGCGTCGCTGGTCCCCTGCATATCAGTATGAGTTGGGGACCACAGGGAGGATGACGCGGGAGGCCGCTCCTGCGCGGCGCTGCAGCATGATGAAGCTGAAGCCGAAGTGCGGCCAGCAGGTGACGAGGTCCGCCGTGGCAATCTCCAGCTTTATGCGGCTGCCCGCCTGGAAGCGGTGGTAGGCGGCCTGCATCTCCATGGGGCTCTGCGGGCTCATCAGGTCCCACACCTTCCCGGCGTCAGCCAGCCCCTCGTAGTTGTGCCCCTCGTAATAGCCGCGGCTGATCAGTATCTCCTCGCCGTCCGGGGTGACCTCGTAAAGCCACGGGATCAACTGGGCGAACACGGAAGAGGACTGGTAGTAGGGCTCGAAGAGCGGCGGGCCCAGGATGGTGACGTCCTCCTGCAGCGGTTCGCTGAGGTAGCCTATCTCGGTAAAGGGCAGCTCCAGGAGCTCCAGCCTGCGCGGCATATCCATGACCTCTCCCCCCATGAGCTGGGGAGCGTCCTGGAAATAGGGGAGGGAGACCGAGCCCGTCAACCCCGTGTTCACAAGCAGGTCCCAGCCGAAGGAGGTGCCGGGTTCCACGGTGGAAAGCCCGCCGCAGCCGTTCGCCCCCGCCCCGCCCGCATACAGGGATAGTCGCTCCGTACCCGGGACCGGGTAAGCCTCCGCCTCACCGTAATCCCCGGGGGTGCGGTCGCGGTAGAAGGCGACCGGCGCCTCGTCCTCCACGCCGTTCTCCACTCCCTTGAGGTAACGGTCGAACCACCTGTCCACCTGCTCCATCACCCACGCGCTCTCCGGGCTGCCCAGGCCCTCGACGGGGTAGGGGCCGGGGTAGCAACCCAGGTGCCCGTGGTTGGTGATGATGATGCGCCGGGGGGCTTGCGTGTATTCGTAGGCCATGAGCCCCTCGTTGGCGTAGAAGAGGTCGTCGTTCCAGCCCGCCAGGATCAATATGGGGGCGGTGATGGGGTGCTCCACCACCCCGTCGTACTCCTCGTCGCACCAGTACCGCGCGGAGCGCCGCTTGAGCCAGTCGCGGGCGAACCCCTCGTCCTCCACGCGCCGCTGCATGGCTATGCCGTACACGTAGGGGAGGTCGTCAGAGCAGCTGGTGATAGGCGGGATCAGCTTCCACATGGCGCCTATGATCGCGTATAACTTATGCCAGCCGTCGGACCTCTCGTCCATGGAGATGGCCAGCATGTTCAGCATGAACCCCGACAGCTCACCCATATAAGTGGTGGCCAACAGGCCGGAGACCCAGAAGAACTTGAGCACGTCGTTGGGGTAGAGGGAGAACTGCAGGTCGAAGGAACCGTGCATGGGGATGACGGCCCGGATGCGCTCGTCCCCGGGGTCTCCCGGTCGCGGGTCTTTCCTGGGTGCCATGAGGTAGGAGAAACAGCCGCCCATGGAGGCGCCGGTGATGCCCACCACGGGGCCTTTATCGTCCGAGAGCAGGGGGAAGCGCTCGTCCCGCGCGAGCAGGTCGATGATACAGCTGACGTCCCTCATCTCGTGTTCCGGGTCCATGCACCCGACCTCGCCGCCCGCGCCGAACCAGCCGCGCGCGGTGAAGGCAAGGGCGACGTACCCACGCGACGCGTAGTACTCCGCCGCCCACTCGGCCATGGCCTTGTCCATGGTCCAGCCGTGGACGACCAGGATGGCCGGGAAGGTCTCTCCCGGCGCGGGTTCGGCGGGATAATAGACGGCCACCGGGAGGGTTATACCGTCCCACATGGTCCAGTCCTCACATACCCTCGCGACCTCGTATGATGGCGAAGCGGCGGTTGCTTTATCGCCGCTCTCACCGGCGGCAAGGGCCGCGGTGCCCATCCCGGAGAACGCCAACAGAACCATCAGGAACAGCACAAGGATACGGCGAGACAGTACACAAGACATTTTATCCCCCCTCTTGCAAGCAAGCCGGACTGGTTCATGAAAGGAGTTGAGTAGACCCCGAACCGGAGCCCGATACAGCCCTCCTCTCCTGTAACCCCCCCCTACAGGTTAACAGGAATGCGCTGCCGGGAAAAGCATTTTGAACAAATTGAACATATATGTTCTCTCACGGCAGCGCAAACCGCCTCGCGCCGCCGCCGCCCGGTGGTCATGTCCGCGCGAACACCGTCCCTGAAGAAGCGCCCGGCAGGTATCCCCGCCGGCTTTTGCCTCCTACACAGAAGGCGGTTGATGGCGTTCGGGGGACAGCCGATGCGGCGGGCGCACGGCGGGCATCCCTCAGGCGCGGTGTCGCTCCCTCCATACCTTGAAGCTGTTGGCGGCGAAGTTGCGGCCGTCCCTCAAGACGTAGGAGAGGAAGTTGCCGGGCGGCTCACGGTAATCCGGCACCTCCTGCAGGGACAGCGCTTTACTCTCGCAGGCGACGACGCAAAGCCCGCAGCCGATGCAGCGTTCCGGCTTGTGCACGTGTACCTTTCCGTCCTCCCCGCTTAAGACCTCCATGGCCCCCATGGGGCATATCTCGGCGCACCTGCCGCAGTAAGTGCACGCGGCGAGGTCGATGCGCGGCATGTAATGGGGAGGGGCGACGAATCCCGGCGCGTTGAACTGGGTGACCTGCCGCAGGGCGCCGCAGCAGCAGCCGCACATGAACCTGACCCGCGTTACTAATTGGTGCCGGCGGCCCCAAAAAACAATTTGTTTATTTTAAAAAATTTGCCAAACGTTTTTTT
>CAYPZH010000120.1:5640-6103 GCA_964415205.1 uncultured Actinomycetota bacterium | reverse complement strand
CATCCATGTGACCAGCCCGTCTTTCTCCGCCGCCGCTTTCACCTCCAGCACGTCCTTCCTGCTCGCCTGGCGCATGCGGCCTTCCTTGACCAGAGCGGGCGCGAAGCTCCCCATGACCGTGCAGGTCTCCAGCATCTTGCCGCACCCCTCGCCGACCAGCTGTTTGGAGAGGCGGCACTGGCAGACGCCGATGGCGAAATCGTCGTAACGGTCCATGATCGACTCCAGGCGCTCGGAAGGCAGCGCCATGGGCAGGGCGTCTAGAGCCTCCCCCACCGGGATGTAGCGCACCGCCCCCACCGGCTTGCGGTTGTAAGCGGAGGCGAACCCCGTGTCGTAGAGCGCCTCGTACAGCTCGGCGAAGCGCCGGAGCCAGGGGGTGACGCTTTCGGGGGAGGGGCGGACCAGCACGTGCTCGAAGGTGCCGGGGAGGATGGGCAGGACGGAGAAGCGTTCCTTCCCC
>CAYPZH010000120.1:0-5630 GCA_964415205.1 uncultured Actinomycetota bacterium | reverse complement strand
AGCACGTGCTTCTCGTGCGCCAGGCGGTGGAGGACCTCTTGCACCTCGGCCAGCGGCCGCCCGCAAGCCCGCGCCAGGGAGGGCGCGGTGCGGGGCATCCAGGGCTTGATGTGGCGCGCCACCTCCGCCTCCTCCTCGGTGAACATGTGCTCCACGAGGGCGATGAACTCGTCGCATATGGGAGGGCCGAGGAAGAACGGGCTGGAGTAGGTCTTCGCCACGTCCAGGTGAGCGCGGGATACCCCCGGATAGTCCCCCAGTTTTCTCATGGTCGCGTGGACGCCGCCTTCCATTCTCGCTCCCCCTTTTTCCATCCGAGACCGCCGTGCCTTGATTATGCCACAAAGACCTGTCTCCGGCACCGCGCCCGCGCGGAAAAGCGGCGCGGGCGTTCTCCACCCCCCGAAGAAGCGGGTGGCCACACCGGCCACCCGCCTGTCTTCTCCTTTATGCGACCGCGTTTTACTCCGGCGGTTTCTCCCCTACCGACTTGGCGATATATTCGCGGAAGCTCTCCACCATCTCCTTGAAGGCCCGCTCCAGCCCCTCGAACTCGCCGCCCTTGTGCACCTCTATCTGCACGTCCAAATTGCCCTCCATGACCTCCTCGGCGGCTGCGGACAGCTGGTCGATGGGCGCGGTTATCCTGCGCCGGATGAGCAGGTTAAGCACCAGGAAGGTGATGATCATGATCACGACGATGGAGATGATGACCACCAGGGCCAGGGTGAGGCTGAGGCTGTTCTTCTCGTCCTCGTAGAAGGCGTTGATGGAGTCGATCTTCTCCTGCATGGGGATAATGCTGATGTGGGTTATGTCATAGTCCGCCTTGAAGGGGCTGGGGGAGGTGGTGAAGAGCACGAGCTGGGCCCCGCTCAATCCCAGTTCTGGGACGCCCTCTTCTTCGGACCGCAGCAGGTACGGCTTGCCTTCCTCCAGGGCCTCGACCATGTAATCCGGCACCTCCCAGTCGTAGATGAGCCCGGCGTCGTTGGAGGCCAGCAGCAGCGGCTCGGGTATGTACTGCGACGGGGGCAGGATCAGTATGATGTATTCCATGTTGAAGAGTCCCGACTCGACCATCTCGCCGTACTGCTCGACCGCCCATTGCTGCAGTTCGGTCATCTCCTCCCGCAGGATGGCCGCGTAGAAAGCCGCTTCGTCCTTGACGTTCAGCTTCTCCGCGTTGGAGATCACCATAGTCTCTATCATGTAGTCGATGGTGTTTGAGAGGTCCTCCGACTGGGTCTCGATGACCCTGTCGATGCTCTTGTCGATGAGGCGGCTCTGGGACGCGCGCACCAGGAAGAAGGTAGCCAGGCCGGAGGCGACGAGCACTATTACCACCAACGCCGTTATCTCGTAGAGTATCCTGGACCTCTTCGTCTGGAAATCCGAATGCCGTCTGTTTCGCTTCTTCCCCTGCATCTTACTCAACCTCCTCCGTTAGCGGCGCTGCCGCCCTTCCATTCCGTTAGCCAAGGGATTTATCGACATTCCAATTTGTGGTATTTACTTGCTCTGTTTCCGCTGGACGCTGTCTCTCCCGCGTGGAGGCCGGGTGGTATAATCTCCAGGGTAAGGGGGTGCGCAGGCGAGCATGAAGGTCTATCTCAACGGCAAGGTGATCGACGAGGGCGAGGCGCTGCTCCCCGCCGCCGACCGCGGGGTCCTCTTCGGGGACGGCATCTTCGAGACCATACGCGCTTACGGCGGCAAGCCGTTCCGCATGGACCGTCACCTGGAGCGCCTGCGGGCGGGCTGCCGGGAGCTGAGGATGGCGCGCGTCCCCTCCGACGCGGAGATAAGGGAAGCCGTGGAAGAGCTGTACCGGCTCAACGTGGCGAGCGGCGACGCCTACATACGCATCACCCTGACCGGCGGTCTTTTCGACGGCAGCCGCACCCTGGAAAGGCCGGGGGGGCCCAACGTGCACATCATGGTCAAGCCCTTCGAGGGCTATCCGGCGGAGTTCTATGAGCGCGGCATGAAGGTCATCGTTTCCAGCGTGCGCAGCAACGAGGGCTCACCCACCGCGAGCATCAAGAGCACCTGCTATCTCGACAACATCGTCGCCAAGCAGGAGGCCAGGGACCGGGGGGCCGACGACGCGGTGATGCTCAACAACGGCGGGTTTCTGACCGAGGGGACCTCTTCCAACCTTTTTCTTGTACGCAGGGGGAGGCTGGCTACCCCGGCCGTGGAATGCGGGCTTCTTCCAGGCCTGACGCGCGAGGCGGTGATGGAGCTGTGCGAGGAACAAGGCCTGGCATGCGAGTCCGCCTTCCTCGTCCTGGACGACCTGCTGGGGGCTGACGAGGCCTTCTTCACTGTGAGCACGGGCGAGATCGTGCCCATCGCCGAGGTCGAGGGGAAAGGCATCGGGTTCAGGTGCCCCGGCCCCATAACCCAACGCCTCTCCGCCGCCTACCGGGATCTGGTGAGAAAAGAACTCCACCTCTAGCCCGATAGGGCAGCGAAGATGGCCTTGCCCTTGTCCAGGGTCTCCTGGTACTCGTCCGCGGGGACGGAGTCGGCCACGATGCCCCCGCCCACCTGGAAGTAAGCGATGCCTTCTTTGCAGATGATGGTGCGGATGGCGATATTGAGGTCGTAGTTACCATTATATCCCAGGTAGCCGATGTTCCCCGTGTACACGCTGCGCGCCGTGGGCTCCAGCTCGTCGATTATCTCCATGGAGCGTATCTTGGGCGCGCCGGTGATGGAGCCGCCGGGGAAGCTCGCCTTGAGCAGGTCCACCACGTCGCGCCCGGGGTGCAGCTCGCCCACCACCGTGGACACCAGGTGGTGCACGGTGGCGTAGTGCTCGATCACCGCGTGTTCCTCCACTTCCACGCTGCCGTATTCGCACACCCGTCCCAGGTCGTTGCGCTCCAGGTCCACGATCATGGAGAGCTCGGCGCGGTCCTTGGCGCTGGCCAGCAGCTCCTCCGCCAGGCGCCGGTCCTCCTCCGGGTCGTCGGAGCGCGCCCTCGTGCCCTTGATGGGGCGCGTCTCCACGTGGCTTCCCTCCCCCTTGACGAAGCGCTCCGGCGAGCTCGAACATACCTGCCCCTCCACGGCGTTGAAGTAGGCGGCGAACGGCGCCGCGTTGAGCCGGCGAAGCCTACGGTACATCGTCCAGGGATGCTCTCGCAGGGAAGCCCGGAAGCGCTGGGACAGGTTGGCCTGGTAGATGTCCCCGGCGAGGATGTATTCCTTCACCCTGCCTACGGCATCCATATACTCCTCGCGGGTGAAATTTGAGACGAAGCGCACCCGTTCCTCGTGCTGGGGCACGGGATACGCAGGCGCCACCGTCTTCAGGCGGCGGCCCGCCTCGTCCAGTACCCTTGCGGGGTCGTCGGGATGTACCGCCGCCAACCACGTGGTGCCGCTGGCGTGGTCGTGGGCCAGCACGCGGTCGTAGAAGGCGAAGCACAGCTCGGGCATCTGCAGGTCGTCCGCGGCTTTCCCCGGCAGCTTCTCGACGTAGCGCCCCAGCTCGTAGGAGAGGTAGCCCATGCCGCCGCCGAGGAAAGGCGGCAGGCCCGGCGCCGCCTCCTCCAGGCGGTATTCCTGCAGTGCCGCGCGCAGGGCGTCAAACGGGTTCTCACGGGTTGTGCACGTGTCGCCTTCCCGCCGCCACCAGCGGCAGCCGTGCCCGCGCGTGGTCAGCACCAGGTGCGGGTCGAACCCGATGAAGGAGTGCCTCCCCAGCCGCGGCATGGTGAGGCTGGAGTCCAGGAAGCATGCATAGGGAAGGTGGGCGAGGCGGTGGAAGATGTCCTCCATGGGCGGGGCACCCGTAAGCTCCCGGACCTCCATCCGCAGCGCTATCCCTTCTTTCTGCCACAACAGCGTCATGAGCACACCTCCAGGAAGTTCGCCAGCAGCTCCAGGCCGTCGGGGGTCATAAAGGACTCGGGGTGGAACTGTATGCCTTCCACCGGGTAAGCGCGGTGTCGCACGCCCATGATCACGCCGTCCCCGGTGCGGGCGCTGACCTCGAGGCAGGCGGGGAACCCCTCTTCGAGGATGACCAGGGAGTGGTAGCGCGCCACCTCCATGGGGTCGGGCAGGCCCGCGAAGACGCCGCGGCCGTCGTGCTCTATGAGGGAGGTCTTGCCGTGCATGACGTAGGGGGCGCGGTCGACCGTGCCACCGTACACCTCGCCGATGCACTGGTGGCCCAGGCACACCCCCAGCACCGGGACGCGGGGGCCGAAGGTGCCGATGATGTCCTTGGACAGGCCGGCGTCGCGCGGGGCCTTGGGGCCGGGCGAGACGACGATGCCCGCCGGGTCCAGTTTTTCCACCTCGTCCAGGGAGGTGTGGTCATTGCGGCACACCACGAGGTCCGCTCCCAGCCGGCCGAGGAACTGCACCAGGTTGTAGGTGAAGGAATCGTAGTTATCGATCATCAGTATCTTGCCCGAGGCCATCGCGCCACCTCTAAAAGAAAAAACCCAGCCGTTCCTGCGGCTGGGTGCCGACCTGGTCTCTACCGGTCGCCTGACATGCCGTCGCACGCGGATTATAGCACAACCTCCGCTATTTACAACCCAGACGGTATGCCCACACCCCTAGATTGGGGTCAGAGCTAAAAGGTTGCGTTCTGCCCACGGAAGGAGTGGGGCTATAGCTCATGTCCTGCATTCTCTCCTGTAGAATTCAACTTTTTAGCTCTGACCCCATAAGGTACATACGCCCTTTCCCGCGGAGCTCCAGCCCCTGCCTTGCTGTCGCGCGGACCTGTCCAAACCTCTGGCTCGCCTATGAGGTCTTCCCTGACCCAGTCACCTTTATGAGCCTCGGCCGCACGCGTGCGGCCCGGCTATGGAATGAAGGGGCCTTGTAAGTGCCGGTGCCTATTCACGCCCTGGATCCTCGGCCTTCAAGGAGAAGGCCCGGATAAGACCCCTCGGGAGACTTCCCGGCAGCCCGGCCCGCTGCTTGAGGTATGCGGGGGCGAGCCTGCCGCGTAAGGACTTCACCTGCCGCGGCCTCCTCCCCAGCGGACCGTCAAACCCGCCTCAACGGTCTGTCGTCGTCCTCGTAATGGGTGCCACCCCTCCACATGGCCCACATGGTGGCCAGTATCTTCCTCTGGGTGGTGAGGCGCGCGTGCGTGGCCGACCCGGTATTCGCAAGGGCCTGGGCACAGGCGCGCCGGAAGCGGTTGTCCTCCCCTGCGTGCATGGCCCCCAGAAAGGCGGTCATGCCCGCGCCCTTGGGGGCACCGCATCCGGCCCGGTCCAGCCTCTGCCCGCGGAGGTCCTTGCCCCCGGAGACGCACTGGGTTATGCCCGGGCGCGAGTAGCGCAACAGCCTGCGCTTGTCCGAGAGGCGCTGCGGGCATTTTACGTAGGCGCGGAAGGTAGCGGCCACCCCGGGGACCTCCTGCAGCACGCGGGCGATGGGGATGCCCTCCGCCAGGGCGAGGAAGCGCCTCCTGGCCCGAGTCCGTTCCGCCAGAAGGAAATCCAGCTGATCGTAGTCCGCTGCGATCATCTCCCGCACAGGCTTGTTTGCCACCCGGGCGAGGGCCTCCGCCCTTCCCCGCGCGCCGTAGGCCCTGGAGCCCTCCGAGATGATGCCCTGGGCCCTGGGCTTGGCCTTGATCTGGT
>CAYPZH010000119.1:0-9224 GCA_964415205.1 uncultured Actinomycetota bacterium | reverse complement strand
GAAGCCGGTGGTGAACGGCCTCAGCGGGTACTACCCCATCTTCTACCGCCGGGCGCTGGTGGTGATGCAGACCTTCCCCAAGCCGCAGGCGTTCGAGTTCCTGGCCGCGGCGGGGGTCGACCTCGTCGTCCTGAACTGGGAAATGGTGCCGGAGGAGAACCGCGATCTCATGCGCGAGGAGCTGACCGAGGTGCCCGGTCTGGAGCTGGTGCAAGACTACACGGACGGCTACAGCCTCTACCGCCTGGCGGGGGTCGAGGCCATAGGCGCGGGCGAACTGGAGCTGAGGGCCGTGTTCCCGCAGGCCGTGCCACCCGGCGGGGAGTTCCGCGCCTCCCTGGCCTTCTTCAACCGTTCGCCTGAGCTCTTCTCCAACCTGGACGAGACCCGCCAGCGCCTGCGCCTGCGCTGGCTTGACGGCGCCGGTGAGGTGGTGAAAAGCGGAGAGGATTACTTCTTCGCCCCCTTCTTCCTGCGCGCGGGCGAGGGCTCCGTCTCCACCTTCTTCGCGCAGGCGCCCCGCGAGCCCGGGTCCTACCGCCTGGAGGTGACCGCCGAGGGCGGCGTGCTGGACGGCAGGTCGTGGGAAACGGATATGACCGTGGCCGATCTTCCCTCCACCCTCTCCGCCTCCGCCAGCGCCGGCGAACTCGCCTGGGTGCGGCCGCAGGACGGGCCCGGCATCCGGGGAGGGGACGGGGCGGAGCTGACCCTGCCCCGCGCCAGCGTCTTCTCCCTGGAGATGACGGCGGCGAACACCGGGCAGACGCTGTGGAGGAAGGGAGGTCCCCTGGCCGACGGCAAGGTGGACACGGGCGCGGTCGCGGTGTCCGCGCTCTGGGAGAAGGTAAAGTCCGCCGAAGAGCCGCTGCAGCAGATGGGCATGCTCCCCTGCGACATGTCCCCCGGGCAGGAGGCGGACTTCCCCATCACCCTGCAGGCCCCCTACGAGGAAGGCGACTATACCCTGACCCTGCGCCTGAACATCCTGGGCACCCGCTTCATCGGGGAGCCCACGGTCATCCGCGTCCACGTGGGCGGTTCCTGAGCGAGCCCGCCAGGGTTCACCCTTCCTCTTCCCCGATCTCGATGTGCAGGGTGTCCTCCAGGTACGCGATCCTCTCCCCGGGGCTAGGCTGCGGGTCGTTGAAATGGCAGGGTACGAACAACGCCGACCTCAGGGCCTTGAACCTGTACCTCACGGCGTGGCAAGACGCCTCCGTCAGCGCGCGCGCCAGGGCCTCCGGGTGCATGGTCCATTTGACACACAGCTGGTCGGCGAGCATCTCCCGAGAGGGGTTAATAGGTCCCCTAATGACCGCGCCGATCAGGAACGCCAGCAGCAGGTTGATCAAGGCGAGGGACAGAAAGACCAGTATCATGGACAACCATCCCGGCAACAGAACGGCGTCCGTGTCGAAGTAGAGCAGGGGAAGGGGGACCAGTAGGAGAGCCAGCAGCAGGGCATAGATCAGGATGTAGAACAAGCCGATATAGCCTGATACAACCTCTTTCACAAACGGCTCTTCCCTGGTTAAGCGAAAGCGTTCCCAGAACATCCTGCCCACGAGGGTGGAAAACCCGCTGAGGGACAGGATAAACGAGTTCAGGGCCGCGTCTTCGTTGTAGAGGTGGGCCATCTCATGGCCCATGACCGCCTTCAGCTCGTCGGGGCTGAGCCTGTCCACCAGTCCCGTGGTGAAAAAGACCGTCCTGTGCCCACCCTGCTTGAGAGAAAAAGCGTTGCAGGAACCGTCGTCGATGGACATCAACTCCGGCACCGGCAAACCGCTGGCCAGGGCGATGCTGTCCACCGCATCCCAGACCGCCTGATAGCTCCCCGACGGGACGGGAGTGGCCTTGAGCATTCTCATGATGAGGCGCATGCCGCTGCGGGTGGCGAAGCAGACCGCGCCCACATCGAGGAGCACGAAGATAACCAGGAATACGATCGCGAGTTCGCCGCCGTATCGCTGTAAGACCGCGGCGCCGAAAAGGACGGCAAGGCCCGCGACCATCACGATGTAACCCGCCGTCCCCCAGAATATCTGTCTTCGGTTCGCCCTGATCTGCTCTATCATGCCCTTGCAGTCTCCCGCCCGCCATCCATACCCCGGGCTTGCAGGACTGTTATTATGCCCGCGTTACCCACATGCCCTTTTCGATGTCTATTATATCGTCACCTCCGGCTATCCCTGTTACTGTATACGCTCGGGTGAAGCCTCCATCGGCGCTGCAACTGGCCCGGGAACTACTGGGTCGGGCGCAGCGAGCGCGCAAGTTCAGGGTTTCTTCTGATCTGTAGGCAGGATGCGATGCCGAGCGAGACCGCTACCCAGAGGCCCGGGCCGACACAATCAACTGAGCTCGAGCATCTTAAGGCCCCGGGCTACTAGGAGCCGGTGTAACCCTCGGCGAAGAGCCAGGTGGTGGAGGTCTGCGGCACGCCCAGGGCGGCATGCCCCCCATAGCGGCCCCCGTGGTAGAAGTACATTGCGCGCTCGACCACGACGCCCTTGCCCCCCGTCTCCTCCACCACCACCGACACCTCGGCGGCGGGGAAATGCTCGTCGACGTGGAGGGTGAAACGCGAGCGCGGCTCGAGGTCGAAGAAGGTCTCCTTGGCGAAGCCGCCCTGGGTGAGGAAGGAGAACTTCACCCGCGCCGGTTCGTCCGTGGCGTTGCCCACCAGGACGTAGGTGTCGAAACTGCCGTCGGTGTAGCCTTCGGCCAGGTACCACGCCGCCCGGGCGGTGGGAGCACCCGCGGTGCAGGACCCGCCCCGCTTGCCCGCGTAGTCGAAGTACATGGCGCGCTCCGCCACCACCGGCAGGTCGCTCTCCACCCTTGCCGCCACCTCCGCGTCGGGCAGGTGTTCGTCCACGTGCAGGGTGTAGCGGGAATGGGGCGCCACCTCCACCTCCAGCGTCTTGCCCTCGCCCCCGCCCGGGACGTAGAGCTCGAAGCGCACCCTGGCCGCGGCGTCGTGCGGGTTGCCCACCAGGAGCCAGGTGTCGAAGCGGCCGGAGGTGTAGCCCTCGGCGAAGAGCCAGCTGGTTGAGAGCCCGGTGGAGCCCAGGGCCACGTGCCCGCCCTTCCTACCCTCGCTGTCGAAGTACATGGCCCGCTCCACCACCACCGGATGGTCCGAGCCCACCTTCGCCGCCAAGGCGCAGGCGGAGAAACCGTCCACGCCGTCCACGTAGAGGGTGGCGCGCGCCCGCGCCGGCACCGTGACCTCCACACGGCCGGTGTGGCCGTCCTCGCGCAGCAGGTCCACGGCGGCACGGGCGTCCTCCCCGCCCGGGTTGTAGAAGAGGAGCCAGGTGTCGAACCCCAGGGCGGTGCAGCCCTCGGCCAGGTGCCACTCCGTCGCCGCCGCGGCGGCGCCGTGCTCGCACGAGCCCCCGTCGTACTCCCCCAGGTAGTCGAAATACATGGCCCGCTCCGCGACTATCCCCGCGTTGCTGGTCACCTCGGCCGATATCTCCTCGCTGCGGAAATAGTCGTCGGCGTGGACGGTGCGCCGCGACATCGGGGGCAGCTCCACCGCCACCTCTTTCTCCTCCCCGTCCGCGGTGTACATCTTCACCTGCGCCGACGCGGCCGCGGCGCCGGGGTTGGCTAAAAGGATGTACTCGTCGAAACGGTCGCCGCCCAGGTTGACCATGGCCGAGCGCAGGCCCAGGTAGCCGCGCAGCAGCTCCCCGGGCAGGCGCACCGTGCCCGCGCTGCCCGTGAAGGAGGCGTAGCGCACCCTGCCGCTGGGGGTGCGGTCGGAGAGGTCCATGGAGTAGAGCGTCCCCACGTAGGTGCTGGAGCGGGCGTTGAGGCGCGCCTCCATCTCCGCGCGGGTATAGGTGACCGTCCAGTGGGCGAAGGGGTTGTTGCCGGGGTCCCCGCACCAGGGGCAGTTGACGCCGCGCAGGTAGGCCACGGGCGAGCCGGACCACACGTCCTCGTTGTTGTCGGTGTGCCCGCCGCAGGACGCCGAGTAGAAGCACTGGGCCACCTGCCCCCCGTATATGAGCACCTGCCCCGCCGTGCCGTCCACCGCCTGCACCCAGCCCGCGTCCTTTTCCTTGTCGTACCCCTGGTAGTACTGGCAGTGCACGTCGTCGCAGAGGTCGTAGCCGGAGGAGGCGTGCTTGCCCATGCCGCGCACGGCGTAGGAGCGGGCCGCCACCGCCTGTGCCTTCACCGCCTCCTGCGGCCAGCTGCCCGAGACCTCCGCGATCCCGCGCAGGTAGGTCTCAAACCAGGTGATGAGCACGGCACGCAGGGCATAGGGGGCCGAGCCGTAGAGGTCGATCTCCAGGGGTGTGATGGCGGAGAGGTGGCTCACGCCGTGGTTCCCGTTCTGGGGCAGGCGCAGGACGTCCCCGTCCCCCGCGCCCCGCACGTATAGCGGCTTGTTAGCCCCCCCGTAACTGGCCTCGTTCACGCGGCTGCCGTCGGGGCGCAGGATGAAGAAGCTGCCCGCCGCGTCGGCGTACACCGTCCAGGTGCCGCCGGGGGTCATCGCGGCGCCGGGGACGTCCCCGTCCGAGGTGAAGAAGGTGAACGAGCCGGATTCCGCCACCAGGTTGATGCCGGACTGCCCTTCCAGCAGACCCACCCGCAGCGCGGGCGGGCAGGACCAGCCGCCGACCTGGGTCCCCTGGTAATAATAGGTGAGTATCTGTTCGTAGCCGTAGCCCGCCGCGGCCATGCCCTTGGCGCCGTACTGGCACATGCCCACGCCGTGGCCCCAGCCGGAGCCGTCGAAGGTGTAGGACCCCTGCGGGGCCTGCGCCTCCCCCGCACCCGCGGGGACGAGGAGGGCGAGGAGCAGGGCCGCCGCCAGCACCGCCGCCGCCTTCTTCTTCAAGTCCTCTCCTTTCCCCGGCCTATCATCTGCCGCCCGGGTCCCGCCGCAAGCGCAAACAAGAGACGCTGTGTGGCACGTCTTGGGGTTGACCCCGGAGGTGCCGCAGTCCCCGGCGCATCAAATGTCGCCCTGGATCCGCCGCAAGCGCGTATCGGAAACGGGCTAAGAGGCGCGTTCCGGGATTGACCCCATGGGTGCCATCAGAAACGCGCTAGGGCTGTTCCTTCGACGCCTCCCACAGGCAGTCCAGTTCCTCCAGGGTCATATCCCGCAGGTCGCGCCCGCCGGTGCCGCTTTTCTTCTCCATGGCGCGGAAGCGCCGCTCGAACTTCCGTGCCGACCTGCGCAGGGCGATCTCCGGGTCCACCTTGTAGTGGCGGCACACGTTTACCAGGGTGAAGAGCATGTCCCCCAGCTCCTCCTCCAGGCCCTCCCCGCCGCGTCGCAGCGCCTCCTCCAACTCCCGCAGCTCCTCCGCCAGTTTGGGCAGGACGTCCTCCGCCTCCTCCCAGTCGAAGCCCACGCGCGCGGCACGGGTCTGCAGCTTGAAGGCGTGGAGCAGTGCGGGTAGCCCCTCGCTCAGGCCGTCCATCACCGACGGCTCTCCCCTCTCCTCCGCCTTGATGTTCTCCCAGCGGGCGATGACCTCCTCCGGGGTGTCCAGTTTCACGTCGCCGAAGACGTGGGGGTGGCGGCGCAGCAGCTTGGCGACGATCAGGCGCAGGGGGTCGCGCGCGTCGAACGTCCCCTGCTCCGAGGCCAGCTGGGCGTGCAGGGCCACCTGCAGCAGCAGGTCCCCCAGCTCCTCGGAGAGGTGGTCCCAGTCCCCCAGGCGGATGGCGTCCACCGCCTCGTGCGCCTCCTCCACCATGTGGCGGGCCAGCGACTCGTGGGTCTGCTTGCGGTCCCACGGGCACCCGTCAGGCGCGCGCAGCCGCGCCACCACGTCCAGCAGGCGCTGGAAGTCGTAGATACCCTCCTCCGGCAGCGCGGGCAGAAAGATGGTGGTGAGGTGGTCGAAGCGCTCCTCTCTGTCGAGTTCCTCCAGGGGCACTTCCTCCACCCGCTGCCCGGGCATGCCCGCCGCTCCCACAACGCGCAGGCCGTGGGAGGGAGGATACAGCTCCAGCAGGGCCAGCTTGACCCCGGACGCCTTTAGGCGGGAATCCACCTGGGCGATGAGGGTGTTCACGCGCGGGTCGAGCATGCCGTAGCCCTTCTGGAGCAGGCGGTCGGCGTCCAGCACCAGCAGGCCCTCCACCGCGTCCAGCCCCAGCGCGGCCAGGACGGCGTCGAGGAAACTGACCGCGCCGTGCACGCGCACCTCCACGTCCTCCCGCAGCAGCAGCTGTACCGTGCGCTCGGCCAGCACGGGCAGGCCGGGGACGGCGTAGCAGGCCTCCCCACGCCTGCGCGCCTCCGCCACTACCTCGCCGGCGATGGCGGCATAGACCTCCTCCATGGAGCCGCTTTTCTCGTAGTGGTGGTCTAGGGGGCGGAAACGGACGCCGCGCTCCTCCAGCTCGGCCACGCAGGGGTGGCGGGCCGTGCGCAGCAGCACCTCTTCCGCCTCCCGCATGGCCTGTATGGTATCCATAGTGACCAGCCCCAGGGGCCCGGGGCCCAGTCCCAACACGTGCACTACCGGTTTTTTTCCGCTCATAGCCCGCCCTTTCTCGGCCCCTATATTCTATCAGCATCGTCCCCGGGCCAGAGGCAAACGGTCCTCGCTCCCCGGCGCTTTTTCTAGGCCCGTGGCCTCCAGGTAACGGTCTCGCTCGGCTGCGCACGAGCCTTTTGATATCAAAGGGGCATGGCCCGCGCCCTCACTGCGGCCGACCTGGTAGTTCCCCGGGCTGGTCGCAGCGCAGACGAAGGTGGCTCCGGGCCGGTCCCCGGAGCCCGGTCTGGGGTCTTCATATAGGGGACACCCGCGTGGGTCACCTTCTCTTCTGCGACTGTTATGCCCGGTCCTTGCTTGCCCAGCTAAAGAAGTGGTATTTTTCCCTGGTCGGAGGCTAGCCGGCCAGCCTGTACAGGCGTCCGGTGGCGATGTACAGGGGCGCCGCCTTTAGGTCGGGCATTATGGTAAGCCGGAAGCGCACCTCCTCGCCGCCGGCACTGCAACAGACCAGGGAGAGATCCAGCCTCCCGCTCCTGGTCATGCGCTGTATGTTTTGCAGGCTCAGCACCAGGGATGAGTTCACCCTCTCCCCCCCGCCGGAAAGGCCCTCGCAATACAGGGCCCTTTGCAGGGGCTCGGCGCTCTTGGCCATACCCGCCACCGCCACCCTCAGGTCGACGTAATGGACGCCGGCGGGTATGAACACCGGCTCCGTCTCCCACGTGCCCGCCGCCGCCATCGAGAACGGCCATTCCCTCCCCACGCCGAAAGGGACGCCTTGCGCGCTGGCGGCGGCTTTCTCGAAGACCATGCAGTTCCTCAACTCCACGCGGGCCGAGGGCAACCTCTCGTTTATCACCCTCTCCAGGTCTCCCCTGCGGATGAAGCCCCCCTCGTTGAAGGCCGCGGTCCACCAGTCGAAAGAGGCTATGGTCACGTGGCCGTGGAGGGGATACCCGTTGATGTCCAGGATGAGGTGCTTGAGGGGGGCGCGGTCGATGACGTTGCGGCGGTAGAGGTCCAGGTGGTCCTCGTTTATCTTTCCCTCCACGTGGCCGTCGGCGCCGTAGCGGTTCTCCCCCATGCAGGGGATACTGGCCCACAGCCACTTGCTGCCCACGCGGTACAGCTCCCGGATGGTCATATGGATGTCGTCGGGCGGGATGTGCTCCATGGTCTCCAGAGCCAGCAGCAGGTCGAAGGACTCGGCGGGAAAACCCATCCCGGTGCAGCTCTCCACCCTCAACCAGGGGGATACCTCCGGCGGGGCCGCCCTCACGGCGTATTCGCTGATGTCGATGCCCCAGGCCTCAATGCCCAGGGAGCGTAGCGCTCCCACCTGGAATCCCTTGGCGCAGCCCACGTCCAGGACCCTGGCGGGCCTGAAGAGTTCGCGCGAGAGCTCCGCTACCTGGCTGAACTCGGTGGAATCGGCGTAAGCCTCCTCGTAGCCGCTCACCTTGTGCGGGTCCTTGGGGGCATCGAAGTAGGTCTCGTCGTAGAACCCGGGGGACTGCAACCTCTGGTAGATGCGTTTCCTGGCGATGGACTGGGCGTGAGTGTTCTTCAGACGGCGCGCGTGGAACCTGGCCTTCTGCAGTAAAGACCACAGGCTGGTCTCGCCCATGAACCGCTTGACGAAGCCCTTTAGGCGCAGCCCTCGCGTGTCCGTTCTTCTTCCCCGGCATCCCCGGCCGCCGCCGGACGCGCCGGACCCGGTCGCTTCGCCCGCCCCCTCCGTTCCCCCCACCAACTTGAGCCAGGCATCGGCGGTGTCTCCCGCGCCCCCCTTCTCGTCCCGGCCGTCTTCGGGGACCCTCAGGCCGCCGCTCGCCGTCTTACGCATATCATCTCCGTTTTTTGCCACACACGATACACTTATAGGTGTTCAAACAGATATTTCACCAAGGCAAGAAAATAATCCTTCATAATCTGTATAAAAAATACGGGTTTGAGATTATCTATCATTCGCCTGTGCTAAAAGCGTTTCAGGCGCCCAGGGGAGGAGGGGGGGCGACGCCTAAAGTCCCTGCATAAGGGGCTTAGTGTCGCCTGCCGCTAGGGTGGGGCGATCCGGCTTCAACGGCGCGATACGTTTGCGGGGCCGTGTCCCCCGGCTGCTCCCTGCAGCAACGCGGTGATATCCTCCAGGTACTCGCGCCCGCGTTCGGGCCACGAACCCCTGGCGAAGTAAAGGATGAGCTCCTGCAGGTTCCGGCGGTAGCGTGACGCCATCCAGGAGCGGCCTCCGGCACCCGCCTCCGACAGCAGTCCCTCCGCCCCCGCCACGCCCCCGAGGCGGAGGACGACGGCGTCGCCGTCGCGGCCCACCTCCCTCACCCCCGAAGCCCGGCAGGCCAGCCGAAGGCGCGCCACCCTGAAGAGGTTCTCAGCCTCCGGGGGCAGCGGGCCGTAGCGGTCCCGCGCCTCCTGCTCCAGCTCGTCTAACTCGCTTAGGCCTGCCGCCTCCGACAGCCTCCGGTAGAGCTCGATGCGGCGCGAGGTCCGCGACACGTACTCCGGCGGGATGAAGGCGCGCAGGGGGAGGTCGATGGTCACCTCCGAGGTGCGGGGGCGGCTCACCCCCCGTAGCTCGTCCACGGCCTCCGCGAGCATGCGGCAGTAGAGCTCGAAACCCACCGCCTCCACGTGACCGTGCTGCTCCGCCCCCAGCAGGTTGCCCGCCCCCCTTATCTCCAGGTCCTTCATGGCCACGCGCAGCCCCGACCC
>CAYPZH010000118.1:0-9235 GCA_964415205.1 uncultured Actinomycetota bacterium | reverse complement strand
CGAGTGGAAGATCATCATCGTGGTGGACGACGAGGACCGTGAGAATGAGGGTGATTTCCTCATGGCGGCGGAGAAGGTCACGCCCGACGCCGTCAATTTCATGGCCAAGCACGGCCGCGGGCTGATCTGCATGCCCTGCACGGGGGAGCGGCTGGACGAGCTGAACATCCACCCCATGGTGAGCAACAACACCTCGACCCACGAGACCGCCTTCACCGTTTCCATCGGGGCCAAGGGAAAGATCACCACGGGCATATCCGCGTACGACCGCGCGGTGACCATACAGACCGTACTCGACCCCGCCACGCGTCCGGAGGATATATCCAGGCCGGGGCACGTCTTCCCCCTGCGCGCCCGTGACGGCGGGGTTCTGCGCAGGGCAGGACACACCGAGGCCGCGGTGGACCTGGCGCGCCTGGCGGGCCTTTTCCCGGCTGGCGTGATCTGCGAGATCATGAACGACGACGGGACCATGGCGCGGGTACCGCAGCTGGCCGAGATCAAGAAGAGGTTCGGGCTCAAGATGGCGACCATCGAGGACCTCATACGCTACCGCAACCGCATCGAGACCCTGGTTAGACGCACGGCCGAGGTCCGCCTGCCCACCGCGTACGGTGAGTTCCGCGCGGTGGGATACGAGTCGCTCATCGACGGCCATTCGCTAATCGCCCTGGTAAAAGGGGACGTCGAGGGCAAGGAGAACGTCCTGGTCAGGGTGCACTCGGAGTGCCTGACCGGAGATGTCTTCTCGTCGTTGCGCTGCGACTGCGGGCTGCAACTTCGTCTGGCCCTGCAGATGATAGAGGAGGAGGGCGAGGGGGTGCTCCTCTACATCATCGGGCACGAGGGCAGGGGCATAGGCCTCACTCACAAGCTCAGGGCCTACGAACTGCAGGAGGACGGAAAGGACACCGTCGAGGCCAATATCGAGCTGGGTTTCCCGCCCGACGCGCGCGATTACGGCATCGGGGCGCAGATACTCTCCGACCTGGGGCTCACGACCATGCGGCTCATGACCAACAACCCGGCAAAAAGGGTCGGACTGGAGGGTTACGGCCTTAAGGTGGTAGAGCGTATACCCCTGGTGATAGAGCCGTGCGAAGAGAACCTGGCTTACCTCAAGGCGAAGAAGGATAAACTCGACCACATCCTTGATCTTTAGGGAAAGGAGAGAGCAATGCCGACCTTTGAAGGGCACCTGGTAGCCACGGGGCTTAAGTTCGCCATCGTAATCGCGCGCTTCAACGAGTTCATCAGCACGCGCCTTCTGGACGGTGCGCTCGATGCCCTGAAACGCCACGACGCGGATATGGAGAATGTGGACATCGCCTGGGTCCCGGGCTCCTTCGAGATACCGCTGATGGCTTCCCGGCTCGCAGCGAGCGGCCGTTACGATGCCGTGATATGCCTGGGCGCGGTTATACGCGGCGGCACCCCGCACTTTGAGTATGTCGCCTCCGAGGTCTCCAAGGGTATCGCAAGGGTGAGCCTCGACCACGGCGTGCCCACGGCGTTCGGCATCATCACCGCCGATACCATCGAGCAGGCGGTAGAACGCGCCGGCGCCAAGCAGGGCAATAAGGGATGGCAGGCGGCACTTACCGCCGTGGAGATGGGGAATCTTCTCAAGTCCTTGGCTGACAAGGGGTAGGGGCTTCGCCATCTTTATGTGCTTTTCCGGCGCCCGGGCCAAGGTGTAACGGTCTGCGCTCCTCGCGTACAGCTTATTAGGCAGAAGAAACCCCGGAGCACGCGGTCGCTCCGACCGACACCGTAGTTCCCGGGCTTAGTGGCAGCACAGAAGCATGTCTAGCCCATACCCCTTGTCAGCAGGACATGTAGTCTCATAGTCAGGCGACACCCGTACAGGCTGAAGACCGTTTAGCTGCACGTATGCGCGATCACCCGCTTCAGACCGACCCGCCAATGATGCCCGTTCGGGTGGTTTCCGGTGTTCTCCAGCACAGTTTCTTTCCGTTCCCACGGATATTCAATGACGCGGGCGCTCAAAAGCGCTTGGCTCAGGTTAAACGGGCTGCGTGACTATGCCGATAAACGTATAGAAGTGATAGCGCTTTTGTAGATGAGGGAGAAACACGTACACATGTCCATCAGGGCGGGTAGAGGCCTGCTTGCGGAAGAGCGGGAGGTTGTCCTTTCCAGGGCTCTTGAGAGCCTGCCCTACTGCCAGGATGAGGAACCGGCGGCCGTCGGAACCAGCCCGCGCAGTATCATGTCCATGCTCCTGGACGTGGCGATGGCCCGCAGCGAAAGCGAGATGTCCTCAGCCCGCAAGAGGCTGAATGATGTAGCGGAGCTCGTCTCGGAGCGGGGACTTTCCTGGCAGGTGGTTGACAGGTTCAGCCAGGCCCTCATCGACAGCGCCTTCGAGAACCTCGACGGCAGCAGGGACATCGGCTTCGTGGGGAGCGGGCTGCTGCGCGCGCAGGCCCTGTTTTTCGGATCCTACCTGAAGGCGGAGGAGAAACGGCACGAACGGCTGGCCAGGCAGCTGCGGGATATCGACGCTTTTCCCGACACCATAGCGGCGACCCTTGACCCACCTACGCTCACCAAGGTGGGGCTTACCCGGCTGAAGGGCATCACGGACATGGCAGGTGCGACCCTCTGCGAACTCAAGTACCCGGGTAAGCTCACGGCGGTACAGGGCGACCTGTGCGCGAAGAAAGGGGACGTGCCGGCGCTGGAACTCGAGCCGCATATATCGCGAGCGCTGATGGAAGAGAGAGAGCCCTACTGGGAGCGCCGGGGTGATGGCAGTCCGTCATTTGCAGCCCTCATGGGCGGCGTCGCTGCAGGATCAATTCTCCTGCTGCCCATGGTGGTCAGGGGAAGGACCACCGGCGTGATCATCATGACCGACGACCGTGAGGACAGGGTGTTCGTGCCCGAGTTGACGGAGCTCGCCATGAGGTTCTCCAACCGCCTGGCCGTTGCCTTGGAGAACGCGTATCTACACCAGCGGGAACAGCGCAAGATAAAGGAGACGGTGGCGCTGCTCGAGATAACCAGGGTCATCAATTCCACCCTGGACCTCGGGCAGATACTCGAGAGGGTCGTGCAGATGACCGTGGACCTGTGCGGGGTGGTGATGTGTGCGGTCTACCTGGGCGACGAGGAAACCGGGCGCTTCGAGCCCTCCGCAAAATGCGGCTTCATCGAGGAGAGCCTATACGACGACGAGTACGGAGCCTGCATGACCATAGAGAGCCTGCATCCGTCCCAGGTGGAGACACTGCGTAAAGGAGACCCGGTGTTCCTTTCCGCCGCCGAGGCGGGATGCCTTGCGCCCTCAGAGCTTTTGTACGAACACGGGGTGGACACGGTATTTCTGTTTCCCCTGCGCGCGAAGGACAGCCTGAGCGGTGTATTCGCGCTCTTTTATCCCTGCCGGGAGGCCGGAGACCTTGAGGTGGAGGAAGTAGAGGTGGTGAGGGCCATTGCCGCTCAGGCGTCCATGGCGATAGAGAACGCAGGCCTCTACGAGGACATCGAGAGGAGCTATTTCTCCACCGTGCGTGCCCTCGCCAAGGCGATCGAGGTGAAGGACCCGTACACGCACGGCCATTCGGAGCGGGTCACCGAGTACGCGCTCCTTATCGCCGATGCCATGCGCCTCGACGAGAGAGAGAGGCAGAAACTGAAGTACGCAGCTACGCTGCACGACATCGGCAAGATCGGGATAGCGGGCAGGGTGCTAAACAAGCCCGGCGACCTGACCAGCGAGGAGTACTCTCACGTCAAGACACACCCAGTTCTCGGCGAGAGCATCGTCGAGCCGGTGGAATTCCTGCAGGGACCCCGCCCCATCATCCTCCATCACCATGAACGATTCGACGGCAATGGTTACCCCCACGGCCTCAAGGGCACGGAGATCCCGTTGTGCGCGCGCATACTGTCCGTGGCCGATGCGTTTGAGGCCATGCGCTCGGACCGCCCGTACCGCCGCGCGCTTCCCCTGGAGAAGGCGATCGGGGAGCTGAAGAAGAATTCGGGCAGTCAGTTCGACCCCGAGGTCGTGGAGGTGTTCCTGGAGATAATCGACGACTGTGGAGGTGATCCGATCAACAGATGATCACGCGCGATGATGGTGAAGAGTACGGCCGCGAGTCGCCGGCATCTAACCGCCGCGCGCATTCCGTCGGCGAGCGGTATGGGAGTGGAGGCGAAGCGTTGTTCGAGAACATATTGAAGGGCGGCTCGGTCGATACATTCCATAACGGCAGGAGGTTCAAGGTACTGGTGGTCGACGACGACCCCAACATCCGCGAGCTCATCGTAGAGACGCTGGGCAGCATAAAGTACGAACCCATAGAGGCGAGAAACGGCCTGGAAGCACTGGAGATATGCTCGAGCGAGAGGCCCGACATCGTAGTGCTGGACGTGATGATGCCTGATCTCGACGGACTGGAGGTATGCCTGCGCCTGCGCGGGGAAGCCCTGACCAGCCATATCCCCATAATCCTCCTCACCGCCAAGGGCATGCTGGAGGACAAGCTGAGGGGCATGGAGATGGGAGCGGACGACTACCTCGTCAAGCCCTTCGATCCCCTGGAACTGGAAGCGAGGATAAGCATGCATCTGCGTCGCACCATCCGCGACAGCGAGGCGAGCCCGCTGACCGGACTGCCCGGAAACCGGGCCATCGAAGAGACCATAATCGCACGCATCGATTCCGGCGCCAAGTTCGCGGTGTGCTACATCGATCTGGATGACTTCAAGTCCTACAACGACCGTTACGGCTTCCTGGCCGGAAGCGATGTCATCAAGATGACCACGCGGGTGATCCTGGACTCCCTGTCCAAGTACGGCGCGCGGGAGGATTTCGTCGGCCATATCGGGGGAGACGACTTCATCGTGGTTACGGAGATGGAAAGGGCGCCCCTGATCGCCCAGGAGATCATCAAGCAGTTCGACGAGAACATACCAGACCTGTACGAGCCGGAGGACCGCTTGCGGGGATGTATCGTCAGCACCGACCGCCAGGGCAGGATCAACACATTCCCCATCATGACTATAAGCGTCGCCGTCGTACACAATACTTACCGCGTGCTCGACCATCCCGGGAAGGTGGCGCAGATAGCGGCGGAACTGAAGAAATACGCCAAGGACATGGAGGGCAGCAACGTGGTCTTCGACCGGCGCCGCAGGGATTGAGGGAACGGAGCGACCTTTGGCCCGTAGATGGTTGACCAAGGCGAAGGAGCCGGCACAGGCCGCCGCCGTTACGGGGCAGCGCGATAGCGTGCGTATGCTGCTCTCCTCCACCCGTTTCATCTCCTCCATCTTCTGGCTCACCATCATCGTGGCGACCATGGTCTTCGTGCTGCCGTATTCGGAGCAAAGCAGGACCCCGGTCTTTTATGGTTTCGTGGTCTTCTCGGCGCTGGTTTTTCTGGGGCACCGCTATTTCCCCTACGAGGGTTATCATCCGGTCGCGTTCTTCCTCCTCATGCTGTCCACGGACATCCTTATCGCATCGATGGTCTATATGACCGGTGGGAGCGAGAGCAGCATATCCCTGCTCTTCATGGCGGTGATCATCTTCTCGGCAGCCTACTTCGAGCTCCTGGAGACCATGCTCATCACCACGGTCACATGCGCCATGTACTTCGCGCCCGTCACCTACGAGCTGATCTCCGTCGAGACACTCAAGAGCATGACCATGGCGGTCCCCATATTCATGATCATCGCCCTCGGCGTGACCTTCGTAATCAACAAGGCTCGCGAACAGGAGAGAGAGAAACAGACTTTGACCAGCCTCTATGACCGGGCGGACACCAAACGCAGGGAGATGTCCGCCCTCTATGCCGTGTCTTTGCGTCTGGCCTCGACCCTGGATGAGGAGGAGATGATCTCCATACTCATCGAAAACACCTGTAAGCTCGTGGATAACGACGCCGTCGTGGTCGCGACTTTCGATCCCGGCGGTGTCCTGGGCGTGAGGGCTAGCCGGGGGGTCTCCGGCGAAGAAGCGGACAAGCTTCTGAGCAGGTACGGGGAAAACCCGCTCTTCCTCTCGGCGTCTGCGGTCTTCCCGGTCGTGCTGAGAGACGCCCGGGAAGAGCCGCGCTTCCAGGCATATGTCGAGGGCACGGGTTTCGCTTCCATGGTGGCCGTCCCCCTTTTCGCCAGCGCCAGCGTCGTCGGGGTGCTGTGCTGCTTTTCCGGGAGCGAGGGTGCTTTCGACGATGATGCGGTACGGCTCCTCCTCACCCTCTCCAGCGAGGTGGCGCTGGCACTCGAGAAAGCAGGTCTTTATCGCCGTACCCTGGAGGACAAGACGAAGATAGAGACCATCATCAACAGCCTCACTGACGGACTAATGGTCATCGACCAGGAGGCCAGGCTGGTTCTGGCCAACCCCTTCGTGGTACGGCTCATGGGGCTGCAGGAACCGTACCACGAGCGTTACCTGCGTGAGATCATCTCCGGCTCCCGCCACCGCATCGAGTTCAAGGACGTAAGCCTGCGCGATGCCCTGGAGAAGGTGCTGGCGGGAGGGGAGAGCGTGAAGAGCGAGATGCATATGGCCACCGAGCCTCCCATATTCTTCGAGGTGTTCTGGGCTCCCCTCGTGGACACGGAAGGTGAGGTAACGGGAGCGGTGATACTGCTGCACGATATCACCGATTTTGTGGAGCTGGACCGCTTGAAGTCGGATTTCATCTCCATCGTGTCGCACGAACTCAAGACCCCGCTCACGTCGATAATGGGTTTCGTCAGGCTGCTGGCCGCGGAGAGGGTGGGACCGGTCACGGAGAAGCAGCGCCATTACCTGGACGTGGTGCAGAGACAGAGCGAATCGCTTACCTTGCTTATTAACGACCTCCTGGACCTCTCCAGGATAGAGGCGGGGATGATAGATGTGCGGCACGAGCCGGTCGACCTCGCGCAGGTGGTGGGCGGGGTCATACAGCAGCTGGAGAACATGGCCGAGGAAAAGAAAATCGTCATACACATGGAGATAGCGGAAGACCTTCCGCACATCAGCGGGGACAGCGAACGCCTGGGTCAGGTGTTCACAAATCTGATACATAACGCTATCAAATTCACCCCGCAAAAAGGGGAGGTGTCCGTAAAGGCGGGCGTGATGGGGGGCGACTGCCTGGTGAGGGTCTCGGACAACGGCATCGGGATCTCGCCCCAGGACCTGCCGCGCATTTTCGACAAGTTCTACCAGGTGGACTCCTCTTCGACGCGGCAAGAGAGCGGCACCGGCCTGGGGCTCTGTATCTGCAAGCAACTGGTTAACGCACACGGCGGGGAGCTTTGGGCCAGCAGCACCGTGGGCAAGGGCACGACTTTCACCATCCTCCTCCCCCTGCACAGGCAGGACAAGGCATCGCAGGCCCGCAAGACGACGGACCTGAACGAGGTGGCGATGGGTTGAACGGTTGCCTGCGCCCGGGCTATACACTATACTTCATGCTTGAAATACTCGATCAGCGAAGCAGAAGCGGTTCGGCTTCTCACCCTGCGGCCGCGGTGCTGACAGGGTAAAAAAGGGAAGGTTCCCGTGGATAGCGGGGAAAGGCCGCTATCCTTTTCATTTGTGTAAGGAGGGATGCCAGATAGACAAGAACGCGCGCGTTAACGAGGGGATCAGGGCCAGGGAAGTACGCCTCGTAGGACCGGACGGCAACCAGATCGGCATCAAGCCCCTGGAGGAAGCCCTGGCAATGGCCGAGGAGATGGACCTCGATCTGGTGGAGGTAGCACCGCAGGCACAGCCCCCCGTCTGCAAGATCATGGACTACGGCAAGTACCGCTACGAGCAGACGGTGAAGATGAAGGAGGCGCGCAAGAAACAGAGCGTGGTCAACTACAAGGAGATGAAACTGCGCCCGAAGATCGACCGGCACGACTACGAGATCAAGCGCAAGCACATCGAGAGGTTTCTTAGCTCCGGTTACAAGGTCAAGGTGACCATCATGTTCCGGGGCAGGGAGATGAGTCACACGGAGCTGGGAAGGAATCTCCTGGAGCAGATAGCCAGCGAACTGGCGGAGCTGGGAACGGTTGAGTCCATGCCCAAGCTGGACGGGCGCAACATGCAGATGATAATGGCGCCGCTTGCGGCGGCAAAAAAAGACGGAGGAAAGAATGCCAAAAATGAAGACGCACCGGGGGGCGGCCAAGAGGTTTGAGATAACCGGCGGCGGCAAGCTGAGACGCAGGAAGGCATACGGGAGCCACCTGCTCTCCAAGAAGAGCGCGACCCGCAAGCGTTCCTACCGCGTCAAGGCCGAGGTGGCCGAAAGCGACGTCTCCAGCGTGAAGAAGCTTTTGCGGCAGGGGTGAGACAACCGCCGCCATCTGCCGCCTATACCATAAGCAGGAAAGGACTGAAAGGGCATGTCCAGGACCAGACATTCCGTAGCCAGAAAGAAAAGGAAAAAGAAAGTGATGAGCATGGCCAAGGGCTACCGCGGCGCCCGCAGCAGGTCTTACCGCAGTGCCAACGAGCAGGTCATGCATTCGCTGCAATACGCATACCGCGACCGGCGTGCCAGGAAAAGGGATTTCCGGCGTCTGTGGATCGCGCGCATCAACGCTGCTGCCAGGCAGAACGGCATATCCTACAGTAGGTTCATACAGGGTCTGAAGCTGGCGGAGGTGGAGGTAAACCGCAAGATGCTGGCCGAGATGGCCGTGTCCGACCCCGCCTCCTTTGCTGAGCTGGTCAAGAAAGCCAAGGACCGGCTGGAAAAGGAATCGCAGGTAAAGGAGGCGAGTGCCTGATGGGGTTCGCCTGCCAGGTGTGATCGAGAGCCCGAAGAACGAGCGCATCAGGCGGTACCGACGCCTGCGCAAGCGGGACTTCCGTTACCGGGAAGGCCTTTTCCTCGTGGAGGGATTGCAGTGCGTGGCGGAGGCACTGAGATCGCCCCGTGCGCCCGAGTGCATCATCGCGAATGAAAGGGGCCGGGAGGCCCTGGGAGCTTACGGGGACATCATTAGGGCGCGCTGCGTACCCATCCTGAAAGCCAGCGACGAGGTCATCGCAAGCCTGGCGGACACGGTCACCCCGCAGGGGATCATCGCCGTGTCCCCGCTGCTCCATGTAGAGGTGGAGAAGATATGCGCCTCTGCAGCGGCGACCGTTCTGCTAGCCAACCGAGTGCGGGACCCCGGTAACCTGGGGAGCATGATCAGGATCGCTGATGCCGCCGGCGCCGGGGGGATGATCATATTCGAGGAGAGCGCCGAC